>JBBQFB010000280.1:0-4413 GCA_038321545.1 Gaiellales bacterium
GCCATCCTCGACGACCGCGACCCGGCCGGCGTCGACGACGCGCCGTCCGAGGACCCGCTCGGCGACGACCTCCGGTACGTCTCCGCGGCCGAGGACATCGCCGACTCGCTGGTGACCGCCGAGCCCGACGCGGCAGCCTGCACGCGGCTCGCCCGCGACATTCTCGAGACGCGCTTCGGCAACCTCCACCGCGCCCGTCTGGCGGCGGTGGGCGTCGAGCTGGCCGAGCTCGTCGTGCTGGCCGACTTCGTGCGCACCGAGCTCGATCCGGTCGAGATCGCCGCCGGCACGAGCGTCGCCACGGAGCAGCCGCCCGATCCGTTTGCGGCGGGCATCCTGGCGCTGCTCGAGCGGCACGACCCGGCTCCCGGCGAGTCGCCAGGCGGCTACGTGGCCGAGGCCGAGGACCTGGCCGACCTGCTGCGAGAGGCCGAGCCCGACTCGGTGCACTGCGCGGCGATCGCCTGGACGGTCGTCCGGCGCTGGACGAGCGCCCGCGACGCCGGCGGCATCGAGCTGTACGTCCCGCTGGGCCGCGAGCTGGGTCGGCTGCTCGAGCTGTACCGCGAGCTCGAGAACAACAACCCGGCGCTGCTCGCGCCCGCCGATCGCGACGGCGCCCTGCAGCTGGCGGGCGAGCCGCTCGCGCGCCGCGTGCACGGCCTGCTCGTCGACCACGACCCGTTCGGCCTGGGCGAGCCGGACGGCGCCGACTACGTGCCATACGCCCGTGAGCTCGCGCAGCGCATCCAGACCGGATCGCCATCCGCCGGGTACTGCCAGGTGCTGGCCTGGAAGGTGCTGACCGAGCCCTGGGGCGGGCTGGGCGGATCGCTTGGCCGCTTTCGCGAGCTCGGGCGCGACCTCCACTCGCTCGCCACTGCCGCGTGACGCCGTCCGGCGTCGCGCTGCTGTTGCCGGGCGGTACGCCGCGGTCGACGAAGCCGGGATCGCCGCACGGCGTCGCGTCGCTGCGCATGCGCACCTTCCAGCGCTCGCTCGAGCATGCCGGCGTCGATACGGAGCTCGTGACCTACCGGTTCCGCGGCTGGAACGACGGCGATCCGGTGCCCGACACGGCGGCTGCGATCGCGGCCGTCCGGGGCGACCGGCCCGGAGCGCCGATCGTGCTCGTCGGACACTCCATGGGCGGGCGTGTCGCGCTGCGGCTCGCCGGCGAGCCGGACGTGGCCGCCGTCGTGGTGATGGCGCCGTGGCTGCCGGACGGCGAGCCGGTCGGACAGGTCGCGGGCAAGACAGTACTGCTCATCCACGGAGACCACGACCGGCTCACCGACCCGGCCCGCACGCTCAACTTCGCGCGCGCCGCGGCGGGGCTGTCCGATCGGCTGGCGTTCGTCGAGGTGCGGGGTGGCGAGCACAAGCTGCTCCGGCGCAGCCGCACGTGGCACGACCTCGTCCGGCGCTTCACGGTCGGCGAGTCCGGCGCCGGCGAGCGCGATCCCGAGATCGAGGGCTGGTTCGCGCTGCCGGCCGCCGAGCGGGCGCGCCTAGTCCGTTAGCAGCTCACGCTCGCGGTCGGGTGCGAGCCCGACGCCGTCGACCGGCGTCGCGTCCGCGAGCGTCGCGCGGACCGTATCGGCGAGCGGCCGTAGGGTGAGGCCGGCCGCCGTTGCGCGCCGGTAGTCGACCGACGCGAGCGACGCCGCTTCGGGCGAGTCGGGCGCGATCCACAGCGGCAGCTCCATCCACTCGCCCACCTCGCGGGCCACGAGCCGGTCCTCCGGCACCCAGACGGGTCGCGTCCCGGTCGGTGCCTGCGCCAGGCAGGCTTCCACGAGTGCGCCCATCGTCCACGACCCGGTCACGTTCACCGGACCGGTGATCTTCGCCGCGCAGGCACCCACCATCCACGCCGCGAGATCGCGGACGTCGACGAACTGCGTCGGGCGGTCCGGCCGGTCGAACACCAGCACGTCGCCGCCCCGCGCGAACCGGTGGGGCCAGTACGTGAACCGCCCGGTCGGGTCGTGCGGTCCGACGATCAGGCCCGGCCGCACCGCGAGCGAACGACCGTCCGTGGCCGCGTCGGCGGCCGTCTCACAGAGGGCCTTGAGGGCGCCGTAGTTGCCGCCGCCGATGTCCTCGACGGTCGGATCCTCCAGCGTGGCGACCGGCGATGACTCGTCGGGAGCCGGCCCGGGGGCGTAGACGGAAACGGACGAGACGAAGCAGTAGTGGCCGATGCGCGGCGCGAGCAGCGTCGCCGACGCGCGCACGATGCGCGGCACGTAGCCGGACGTATCGATGACGCTGTCCCACTCGCCGGTCGCGAGCGCACCCAGCTCGCCGCCGGCACGATCGCCGCGCAGCGACGTGACGCCCTCGAGCGCCGGATGCGTGCCGCGGTTGAAGAGGGTCACCTCGTGGCCGCGGGCGAGCGCCTCGGCGACGATGGCGCGGCCGAGGAAGACCGTGCCGCCGAGCACGAGCAGCCGCACCGCCTAGGCCTCCACGAGGATCTGCGAGGCGACGCCCAGGGAGAGCGTGTGGCGGCGGTCGTGCAGCTCGACGGTCATCACGCCGGCCAGGTCGTCGACCTCGGTCACGTTCACGTCGGCGCCGGGGCGCAGGCCGCGTGCCGCGAGGTACTGGAGCAGCTCGGTCGACCGGTCGGAGACG
The DNA here is from genome assembly GCA_038321545.1 of Gaiellales bacterium. Lineage (GTDB taxonomy): Bacteria > Actinomycetota > Thermoleophilia > Gaiellales > F1-60-MAGs149 > VFJZ01. The sequence goes on from JBBQFB010000280.1 coordinate 2,644, forward strand.
CGCGTGATCCGTGCCGACGAGCCGGCGCGACAGTGCGAGAGCGGGATCGCGGGGATGTCGACGATCGAGCCGTCGCGCGCCGGGATCGGGTCGCCGTGCGGGTCGTGCGACGGCTGGCCGAGCTTCGCGGCGATGCGCTCCTCGAGTCCCTCCGAGATGTGGTGCTCGAGACGCTCCGCCTCGGCGTGCACCTCTTCCCACGGGACGCCGAGGTGCTCGACGAGGAACAGCTCGAGCAGCCGGTGGTGGCGCAGCACCTCGAGCGCTGCGGCGGTCCCGCGCGGCGTCAGTACCACGCCGTGGTACGGCTCGTGCTCGACCAGGCGGAGGCTGTCGAGCTTCTTGATCATGCCCGTCACCGATGCGGTCGAGACGTTCAGCCGGTCCGCCAGCGCCTGCGTCGTGACCGTCCCGCCGGTCGTCGCGCCGATCTGCTGGATCGCCTTCAGGTAGTCCTCCATGGCGGCCGAGATCTCGCGCATTGCGCCGAAGGCTAGCGTGCGCCACGATACGACGGTGGAGCGACTCGCGCGGCGCACGTCGACGTTCGACATCTCGTTCTGCGTGACGACGCTCGTGGTGTGCGCCACCGCGGTCGCGGCGGTGCTCACGTCGCACGGGGTGGCCGCCGCCGAGTGGTTCGAAGCGGCGGGGGCGTCGGGCTCCGTGTGCTGCGGCGCCTATCTGACCGCGGCGCTCGGCGCCGGCGACGGTCCGCAGGAGCGCCGCCGTGCCGCCGGCTGGGTCGCGGGCGCCGGCCTGGCGCTGGGCGGCATCCTCGTGCTGGAGCTGATGCGCGAGATGTTCACCGGCGGCTGAGCGCCCGCGGGTGTGCCGGGCGGGCCTGCGATCCGTAGGAGTTGCACATTTCAGGTGCCAGGTGATGAGCCGATCCGGGTCCGGGGCGCGGCGCGTCGCCGCCTTCGGGCTGAGCTGCTTCGGGCTGAGCTGCTTCGGGCTGCGCTGCTTCGGGCTGCGCTGGGCGGGTCTGCGTTTGGTGCCGCGGATTTCGGGTGGGGTATTGGGTTCTGGGTGGAGCGCTGGTGAGGCGTTCGCCGGCTTGCGATGAGTGGGGGTCTGCGCCGCAGCCCGGAGCGGTGCGCCGGGCCGGCTTGTCTGTCGTAGGTCGGACGAGCGGCCGTGTCGGATTGCAGACGCAAGGCGTGCGCGGGTGCAGCGGTGGTGGCGTGCAGCTTTCGTCGGTGGCCGTGAACAGCCGCATGCGCGGAGGCGACAGGGGGACGTCTCAAGTGCCAGGTGATGACCTCATCCGGATCCGGGACGAGGCGGATCGCCGGCTTGGGGTTGATCTGCTTCGGGCTGCGCTGGGCGAGGCTGCGGCGGGCGGATCGCAGCCTTCGGGCTGAGCCGGTTCGGGCTGAGCTGCTTCGGGCTGCGCTGGGCGGGTCTGCGTTGGGTGCCGCGGATTTTGGGTGGGGTATTGGGTTCTGGGAGTAGCGCTGGTGAGGCGTTCGGCGGCTTGCGATGAGTGGGGTCTGCGCCGCAGCCCGGAGCGGTGCGCCGGGCCGGCTTGTCTGTCGTAGGTCGGACGAGCGGCCGGGTCGGATTGCAGACGCAAGGCGTGCGCGGGTGCAGCGGCGGCGGTGTGCGGCCTTCGTCGGAGGCCGTGAACAGCCGCAAGCGCGGAGGCGACAGGGCGGCGTCTCAAATGCCAGGTGATGACCCCATCCGCATCCGGGACGAGGCGCATCGCCGGCTTGGAGGTTGAGCTGCTTCGGGCTGCGCTGGGCGAGGCTGCGCTTGGTGCCG
>JBBQFB010000281.1:0-4339 GCA_038321545.1 Gaiellales bacterium
CGCCTTCGACGGCGTCACGCGGCACACGGGCGCGAATTTCGAGGAACGCTCCGCCGTCGTCCGGGTCGCGAAGGACGGCAGGTCGATCGGTACGCTCGAGCCGGGCCAGCGCGCGTACCCGGCCGAGGGACAGACCTCGAACGAGGTCTCGATCCACACCGACTGGCGCAACGGCGAGGACCTGTTTCTGATTCTCGACTCGGCTCGCGCCGACGGCACCGTGAAGCTGAAGGTGCTGATCAACCCGCTCGTCAACCTGCTCTGGATCGCCGCCATCGTGTTCGTGATCGGTGCCGGTGTCGCGGCATGGCCCGACGGCCGCGAGTCGCGCCGTCTCGCCCGGCGGTACGCCGACGCGACCGTGATCCGCGAGGTCTGACGCCACCCGCGTGGAGATGGTCCTGCTGGCAGCGCTCGTCGTAGCGGCGATCTTCGTGATCGGCTGGCCGCTCCTGCACACCGCGGCGCCCGAGGACGTGGTGGCGCCGCCGACGGCGGCCGCCGACGAGCGCGTGCGGCTGCGCGAGGATCGCGACCAGGCGCTCGAGGCGCTGAAGGATCTCGAGCTCGACCGGCGCACCGGCAAGATCGCCGACGAGGACTTCACGGTCCTCGACGCCGAGCTGCGGTCGCGCGCCGCGGCCGCGATCGAGGCGCTGGAACGCCCCGAGTAGAATCGGTCCCGTGGCCCGGCCGTTCACGATCGCGCACATCTCCGACCTGCACTGCGGATCGCCGTACTTCGTCCCGAGCCTGATGGACCGGGCGATCATCGAGGTGAACGACCTCGAGCCGGACGTGGTGATCGTGTCGGGCGACCTGACGACCTTCGGGTTCCGCCAGGAGTACGTCCAGGCCCGCGCCTACCTCGACCGGATCGAGTGCCCGGACATGATCGTCGTGCCCGGTAACCACGACTCGCGGAACGTCGGCTACGTGCACTTCGAGGAGCAGTTCGGCGCGCGCCAGCAGGTGCTGCGCAAGGACGGCGTGTGCATGCTCGCGATCGACTCGTCGGAGCCCGACCTGGATCACGGCGTCGTGGGACGTTCGCGCTACCCCTGGATCCGCCAGGAGTTCGCCGAGCCGGCGCGCCTGCGGATCTTCATCCTCCACCACCACCTGCTGCCGATTCCGGGCACCGGGCGTGAGCGCAACGTGGTCTACGACGCCGGCGACGCCCTCGAGGTGCTGGCTGCGAGCGGCTGCCGACTGGTGCTGTCCGGCCACAAGCACGTGCCGCACGCCTGGCGCCTCGAGGACCTGTTCGTCGTCAACGCCGGCACGGTCTCGACCCTGCGCACGCGGGGCAAAGGTCGGCCCTGCTACAACGTCGTCGAGGTCCACGACGACAAGGTTGCGGTGTTGCGCGCCTACCCGTTCCACGAGCGCGACCGGATCCTCGAGTTCTCGCTCACGACGCTCGATCACCGTAAATGGCCGGGGCACGAAGGGTCGTAGCGCTCGTCGACGGCGAGCACTACCCGCCCGTCGTCGCCGACGCCATCGCGGCGACGGGCGATGTCGTGGCGGCCCTGCTGCTGGGCGGGTCGGAGAAGCTGCGCGGCCAGCCGGCCCCGGGTGACTACGGCGTCGAGCGGCTCGACCTGGCGGCCGGCGACGCACCCGGCGCGCTGGCCCGGCTGCTGGCCGACGTTCGGCCTGACCTCGTGGTCGACCTCTCCGACGAACCCGTCGTCTCCCAGCGATCGCGCCTGCGACTGGCCGCGGTGGCGCTCCACGCCGGCGTCGCCTACCGGGCCGGCGGTCTCCTGCTGGAGCCCGAGCGCCGCGCGCCCTATGCGCTGCCGTCGATCGCCGTGGCCGGCACCGGCAAGCGGGTCGGCAAGACGGCGGTCGCCGGGCAGCTGGCACGCGTGGCGCGGGGCCTGGTCGACCCGGGAGAGGTCGTGATCGTCGCGATGGGGAGGGGCGGGCCGGCGGCACCGGAGCTCGTCGCTCCCGGCGCCGTGGACGTGCTCGCGCTGCTGGCCCGCTCGCGCGCCGGTCAGCATGCCGCCTCCGACTTCCTGGAGGATGCGCTGCTGGCGGGCGTGACCGCGATCGGCTGCCGGCGCTGTGGCGCGGGCCTGGCGGGCGACGTCGTCCACTCGACCGTCGCCGAGGGCGCGGTGCTGGCGGCATCGCGGGCGCCGGCGCTGACGATCTTCGAGGGGTCCGGCGCGTGCCTGCCGCCCGTCGTGGTCGGCCGCACGCTGCTCGTGACCTCGTCCGCGGCCGATCCGGAGGAGGTGCTCGGCTACCTCGGCCCGTACCGGTTGCTGGCTGCCGATGCCGTGCTGGTGGTGGGCGACCGGCGCAGCCCGGCGCTGGAGGACGGCATCCGCGGGCTGCGGCCGGGCATTCCGGTCGTGCCCTGCGCGCTCGTGCCGCAGCCGTCGGCAGCGGTTGCCGGCCGCCGGGTCGCGGTGTTCACCACATCGCGAGCCGACGCGCACGCCGGCCTGCGCACGGCGCTGACCGACCGGCACGGCGCCGACGTCGTGCTGGTCTCCGGCGCCCTCGCCGACCGGTCTGCGCTGCGGGCGGCGATCGCCGCCGTGGACGCCGACGTGTTCCTGACCGAGCTGAAGGCCGCGGCGGTCGACGTGGTCGCCGAGGCGGCCGCCGAGCGCGGGGTGGACCTGATCTTCCTCGCCAACCAGCCGGCCGCGCACGACGGCTCGGGCGCGGTCGACGACCTGTTGGCGGCGGTGGTGCGCGAGGCGATCGAGACGAATTCGTGATCCGTCCCCCCGAACGCTGATCTACGCTCCCCTGGTGCCCATGCGGCAGTGCCTCGTCGTCTCCGGTGATCGCGCCTTCCCGTACTCCAAGGGTCTGATGGCGCAGTCGCTGATGGCCTGCGGGATCGCACCCGATCGGGCATACCGGATCGCACGGATCGTCGAGGTCGAGCTGCGCCGCAGCTCCGAGCCGCTGCTGACGACGCAGGAGCTGCGCGACGTCGCGGCCGGCGTGCTGGAGCGGGAGGAGGGCGAGGAGTCCGTCTCACGCTACCGCCGCTGGCACGAGCTGCGCCACCTGGAGCGGCCGCTGATCGTGCTGATCGGCGGTGCCCCGGGCACCGGCAAGTCGACCATCGCGACGCAGGTCGCGCACCGGCTCGGGATCACGCGCATCGTCTCGTCCGACGTCGTCCGCCAGGTGATGCGGGGCGTGATCGCGCCGGAGGTGCTGCCGCAGATCCATACGTCGTCGTTCGAGGCGGCCGACCTGATCCCGGTGGGGGCCGGTGGCGACCGCACCATCGCGGGCTTCTGGCAGCAGGCCGAGACAGTCCGCGCGGGCCTCCGGAACGTGGTCTCACGCGCCATCGAGGAGCGGTTCCCGCTCGTCATCGAGGGCGTCCACCTCGTGCCCGGCACGCCGCTGATCGACGACCTGTCGGCCGCCCACGTGGTCGAGGTGCTGCTGTCCTCGTCCTCGCCCGAGCAGCACCGAGCCAACTTCTTGATGCGGGCCGAGAACACGAGCGACTCGCGCCCGGCGCTGCGCTACCTGGCGGCGTTCGGAGCGATCCGTCAGATCCACGACTTCCTGCTGCTCGAGGCCGACCGCAGCGGCACGCCGGTCGTCGAGGCGACCGACATCGACGCCGCCGTGCGCTCCGTGATGGACCTCGTGATCCACCGCGTCGCGGTGCTCTAGCTGTCAGGCGATGTCGAGGTAGTGCGGATCGGGCTGCAGGCCGAGCGCCGAGGCGAGCCGGTTCGTGTAGTTGAACATCGCGATCACCTCGATCGCCTCGAGGATGGCCGCGTCGTCCAGGCCGTGTGCCCGGAGCGCATCGAGATCGGCCTCCGACTGGGTGTACGACGCCACCGTCAGCTTCGTGGCAAAGTCGCACAGCGCCCGCTCGCGGGGCGTCAACGTCGCAACGTGCCGGTAGTTGACGGCCACCTCGCGGGCGAACAGCCGGTCGCTGACGAGCGCCAGAGCGGCGCCGTGGGCGATCACGCAGTACAGGCAGCGGTTCTCGACCGACGTGACGACCGCCATCAGCTCCTTCTCGCGGGGCCCGAGCTGCGTCCCCTCGCGGGCCATCAGCTTCAGGAGATAGCCGAACGCGTCTGCGAGCCGGTCGTCGCCCAGCGCCAGGGAGCGCCACACGTTCGGCGTGAACCCTCGCGCCTCCGTGACCCTGTCGATCAGCGCGCGCGTGCGCTCCGATGCTTCGTCGACGGACGGTGTTCCGAGCCAGGAGATGGGGTGGTCTGCCATTGCCGCAGGATAGGCAGCGTAGGCTTCCGGACGTGACAACGCTCTCCGAGCTGCACGCCGCCGCCCGCGCGCGCGGCCTCTCGCACTACCGCCG
>JBBQFB010000282.1:0-4336 GCA_038321545.1 Gaiellales bacterium
CCGGCACGGTGCGTTCTGGGGTCTGACCCCCGTGGCCGGGCGTTTCGGGGTCAGACCCTCACGACGATCGCCAATGCGATCTGAGCGGATCGCGCCGTTTGCAATCGGCATCGGCCTGGCTGGACTGCCGGGTCGGCCGGCTGCACGCCGCGCGGTCCGAGCTGGGCGGTCGATGGATGCACCATCCACCGCCGGAAGGGCCACGGCGGTTCCGCCGGAGGGGCTAGCGGCATCAGCCGCGAGAGCGACGAGGTGGGCGGGCGCGCGCCCTAGCTTGATCTCAGGACCTCCTCACTGCCCCCGAAAGGCCCCTTCTGATGCTCCGCTCCCGCTCGACCCCGCGCAACCTCGCCCACCGGATCGGCCGCTGGAGCGCGCTCCATCCCTGGCGCGCGATCCTCGGCTGGGTGACGTTCGTCGCGGTCTGCTTCTTCGTCGGGAACGCCGTCGGCACCTCCACCGTCGACAATGCGCAACGCGGCACCGGCGAGTCCGGCCGCGCGGCCCGCATCGTCGATGCCGCCGGCTTCAACGACGCGCCCGGCAGCGAGATGGTGTTCGTCCAGAGCCGTACCGGCCCGCTCTCCGACGACGCGCTGGCCGGCGTCGCCACCGACGTGAAGTCGACGCTCGGCCGCCTCTCTGACGTGGCCGTCGTCAACGCGCCGCAGCGGTCCGATGACGGTCGCTCCGCGATGATCGAGTTCGAGATCCGCGGCAACGCCCACGACGCCTCCGCCAAGGTCGCTCCGATGCTGGCCGCCACATCCGCGATCGCCGCCCGCCATCGCGACGTGCGCGTCGAGCAGTTCGGCGACGCGTCCACCGGCAAGGCGATCGACGACCGGCTCGCCGCCGACTTCCGGTCGGCCGAGTTCCTGTCCATCCCGATCACGCTGATCATCCTGGTCGTGGCGTTCGGTGCGCTGCTGGCCGCCGGCATCCCGGTGCTGCTCGGCCTGACCTCGGTGTTCTCCGCGATCGGCCTCGTGGCCGTCACGTCCGCCGTCATCCCCTCCTCCGACAACGCGCCCATCCTGATGATGCTGATGGGCATGGCGGTCGGCGTCGACTACTCGATGTTCTACCTCAAGCGCGAGCGGGAGGAACGCGCCCGCGGCCTCGGCAAGCTCGACGCGCTCGAGGCCGCCTCGGCCACCAGCGGGCACGCGGTGCTCGTCTCGGGCATCACCGTCGTCGCCTCGCTGGCCGGCCTGTTCTTCATGGGCGATGCCGACTCGGCCGCGATGGCCGCCGGCTCGATCCTGGTCGTCGCGGTTGCCGTGCTCGGCTCGCTGACCGTGCTGCCGGCCGTGCTCGCGAAGCTCGGCGACCGTGTCCACCGCAGCCGTCTGCCACTGCTGCGCCGCCTGAAGCGCGAGGAGCGCGACTCCCGCGTGTGGGGCTTCGTGCTCGGCCACGTGATGCGTCGTCCGCTCGTCGCGCTGCTGGCCGGCGTCGCGGTGCTCGCCGCCCTCGCCTTCCCGGCGCTCGGCATGCACACCAAGACGACGGGCATCGGCGACCTCTCGCGCGACGCCTTCCCGGTGCTGAAGACCTACGACCGCATCGATGCGGCGTTCCCGGCCCAGGAGCCGTCCGCGATGGCCGTCGTCGAGGCGCCCGACGCGGCTGCGCCCGCGGTGCGCGCCGCGATTGCCGACCTGGAGCAGCGGGCCCTGGCCGGCGGCACGATCACGGCCCGTTCGACGACCGAGCTGTCGAAGGACGGCACCGTGGCCATCGTCCGGCTGCCGCTCGCCGGCGACGGCTCCGACGCCGCGTCGCGGGCCGCGTTGAACACGCTCCGCGAGCGGCTCGTGCCGGCCGCCTTCCGCGCGCTGCCGAACACCACGGTGAACGTCGGCGGCCAGACGGCCGAAACGGTCGACGACAGCGCCAACCTCTCCGCGCACGCTCCGCTGGTGTTCGCCGCGGTGCTGGCGATGGCGTTCCTGCTGCTGCTCGTCACGTTCCGGTCGATCGTGATCCCGATCAAGGCGATCGTGCTCAACCTGATGTCGGTCGCCGCCGCGTACGGCGTGCTCACGCTCGTCTTCCAGCACGGGCTTGGCACGTGGATCGGGCTGACGCAGACGGACGGCGTCGTCACCTGGCTGCCGATGTTCCTGTTCGTGATCCTGTTCGGCCTCTCGATGGACTACCACGTGTTCATCCTGAGCCGGATCAAGGAGGGCTGGGACAAGGGCATGACGAATGCCAACGCCGTCGAGCACGGCATCCGCAGCTCGGCCGGCGTCGTCACCGCCGCCGCCGCCGTGATGGTCGCGGTGTTCTCGATCTTCGCGACCCTCTCGCTGATCGACCTCCAGCAGTTCGGTGTCGGCCTGGCCGCCGCCGTGCTGATCGACGCGACGCTGATCCGGGGCGTCGTGCTGCCGGCGTCCATGCGGCTGCTCGGCCGCTGGAACTGGTACATGCCGCGCAGCCTGGACCGGCTGCCGGCGCTCGGCCGCCGGTCGGCCGCGACCGCGCGGGCGTAGCGCGCACCGAGGTGCGGTGTGGGGCGCCGGCAGTGGAGGCGCCCCACGTGCGTCCTCAGGCGTCGCCGGCCGGCAGGCTGCCGAGGATCACGTGGTCGGGCTGCGGCTGTCCGCAGATTCCACCGGGTCTTCGGAGGCTTCTGATACGGTTGGTCGACGCGGCCTCCCCGGGTCGTCGTAGCAGTGTCGAGAGGCGCCTTGTCTGGGTGCGCTGGACGGCTTGCCGTCGCCCCGTGACAGGCCCGACGTCTCCCGACGAGAGGATCAGCCACATCGTGATCTCCGACGGCGCTGCCATGCCGCTGGGCGGGCAGGACGGCGAACCGCCCGAGGCCCAGCCGGCGGCCGCTGCGCTGGAACGGATCGCCGACGCTCGCGCGACGCGCGACGTGCTGACGGGCCTGCCCAACCGGGCCGTGATGCTCGACCGGATCGGACAGGCGCTGGCCGACGGCTCGCGGTCGGGCGGCTGTACGGCGGTCCTGTCGGTCGGCCTCGACCGGCTCCAGCAGATCAACGCCGAGCACGGCCGTCCCGCCGGCGATGCGCTGGCGCGGCGGGTCGCGTCGCAGCTCGCAGGAGCGCTCCGCCTGATGGACACCGTCGGACGGTTCGATGGTGGTGAGTTCGCGGTGCTGACGCCGGTGCTGGAGAGTCCGATCCACGCCGTCGATCTGAGCGCGCGGCTGATCACCGAGCTGGCGCGGCGCCCACGGCAGGGCGATGACGGGGAGGGGGTCGCCGCCAGCATCGGCGTCGCGGTCTCCGTCGGTGGTCGCGGGACGCCCGAGTCGCTGCTCGAGGAGGCCGGTGCGGCGATGCGCCGTGCCCGGTCGCTCGGGGGAGCGCGGGCCGAGGTGTTCGACGACTCGTTGTGGCTGAAGGTGCAGCAGCGCTGGATAGCGAGGCAGATGCTTCAGAAGGCACTCGACGAGCGCCGCGTCGCCGTCCACTACCAGCCGATCGTCGACCTTGCCGACGGCCGCGTCACGGGGTACGAGGGACTCGCACGGATCGGCGAGAGCGATGGTTCGATCCTGCCGCCCGGCGCGTTCCTGCCGGCCGCCGAGGACTCCGGGCTGGTCGTGTCGCTCGGTGGACAGGTGCTGGAGCAGGCGTGCCGCGACGCGCGCGCCTGGCAGTCGCCGGACGACACGCTCGCCGCGCCGAGCGTGTCGGTCAACCTATCGGCGCGGCAGTTCCGGTCGGGCGACCTGCCTGCGGCCGTACGGGCGCAGCTGAAGCGCAGCGGCCTCGATCCCCGGCAGCTGCACCTCGAGCTGACCGAGACGGCCATCACCGGCCCGCAGCCTGCTCTGATCGAGCAGCTCCGGCAGCTCCGCGACCTGGGCGTCCAGCTCGGGCTCGACGACTTCGGTTCCGGCCTCGTCTCGCTGACGCAGCTGCTGCGCCTGCCGCTGACCTACGTGAAGATCGACCGTGCGATCGCGCAGGGCGACGGCTCCGATCCGTCATCGACGCAGCTGCTGACGGGGGCGATCGGGCTCGCCGCCGAGCTCGGGCTGAGGTCGATCGCCGAGGGAGTCGAGACCGACGCGCAGCTCGAGCGCCTGCGGGAGCTGGGCTGCGACGAGGCCCAGGGGTACCTGTTCGCGCGGCCGCTGCCGCTGCACGAGCTTCCCGAGACGCTCCGCGATCACAACAAACGATCGTCATGGCGTCTCTAGGTGACGAACCCGGCCGAGCTCGACGTGCGGCTGGTTGAGGCGTAGGGGCGTCCCACCGGGGGGCGTTGGGCGAAACCACCCCCGGGGAAACGCGCACGTGACGGTCAGCCGGCCCGTCAAAAGCGACCGGAGCGGAAAGCACAC
>JBBQFB010000283.1:0-4316 GCA_038321545.1 Gaiellales bacterium
CGTACCGGCTCGCGATCAGCGTGCCGCTGCACGTTCCGAGCGTATCGACGACGATCCGCGCGGCATACGGGTACGCGTTCGTGGCCGTCGGCGCGCCGCCGATCACGCGCAGCTGCAGCGGCGCGACGACACCCGCCGGCGATGTTGCGATCGCCGAGGGCGGCACGAGCACGAGCGCCGCGAGCGCGATCAGCGTCCGGCGAGAAGATCGTCGCATCCCAGCGAAGACTAGCCGCGCCGATTCAGGATGCACCTGTCAGGCGACGAAAGGCGCTGGCGCGCGGGCGATGACGTGGGCGTCGAGGCTCTGCAACGATGCCCGCCGTGGCGGTCGTCTTCGGGCTCCTGTGCGCGATCTCGTGGGGCTCGAGCTCGATCTTCGGCGCGCGCGCCTCGCGGGCGCACGGCGCGCTGGCAACCGCGTTCTGGATCCAGATCGTCGGGATCGCCTTCATCGTCCCCCTCGCGATCGGCGCGGGGGTACCCGACGCGCCGCGCGACGACTGGCTGCTCGCCGCGCTGGCCGGGGTCGCGTACCTGGGCGGCTCGGCGGCGTGGACGTTCGCGGTGCGGCTCGGCGCTGTCGGGATCGTGACGATGCTGGTGGCCACCGACGGCGCGATCGCGGCCACCGCCTCCGCGGTGCTCGGCGAGCAGATCGGGCTTCCGGTCGGCCTCGGACTGGCCGTGATCGTGGCCGGCGTTCTGCTCGCCACGCGACCCGGCGCACACGCGCGAGTGACCCGCGCCGCGGTGGCGCTCGGGCTGCTCGGCGCGGTCTCGTTCGCGACGGTGTTCGTTGCCGGCGGCAACGCCGCGGGACTCGATCTGCCGTGGGTGCTGCTGGTGGCGCGAGTGATCGCGACGGTCGGCCTGCTGCCGTTCGCGATCCGGATGCGGGCCGGCGTGCCGCGGTCCGCGTTCCGCGACGTGGTGCTGATGGCGGGCTGCGACGTGGCCGGCTACGCGTTCTTCCTCCTCGGCGCCGACCGGTCGGTTGCGATCGCGGCGGTGATCGCGGCGCAGTACGCGCTGATCACCGTGATCATCTCGAGCGTGACGTTCCACGAACGACTGACGCGGGTCCAGATCGCGGGTGTGGTGCTGACGCTATCCGGCGTCGCGACCGTGGCAGCACTGCAGGCCGGCTGATGGCAGTCACCTGGCGCCTGGTCCCGCAGGGCCTCGACCGCCGCGGCATCGGCGTGCTGTCGTTCGGGCACCTGACGGTCGACTCGTGCCAGGGTCTCGTGCCGGCGCTGATGCCGTTCATGATCGCGGAGCGCGGCTACACGTTCGCGCAGGCCGGCTCCCTGCTGCTGTTCTCGAGCCTCGGCTCGTCGCTGCTGCAGCCGCTGCTCGGCATCTTCGCCGACCGCATCCGGGCGACCTGGCTGATGTGGTCCGGAGCGCTGGTGGCGGCGATCGGGATGGGCTCCGCCGGCTGGATGCCGACGTACCTGCAGACGGGCGCGGCGCTGATGGTGGGCTCGGTGGGCGTCGCGATGTTCCACCCCGAGGCGGTCCGCTACGCGAGCTACGTCTCGCACGCGAGCGGGCTGCGCGGCACGGGAATGAGCCTGTTCGCCGTCGGCGGCACGGCGGGCTGGGCGCTCGGCCCGCTGCTGCTGACGGGCGCCGTGCTGGCCGTCGGGTTGCGCGGTTCCGCCCTCGTCGCGGTGCTCCCGTTGATCGCCGCGACGCTGCTGATCGTCAACCTCCGCTACCTCGAGCACTTCCGGCCCGATGCCGCAACCGAGGCGCGGGCGATCGGCGAGGGTGTCAACCACTGGGGCGTGTTCGCGCTGGTAGCCGGCGCGGCCTCGACCCGGACGGGCCTGCAGTTCGGGCTGCAGGCGTTCGTGCCGCTCTACATCTGGCGCGTGCTGGAGACCAGCGAGGGCGTCGGCAATGCCTCGGCGAGCGTGCTGATGGTGTTCGGCGCGGTCGGCACGCTGCTCGGCGGCCGGCTGGCCGACCGGGTCGGGTTCCGTCCGGTTGTCGTCCGCTCGCTGGCAGCGGTGGTGCCGCTGGTGCTCGCGATCACGGTCACGCCGGTGGTGGGCGTGTTCGCGCTGATGGCGATGATCGGGTTCGCGATGGAGATGAACTTCTACCCGCTGGTGGTGATGGCGCAAGCCGCCCTCCCCCGCCACGTCGGGTTCGCGTCGGGGGTGATCCTCGGCCTCTCGATCGGTGCGGGCGCGGGCATGACGGCGCTGCTCGGCGTCGTTGCCGACGCGCGAGGGCTCGAGACGGCGATCCAGGCCGTGGCGGGCCTCGGCCTGATCTCGTTCCTGCTGGCGTTCGCGCTGCCTCGGAGGCACAGCACCTGAGCGTCTTGGTACAGTTTTCAGACCAATGAGTCAGCGCGCTGCACCCCTCGACGCCGTCGTCGTCGGAGCCGGGTTCGCCGGGCTCTACATGCTGTATCGCCTGCGGGAACTGGGGCTGACGACGCGGGTGATCGAGCGCGGCAGCGACGTCGGCGGCACGTGGTTCTGGAACCGCTATCCGGGCGCCCGGTGCGACGTCGAGAGCATCGACTACCAGTACTCGTTCTCGCCCGAGCTGCTCGCCGAATGGATCTGGACGGAGCGCTACGCGACGCAGCCGGAGATCCTCCGGTACCTGAACCACGTCGCCGACCGGTTCGATCTGCGCCGCGACATCGCGTTCTCGACCGAGGTGACGGGCGCGCGTTACGACGACGACGCGAACCTCTGGACGCTCACCACCGACACCGGCGAGCGCGTGACGGCGCGCTACTGCATCATGGGCGTCGGCAACCTGTCCTCGGTGAAGCGGCCCGACATCCCGGGCCTCGACGAGTTCCGGGGGCGCTGGTTCCACACGGCGGAGTGGCCCCACGGCGGCGTCGACTTCACCGGGCAACGGGTCGCCTTCGTCGGCACCGGCTCGACGGGCATCCAGGCGCTGCCGCAGATCGCGCGGGAGGCCGAGCTCCTGTACGTGTTCCAGCGGACGGCCAACTACTCGATGCCGGCGGTCAACCGACCGCTCGACCCGGCCGAGCTGCGTGAGGTGGTCGCTGCGTATGCCGAGCGTCGCCGCGCGTCGGAGCAGTCCGATCCGGGCGTGCCCGGCGAGCCGCCGACCCGGTCGGCGTTCGATGTGACCGACGAGGAGCGCCGGCGGATCTACGAGGACGGCTGGGCGGTGGGTGGGATCGGGTCGCTGTCCGGCCAGTTCAACGACGTGTTCACGAGCCCCGAGGCGAACTTCACGGCCCAGGAGTTCGCGCGGAACAAGATCCGCGCGATCGTCCGCGACCCGGCCGTGGCCGAGCTCCTGTGCCCGCAGCACTTCATCGGCATGCGCCGGACCTGCGTCGACATCGACTACTACGAGACGTACAACCGCGACAACGTGCAGCTGGTCGATGCCCGCCGAACGCCGATCACGGCGATCACGCCGACCGCGATCGTGACGGCGGACGCGGAGTACGAGGTTGACGTGATCGTGTTCGCGATCGGCTTCGACGCGATGACGGGCGCGCTGCTCGACATCGACGTCCGCGGCGCCGGCGGCAGATCGCTACGCGACAAGTGGGCGCACGGCCCGCGCACGTTCCTCGGCCTGGCGGTGGACGGGTTCCCGAACCTGTTCGCGATCACCGGCCCCGGCAGCCCGGGCGTGCTCAGCAACATGGCACTGTCGATCGAGCAGCACGTGGACTGGATCGCGGACTGCCTCGTGTACCTCCGCGCGAACGGCCTCGACCGCATCGAGGCGACGCCGGAGGCCGAGGACGCGTGGGTGCGGCACGTGAACGAGCTGGCCGACGAGACGCTCTACACGGTGTCGAACTCGTGGTACATCGGTTCGAACATCGAGGGCAAGCCGCGCGTGTTCATGCCGTACGTGGGCGGCTGCGGCCGGTACCGCGGCGACTGCGACGCGGTCGCTGCGGCCAGGTACGAGGGCTTCACGCTGACCTCCGTGCCGGGCGCGGCCAGCTGAGCGCTGCTGTTGCCAGAGGCTCAGGCTGAGAGAGCAGCCGTCTCGGATTGCAGACGCCAGGCGACCGCGGGTGTGGCCGGGGCGGCGTGCAGCTCTCGTCGGAGGCCGTCAAGAGCCGTGGCGGATCGCAGTCTTCGGGCTGAGCCGCTCCGGGCGAGGCTGCGCTTGGCGCCGCGGATGTTGGATGGGGTATTCGGTTCTGGGAGGGGCGCTGGTGAGGCGTTCGACGGCTTGCGATGGGTCGGGTCCTCGCCGCAGCCCGGAGCTTGCGCCAGGCCCGGCTGTGCCTATGGGTGTCAGGTGCGAACGGGCTCGTGGACGATCGTCGCATC
>JBBQFB010000284.1:0-4307 GCA_038321545.1 Gaiellales bacterium
ACCAGAACTGTAGAGCGGCCAAATCTGAAGGAAGAACGCGCCGCCCGGCCGGAGCACGCGGCGTACTTCCCTGAGGAGCTGGACCGGCTCGCTGACGTGCTCGAACACTGACCACGCAACGGCGATATCTACTGACGCGTCGACCAGAGGAATCCGATCGTGTACAGACCGCACGAACCGGATCGGTTCGTCCAACCCCACCGGCGGCTGGACGTTCTCGCCCGCCGATCGATCCAAGAATTCCGTGTCGACATCGACGAGATCGACGCCCACGACCTCTGTCGCACGGCCACGACGAAGCAGGCCGAGGCTCATGATCCCGTCGCCGCACCCGATGTCGAGGACCCGCGATCCGGCGACCAAAATGCCGTCGACGGCGAGGTAGTCGACGATCTGATCGACAGCACCCACGAAGTGGTCGACCCACCAGCCGGGTTGGGCCGCGAACCACCTCGCTGCCGAGTCGGACTCACCCGCGAACGCCCTGCTGTCTGGGTCAGGAGCCACGCTGCCCTCCCGGCGCGAGCTTGCTCAGCGGCATTCTAGTTACCTCCCACCCCGGGGAGCTTCCAGGCATTGAAAGCGAAACGCAAGTCGGATTACGCGACCGCGGGCCTGATGGAACCGGACGGTCGGCACGCGCGCCTGCTGACGCTAGGGTACCCGCCGGATGAAGAACCTTCTGCGTAGCCCGGGGCTGGCGCCGGTCGCAGGCACGCCTGTTCCAGAGGCGCTGTCGGGCGACGTGTTCGAACGACTCGCGACGGACGTCGGCGATCTATGGATCTCGACGCAGGACATCGTCATGCGTCGCTACATCCGCTCGCGTGGCACCTTGGAGAACGAGCTGGGACGTGCGATTAGGGCCGCGCTTTTTCCTCGGGCGCGTTTTCTGGACGTCGGCGCGAACGTCGGCTACTTCAGCGTTGCCGCGCACCGGTACTCGAGCGGCGTCGATGTTACGGCCATCGAGCCTCACCCTGAATACTGCGCCGCCCTTCGTATGAACCTGTGGATCAACGGATGTACGGCCAGAGTCATCAGCGCCGCCGCGACCTCCCGGCGGGGTGCAGTCACGCTGGTCGTCGCGGCGAATAACCTCGGCGACACACGGGTCGAGGATGCCGAGGGCGCCGGGCTTCGGGCTGAGCTCGTCGTACCATCCGGGCCACTAGACGAGCTGCTCCCGGGCTCCGCGTTCGACGTTGTGAAGATCGACGTACAGGGCGGCGAGATCGATGTGCTCGCCGGCATGCAGGGCATCGCGGCGCGATCGCCCGGCATTGTCGTGTTCTTGGAGTTCACGCCGTTGATGCTCCATGATCGAGGTCTCGATGCCCGTGAGGCGCTCTCGCTGATTCGCGGTCAGGGCTGGGCGGTCGCACTGCTGCTGGGGGACGCGGTTCGCCGCGCTGACGACGACGAGATTCTCCAGATCTGCGCAAGCGCAGGCGCCGAGGGTTCGCTCGCTCTGAGGCTGACTCGATGAAGGAAGCTCTGAGGCGGCTCCTCGGCAGCGGATTGCCGGCTGCGACGCCCGCCACCGACGCCCCGGGCGCGGCGCCCACCGAGCTGCTGGCTGGGCCGACAGCCGAGCCGCTGCCGCCGACGACCGAGGCCGCCGAGGTACTGCGGCTGCTCGACGACTCCGATCCGAGGGTGCTAGTCGAGGTCGGGTCGCACGACGGGGCATCGATGTCGACTTCGAACCGCCTCATCACCGACGGCTGGCGCGCCGTCCTGATGGAGCCGCATCCCGGGATCTTCCGGCGTCTTCAGGCGCTGCACGCGGGCAACCCGAATGTCGTCTGCCTCGAACGCGCCTGCGCCGGGGAGTCGGGCACGTTCCCGTTGTTCATCGGCCAGGACGGCGACAACACCATGCTGTCCACGTTATCGACCGATTCGAACCCCTGGTTCGACGTGACGCGAGGGAAAGAGACCGTTGACGTCCGCGTCGACCGGTTGACCGATGTCCTCGTCGAGACGGAAATGCCGACCAACCTCGGGCTGATCCTCGTCGATACCGAGGGGATGGACTACGACGTTCTCTCAGGGCTCGATTTCGAGCGGTACCGGCCCCGGATCGTCATCACCGAGGAATACATCTGGAACGACGAGAAGCACGCCGCGAAGTTCCGGTTGTTGCTCGACGCGGGCTACGGCTTCTACACGCGGATCGATGCCAACACAATCTGGCTCGATCGCAGGCACTGGAGTCGGCTGCTCAAGAACATGGTTGCCACGCAATCGTGAAAGGCAGGCACGGACCCGAGCGGTGCTCGGGCCGGCACTCGTTTCGAATTCGCGTGTCGGTAGCGGCTACTTAAGCGTTCTGAACATTTGTAACGACGACTCTGACTGGGTTCGGGGGACTGCCGTCTTCGCATCGTCTCCACGCTAGCCCGACCCCCGAACCTGCTACCGTCGGAATTGGACGCACCGCTTGATGGCAAGCTCAGTCGAACAGCACCAGCCCTTGCTTCGCGATGCCGCGACGGCGCGCCGCATTCTCCGCCAGATGATGCTGATCCGCCGCTTCGAGGAGCGCACGGAAGAGCAGTACACGCGGGCCCGGATCGGCGGCTACTGCCACCTCGCGATCGGTGAGGAGGCGGCCAACGTCGGCGCCATCGATCCGCTCGGCGAGTCCGACTACCTGTTCACGAGCTACCGCGACCACGGCGCGGCGCTGGCAGTCGGATCCGACCCGGCCGGCGTCATGGCCGAGCTGTTCGGCAAGGCCACCGGCGTCGCCGGCGGCTATGGCGGCTCGATGCACCTGCTCGACGTCGAGCGGCGCTTCCTCGGCGGCTGGGGCATCGTCGGCGGGCACCTGCCGATCGCGGTCGGCGCGGCGCTCGCGCTCGACTACACCGGCTCCGACGGCGTGGTGCTATGCCAGCTCGGCGACGGCGCCACCAACACCGGCGCCTTCCACGAAGCGCTCAACCTGGCCGCCGTCTGGAAGCTCCCGATCGTCTTCCAGGTGATCAACAACCAGTACGGCATGGGCACCTCCGTCGCGATGGCGTCGGCCGAGACCGAGCTGTGGAAGCGCGCCGCCGCGTACGAGATGCACGGCGAACGGGTCGACGGCAACGACGTCGAGGCCGTCTACGACGCGACCGCGCGGCTGATCGCGCTGGCCCGGTACGACCGCCGGCCGTCGCTGATCGAGACGCTCACCTATCGCTTCCGCGGCCACTCCGTCGCCGACGCCGGCAAGGTCTACCGCACGCCCGAGGAGATCGTCTCCTGGAAGGCGCGCGACCCGATCACGCTGTTCGCCGCCCGCGCGATCGAGGCCATGCTGCTGACCGACGAGGACGTCGCCGCCGTCAAGCGCGAGGTCGACAACCAGGTCAGCGAGGCCATCAAGGAGGCGGCGTCGGCGCCCGCGCCGCCCGTCTCCGGCCTGTACGACCACGTGTACAGCGACGCCGACACGGCCGAGCAGTTCGCGCGCATGGACACCGCCGGCCCGTTCGGCGAGCGGAAGGAGACGCGCGGATGGCGGACGTGACCTACCGCGAGGCGCTGCGACGCGCGCTCGACGAGGAGCTCGCCCGCGACGAGCGGGTGTTCCTGATGGGCGAGGAGATCGGCCGCTTCGAGGGCTCGTACAAGGTCACAGCCGGCCTCTGGAAGAAGTGGGGCGGCAAGCGCGTCCGCGAGACGCCGATCTCGGAAGAGGGCTTCGTCGGCGCCGGCATCGGCGCGGCCATGCTCGGCCTGCGCCCGGTGGTCGAGATCATGACCGTCAACTTCATCCTGGTCGCGATGGACATGGTCGTGAACCACGCCGCGAAGATCTCCCAGATGTTCGGCGGCAAGGTGGCGGTGCCGATGGTCATCCGCACGCCCGGCGGCGCCGGCGCACAGCTGACCGCGCAGCACTCGCAGAGCCTCGAGGTCATGTTCGCGCACACGCCCGGCCTGAAGGTCGTGGCGCCGTCCAACCCCGCCGACGCGTACGGGCTGCTGAAGAGCGCCATCCGCGACGACGACCCGGTGCTGTTCATCGAGAACCTCGTGCTCTACAACCTGACCGGCCCGATTCCCGAGTCGTCCGGCGACGAGGTGCTGGTGCCGATCGGCCGCGCCGCCGTCGTGCGCGAGGGCGCCGACGTGACGCTGGTGGCGCACTCCTACACCGTTCGCCGCTGCCTGACGGTCGCCGACCGCCTCGCGCAGAGCGGCGTCGAGGCCGAGGTGATCGACCTGCGCTCGATCCGCCCGCTCGACATCGACACCGTCATCGAGTCGGTCAAGAAGACCAACCGCTGCGTGGTCGCCGAGGAGGG
>JBBQFB010000285.1:0-4225 GCA_038321545.1 Gaiellales bacterium
CTCGATCACGCGCCGCAGCACGCGTCGCGGGCTGGCCTCGACGGGCCGGCCGTCCGCGTACTCCATGTCGCAGATCACGCGAGCCTGGCCCGCAACGTGCGGCAGCACGCGGAACGTGGTGAGGTCCGGGCGCATCACGAGGTCGGCGAACGTCAGGTCCTCGCCGAACCCGGTCCCGGTCGCGACCCAGCACTCGTGATCCCAGCAGACGATGTCACTCACCAGCGCGAGGCCGTCGTCGACGAAGCCCCAGAAGTGCTCGGCCGTGACGGTCTTGCCGCGCGACACGCCGTTCAGGTCGGGCGTCTCGCACCGCACCAGCTCGATGCCGTGCGTGCGGATCAGCTGCTCGACCTCGTCACGGCCCGGCGCGTTCATGGGGCGCAACTATGCCAGCCAGCGCGCGACGTTCGCGGCCACGAACGCGTCGTCGGACAGCTCCGGGTAGAGCCGGTAGACGCGGTCGATCTCCTCCGCCTGGCCCGGGCTCAGATCCTCCGCCTCGTCGAGACACCAGCGGCCCTCGAGCAGGCCCTGTCGCCGCAGCACCTCGTGGCAGCCGGCGATCACGCCGTGGAAGTCGTTCGCGACGTCGAAGAACGCGGCGTTGCAGTCGGTCACCGCGCCATCGAGCGCGAGCAGGTCGGCCGGCACGGCGTCGCGGTCGCGGACGGCGTGGCAGCGCTCGAGCAGCTGGACGGCGGAGCGCGTCCACACCGACCAGTGACCGAGCAGGCCGCCGACGAAGCGCAGCTCGCCCACCTCTGTCCGGAACGGCACCGTCAGGTCGAGCACGATGTGGTCGTCGTTGCCGGTGTAGAGCGAGATCCGATCCTGCGCGTCGGCCGCGGCGACACCGTGGACGACGTCCAGCGTGCGGTAGCGGTGAAACGGGGCGACCTTGATGCCGATCACGTTCTCGATGGCGGCGAACCGCTCCCAGAAGGCGCGCGACAGAAGCACGCCGCCCACTGCGGGTTGCAGGTAGAAGCCGATCACGGGTAGCTCGTCGGCGAGGGCGCGGCAGTGTGCGAGCATCTCGTCCTCGCCCGCGCCGTGGAACGCCGCCAGGCTGACGAGGGCGGCGTGGTAGCCGAGCTCGCGTGCCACGCGC
Source organism: Gaiellales bacterium (assembly GCA_038321545.1). GTDB lineage: Bacteria > Actinomycetota > Thermoleophilia > Gaiellales > F1-60-MAGs149 > VFJZ01. Next base: position 1,115 of record JBBQFB010000285.1, read on the forward strand.
GCCTCGGCGACCGCCTGCCCGGTGCGTCCCGCGACCCCCGCTACCAGGAACAGCGGCCGCGTCGTCCAGGCCCGCGCCGTGTCGATGGCCAGCTCGAGCACGGGGCGGTAGAGGCCGACGTCGCGGATCGCGAACTGGGTCGTGTGGACGCCGACCGCGAGGCCGCCCGAGCCGGCGTCGATGTAGTACCGGGTGAGCGCGCGCTGACGACGCACGTCGAGGCGGCGGTCGGCAGCGAGCGCGAGCGGGTGCGCGGGGATGACGGTGCCGGCGCGGAACGTCTCGAGGACGTCGGCCGGCAGTTCCTGCCAGCGCATCAGCCGAGCTCCGGGCCGGCGATGGCGTGCACGAGTGCCGGTTCCCCGGCGAGGGAATCGTGGCCGAGCGCCATCCTGATGTAGGGCCGCTCCTGCACGAAGCCGCGATCGGCGAGATGGGCGGCGACGGCAGCGGAGTGCTCCGGCACGTCAACCACGGCGGTGCCCGCGATGGCATCCAGCACCCCGCCCAGCAGGGCCACCGCGGAGGCCTCGTCGCGGGCGACGAGCGGCCCGATCTGCGTGCCCGTGCGCCCGGTGCGGGAGAGCGCGTAGCCGGCATCGGCGGACATCGTGGCGGGCGCAGGTCGCGCGGCGAGGTCGGCCAGGACGGCGCCGCGGTCGCTGCCGAAGGCGCGGTGGTCGAGGTCGGCCACGCGCCCGCCGATGTCCGGATCGGGCGGCGTGGGCGCACCGGCGCCCGCGTCTCCGTGCCAGCGCATCAGCCGCATCACCGGCCGGAACCCGATCGGTCCGTACACCTCCGCGCCGGCGGGCGTCGCGTCGAGCACGGCGACCAGTCCGGCATCCGTGAGCGCCGCGGTGGCCCGCTCGACCAGCCGCGTCGCGAGTCCGAGCCGCCGGTACGGCGTGTGGACGAGCACCATGCTCACCCAGCCGAACGTGGGCGGGTACGGGAGGGCGATGGCCGTCGCGACGAGGCGCCGGTCGTCCCGCACGGCGAAGCCGCTGCCGAGCCGCAGCATGAGCCGCCAGTCCGCCGCGACCTGGTTCCAGCCGGCCTCGGCGGAGAGGGCGAGCGCACCGTCGAGATCGTCCAGTCCGAGGACGCCGATCGGCGCGTCGCGCGCATCAGAAGGAGCCATCCCGCACCTCGAAGCCGGTCGGCTTCGCGAGCGTCGGCATGCCGCGCGCGAGCCAGTCGGCCTGCCACGCGACCATCGTTTCGACGGAGACGGCGGGCGGCCCGAACAGGCCGGTCGCGCGGCTCGCATCGCTCAGCAGCGCGGTGGGCGCCTCCTCGCCGACGATGGTCGCGCTCGTGCCGAGGCGCTCCGCGAAGGCGTGCGCGACCGCGCGGATCGAGGTCGTCTCGGGGCCGGTCACGTTCAGCGGTTCGGTCGGCGTGGTGCAGTGCCGCAGGCAGCGCAGCGCGATCGCGTTGGCGTCGCCCTGCCAGATCACGTTCACGTGGCCCATCGTCACGTCCACCGGTCGGCCCTCGAGCACCTTCCGCGCGACGTCGTGCAGCACGCCGTAGCGGAGGTCGATCGCGTAGTTGAGGCGGTAGATCAGGCCGGGCGTGCCGAGCATCTCGGAGTACCAGCGCAGCACGCGCTCGCGGCCGATGCAGCTGGCCGCGTAGTCGCCCGGGGCCGGCAGCAGCGGCTCGGCCTCGGTTGCGCCCCCGCAGTCGACGGGCAGGAACGGGTAGACGTTGCCGGTCGAGAACGCCACGATCCGGCTCTCCGGCATCGCCTCGGCGACGAACATCGGCAGTACCGTGTTGGTCGCCCACGTGCGCGAGGGCGCGTCGCTGGTGCCGAACTTGTGTCCGGCCATCAGGATCACGTTGGACACGCGCGGCAGGCCTGCGATCGCGGCGCGGTCGAGCAGGTCGGCCCGGACCGGCTCGATGCCCTGTCCCTCGAGGGCTGCGGCGACGGCCGGGTCGCTGAACCGCGCGACGGCGATGATCCGCTTTCCGGGTGCGGCGCGGCGCGCCATCCGCGCGAGCGTCGGCCCCATCTTGCCGCCCACGCCGAGCAGCATGATGTCGCCGTCCAGCGCCGCCAGGTCGGCTTCGACCGCGGGCGTCGGCCGCGACAGCCGCTCCTCCAGGTCCTCGACGTCGCGGGGCGGGGCAGAGCTCGTCTCGGTGGTCGGCATCGGCTGACGAGTCTACCGGCGAGCCGTCCCGCCTGCCGGTAGGATCGCCTGCATGAGCGCACCGCTGGTCGCCGCAGACGTGCCGATCGCCGACCGCCTGGTCGCGCCGGCGCTGCTGGTCGTCGACATGCAGAACGACTTCGTCCGGGCCGGCGCACCGCTCGAGGTGCCCGACGCGCGGGCCACGATCGGCGCGATCCTGCAGCTGCTGGCGGCGTTCCGCGAACGTGGGCTGCCGGTGCTCTACACGCGGTTCCTCTCGCTGCAGGACGACAACCTCGCGTGGCTGTGGACGCCCGAGTGCCACCCCGACACGCGTGCGTGCTGGCCCGGCCACACGCGGGTGTACGACGACGTCGTCGGCCCGCGGCCGTGTGTCGACGTGATCGACGAGCTCGTGCCCGAGCTCGGTGAGGCGGTCGTCGACAAGCTCGGATACGGCTCATTCCATGGCACCGACCTCGACGCGCAGCTCCGGACGCTGGGCGTGCGCTCGCTCGTGATCGCGGGCACCGTCACCCAGATCTGCGTCGAGGAGACGGCCCGCGAGGCGTACCACTACGGCTACGCGACGACGGTCGTCGAGGACGCGGTGTCGAGCTTCGCGCCCGACCTGCACGCCGCGACCCTGCGGAACTTCGCGATGAAGTTCGGCTGGGTCACCGGTGCGGACGAGGTGATCGCGGCACTGCAGACGGGTTGACGGCCGCTGGCGCCGCGTGGTACTCCCGCTCGAGAGCAACTTCGTAGCTCACGACCGGCATCGGCGGCTTCCGCTGCATGGTTCGCAAGACCGGCGTGAAGCTTCATGGAGGCGGGCAGGAGCACGCCCCGGACGAGGGTGGCGTCGATCAGGATCGCCACGGCCAGCCCGACGCCGAACTGCTTGAACATCAGCATCGAGAGGGTCGCGAAGATCGAGAACACGGCGACCATCACGACG
>JBBQFB010000286.1:0-4211 GCA_038321545.1 Gaiellales bacterium
GGCCTCCGCGAAGGTGGTGCGCCTCGACCGGGCGGGCGGTCGCGTCCGCGAGCTGGTGCGCCGCGCGCGCCGGCCGCTGTCGCTGCCGGCCCTGCTCGGGGGCGGTCAGCTGCACGTCGCCGCCTCGGCCCGGGCCGAGGCCGAGGGCGACCCGGCCGCGCTGCTGCCGGGCGCGGCTCCGGCGGCGTACGCCGGCATGGTGCGCGATGCGGCCCGGGCCGTGGGGGTCCCCGCGGCGCTGCTGGCCGCGCAACTGCAGGTCGAGTCGGGGTTTGACCCGCGCAGCGTCTCGAGCGCCGGGGCACAGGGCATCGCGCAGTTCATGCCGGGCACCTGGTCCGGTACCTGGAACCCGTGGCGGCTCGGCAGCCCGTTCGATCCGGCGACCGCGATCCCCGCCCAGGCCCGGCTGATGGCCGGCCTGCTACGGCAGTTCGGCGGCGACGTCGAGCGCGCGCTGGCGGGCTACAACGCCGGGCCGGCGCGAGCCCGACAATCGCCGGCGTCGTGGCCGGCGGAGACGCGAGCGTACGTGACGGCGGTGCTCGCGCTGGCCGGTGCGGGCCACGGCGGTGCGCGTCTCGTTCGCTGACTACGATGCGTCGCATGACGGGCGTCGAGGTGATCCGCGAACGCGCCCGCGAGCTGCCCGACGCGCCGGGCGTCTACCTGTTCTCGGGCGAGGACGGGTCCGTCCTGTACGTCGGCAAGGCCAAGTCGCTGAAGAAGCGCGTCGGCTCGTACGCTCGCGGCGATCGCGCGCTGGACCGCAAGACGACCGACCTCGTGCTGCGCGTCGCGGCGATCGACACCATGCTCGCGCAGTCCGAGACCGAGGCGCTGTTCCTGGAGCAGAACCTGATCAAGCGCCACCGGCCGGCGTTCAACATCCGGCTGCGAGACGACAAGAGCTACCCGTACATCGCCGTCACGGTCGGCGACCGGTACCCGCGGGTGCTGTTCACCCGCGAGCGGCACCGCAAGGGCGTGCGCTACTTCGGGCCGTACGCCAGCGCGTCGAAGGTGCGCGAGACGCTCGACGTGCTGAACCGCGTGTTCCCGTACCGCCCGTGCGAGGGGCCCGAGCCCGGCCGTCGCAGCGGCATCCCGTGCCTCGACTACCACATCGGCCGCTGCCTCGGCCCGTGCGTCGGATACGTGTCGGAGGAGGGCTACCGCGAGCTGATCGACGGCATCATCGAGTTCCTCCAGGGTCGCAGCGGGCCGATCGAGCGCGAGCTGGCCCACGAGATGCGCAGCGCCGCGGGCGAGCGCCGCTACGAGGACGCGGCCCGTGCCCGCAACCGGCTCGAGGCGGTCAAGCACCTGCGCGAGCGCCAGCTGGTCGACCGCCCCGGTACCGGCGACCTCGACGTGTTCGGCATCGCGCAGGACGGCGACCTGGCAACCGTGCTGATCCTGCCGTTGCGCGGCGGGCGGCTCGGCGACCGGTTCACGTTCGTGGTCGAGAACGCCGTCTCGTCGTCGCCCGACGAGCTCGTGCTGCTGGCGGCCGAGGAGCGCTACGGCGGCCCGAACGGCTCGGTGCCTCCGCTCGTGTGCGTGCCGGCCGAGCTGGACGAGGGCGAGCTGATCGGAGAGCTGCTGTCGGAGTGGCGCGGGGGTCGCGTCGAGCTGCGGGTGCCCGAGCGCGGCGCGAATCGGAAGCTGCTCCAGCTCGCGCAGACCAACGCCGCGCATGCGCTCGCCGAGGCGCGGCTGCAGGGCGAGCGCACGCGGCTGCGCCGCTTCGGTGCGCTCGAGGAGCTGCGCGAGGTCCTCAACCTCGAGTCGCTGCCGCTGCGCATCGAGTGCTTCGACATCTCGAACCTCGGCGAGCAGGCCACGGTGGCGTCGATGGTCGTGTTCGAGCAGGGCGTCCCGAAGAAGGCCGACTACCGCATCTTCGGCATCGGCCACGGGCAGGGGCAGGACGACTTCGCCTCGATGTCCGAGGCAGTCCGCCGCCGCTTCACGCGGCTCGCGAACGCCGACTCCGCCGATGACGGCTACGACCCCGGCTTCGCATCGGTGCCGAACCTGGTCGTGATCGACGGCGGCAAGGGCCAGCTGTCGGCGGCGCTCGGTGCGCTCGACGGGCTCGATCTGCCGCGCGTCGCCGCGATCGGCCTCGCCAAGCGCGTCGAGGAGGTGTTCGTGCCGGGACGCTCCGATCCGATCCTGCTGCCTCCCGACTCGCCCGCGCTGCTGCTGCTGCAGCGCGTCCGTGACGAGGCGCACCGGTTCGCGCTCAAGCACCACCGGCGCCGCCGGGCGAAGGCGAGCGGCACCAACTCCCTGTTCGAGCGGCTGCCCGGCGTCGGCCCGGCCCGCAAGGAGCTGCTGCTGCAGCACTTCGGGTCGCCCGCCGGCGTGCTCGCGGCGACCGCCGACGAGCTGGAGTCGGTGCCCGGTCTACCGCTGAAGACGGCGCGGGAGATCCACGCGTTCCTGAACAAGACCGGTGGCGCGGCACCGACGTGACCGTCCTCGAATCGGTGATCTACGAGGCGCCCGGCTGGGGCGTTGGCGAGATCGTGTACCGCGACGACGTCGCGATCCACCACGAATCGCCCACCGACGCCGACCGCGCGGGCACGGCACCCCGCACGGCTGCGCAGCACGCGCTGGTCGACCTGCTGGTCGCCTATTTCGCGGGCCAGCGCGTCACCTTCGCGGAGTTCGACCTGGCGCCGACGCTGGCGTGGGCGGGCGTGACGCCGTTCGAGGAGACGTGCGTGCGCGAGCTGCAGCGGGTGCCGTACGGCGAGACCGTCTCCTACGGCGAGCTGGCGCTGCGGGCCGGCCGCGAGCGCGCGCATCGCGCGGCCGGCTCGGTCTGCGCGCGCGGTACCCTCTCGATCGTGGTGCCGTATCACCGCGTGATCCGCGCCGACGGCAGCATCGGCGAGTGGGGCCCGGAGGGCAACGCGTACAAGCTGCGCCTGCTGCGGCACGAGGGGCTGCACCTGTGAAGGGGCCGCGAATCGTCTGCCTCGGCGGCGGCACCGGCCTCTCGACCGTCCTGCGCGGGCTGAAGGCGGTCGGTCAGGAGCCGACCGCGATCGTGACCCTGACCGACGACGGCGGCTCGTCGGGGCGCCTGCGGCGTGACCTCGACATCCCACCGCCGGGCGACGTCCGGGCCTGCCTGGTGGCGCTCGCCGAGGACGAGTCGTTCATGGGCAACATGTTCCAGCACCGCTTCTCCCGGGGGGAGCTGGCCGGCCACAACCTCGGCAACCTGTTCCTGGCGGCGCTGACCGAGCTCGCTGGATCGTTCGACGAGGCCGTCGCCCTGACGTCGCACGCCCTCGCGATCGCCGGCGAGGTGCTGACCGCCACCCGCGCGCCCGCGGTGCTGGTGGCCGAGATGGACGACGGCCGCGTGGTCGCCGGCGAGTCGGCCGTCGCGTCGGATCGCAGCGGCGTGCGCCGGCTCCGGCTGGAGCCGCCCGAGCCTGCCGTGCACCCCGACACGGTCGCCGCCATCGAGCGCGCCGACCTGATCGTGCTCGGACCCGGCTCGCTGTTCACGTCGACGCTGCCGCCGCTGCTGGTGCCGGCCATCCGCGATGCGGTGCTGGCGTCGCGGGCCCGCCGCGTCTACGTCGCGAATCTTCTCCAGCAGCCCGGCGAGACGCTCGGCTACAACGCCGCGAGCCACATCGACCGGCTCGTGCAGCACGTCGGGCCGGGCATCGTCGACACCGTCATCGTGCCGCACTTCCGGCGCCTCTCGACCGATCTGATCCCGGTCGAGTTCGACCGCTCCGAGCTGGTCGACCGTGGGGTGGAGGTGGTCGGCGCACACGTCACCATCGGCCACCATCACGACCCGGTGGCGCTGGCGCGCCAGCTGGTGCGCCAGGCCCGCCGGCCCGTCGTGCGGGCGTGAGCTTCTCCGAGGAGGTGCGCGAGGAGCTCGCGTCGGCGCCGCTGCCGGACCGGGCGTGCTGCCGGCGGGCGCTGCTGTGCGGCCTCGTCCGCACGGCCGGCTCGTACCACCTGCGCGGTCGCGGCGAGGTGCACGTCGAGGTCGAGCTGCCGGCCGGACGCCCGGCCCGCCGCGCGGTCGAGCTGCTCCGGTCGCTCGGCGCGACCTGCGAGATCCGCACCCACCGCGAACGGCGGTTCCAGAGCGGCCAGCGGGTCGAGATCAGCTGCGCAGGCGACACCGCGACGCTCGAGGTGCTGCACGACGCGGGCAT
>JBBQFB010000287.1:0-4210 GCA_038321545.1 Gaiellales bacterium
GCGCGGCGATGGCGAAGGCGGCCCCGAGGCCGAGTCGTCGAACGGTCAGCACGTCGATCCTCCGTGTCGGTACCCGGTCGTGGTGCCCACGATCGTCGAAATGGTAGGCGACCGCGCCGCAGAGGCGACTTCCACGAGCGCCGCCGATCCGGCCCGCCCTCTCTGAAGCGCCGGTCCGCGGCGGGCCTTCGGCTTACGGACATGCGCGCCATCCCTTGGAGCACGCCTCGACCTGTGGGTGTTCAGCCCGAATTTCTCTGGCGACACCTCGGCGAGACCAAGCGGGCACCGAATCGCCGGCACCCCCCATCAGTCGTAGCATTCACGGGCGCTGGGGACGGGGCTACGCGCCATAGTCGACACGGCTCGGGAATGTGCATAGAATCCACACACTCGCGCGGCGGGGAGCCGCGGCGGGACCACTCAGGGGGAGTCATGACACGAGCTCGCGCGTTCGTTGCGGCGGCGGTTGCCTTCGTAGCCTGCGCCTCGACGGCGCAGGCGTCGACCGGGATCGCGACGTCGACTGGCACGGCACGGTTGGTGCCGACGACGCTCGCCACCACCTTCGGCGTACAGCTCTCCGAGTTTCGCGGGGAGCCGCGGCCCGCCGAGGCAGGGCTCGCGGCTCGAGCCGCGGCGAAGGCGCGGGCCCGCCAGGGAGCGGTAGTGAACCGCGCACTGACGCCGCGCCAGACGTCCCGCCGCCTCCGGCCCGGCACGCGAGCCTACGCGCGGTCGCTGCGAGGCCTCACCCGGATCGCCGTCAGCGGGCGCGTTCAGGGCGCGGGCTTTCACGCGCTCGATTTCTTCCAGCAGCGTTTCGCCAACGATGGCAACCAGTTCTCGGTCGAGCCGCCCGACCAGGGCCTCTGCGCCGGGCGCGGCGTACTGCTCGAGACCGTCAACGACGTGCTGCGCGTCTATGACGCGTCCGGCAACCCGCTCAGCGACCCGGTCGACCTGAACACGTTCTACGGGTACGCACCGGCGATCGATCGCACGACCGGGCTGCAGGGCCCGTTCGTCACCGACCCGAGCTGCTTCTTCGATCCGGGAACGCAGCGCTGGGTGCACGTCGTGCTGACGCTCGACGTCGATTCAGCGACCGGCGCCTTCCTCGGCTCGAACCATCTCGACATCGCGGTTTCGAACTCGTCGGACCCGCTCGACAGCTGGACGACGTACACCGTGCCCGTGCAGGACGACGGCAGCCAGGGGACCCCCGATCACGGCTGCACGGACGGTGCCGGCAATCACGGCCCGTGCATCGGTGATTACCCGCACATCGGGTACGACGCGAACGGTGTCTACATCACGACCAACGAGTACGAGTTGATCGGCCCCGAGTACATCGCCGCGCAGCTGTACGCGTTCTCGAAGAAGCAGCTCACCAGCGGCGCCGCAAGCGTGCCGTTCCAGCAGCTCGAGAACCTCGCCGTGACGAAGGCCGAGCCGGGCTTCACGGTCTGGCCCGCGATCCCGAACGGCTCTGCCGACTCGGCATCCAACGGTACCGAGCACTTCCTCAGCTCCGACGCCGCCGAGGAGTCCGGGAACACGGTGGGCGCGTCCGACCACATCATCCATTGGCGCCTGACGAACACGCGCTCGCTCGACTCGGCGCATCCCAGCGTCCAGCTGCACCGTTCATTCGTCGGCGTCCGCCAATACTCGGTGCCGCCGGACATGGTGCAGCGCACCGGCGACGTCCCGCTGTCGGAGTGCCTGAACCAGGACTGCCTCGCCGCCGGCACCGGCAACCCGCCCGAGCCCGAGGGCATGATCGGCGCGAACGACACGCGGATGCAGCAGGTCGTCTACCACGCAGGCACCATCTGGGGCACGCTCGACACCGCGGTCGCTTCACGAGGCCGGATGCTGAACGGCATCGACTACTACGGCGTGTCGCGCACGGGCCAGCTGCAACGCCAGGCCCGGATCAAGGTCGGCGGCAATAGCGTCACCCGGCCGTCGATCAACATGCTCGACCGCGGCGGCGTCGTGAATGTCACGCTGGTCGGCAAGAACCACTTCCCGTCGCAGGCGTACGTGAGCCTGAACGCCGGCGGCGCGCACGGCGCGCTCCACATCGCTGCGGCGGGCGTCGGTCCCCAGGACGGCTTCTCCGAGTATCCGTCCGTCGGCGGCGACCGCCCGCGGTGGGGTGACTACAGCGCCTCGACGGTTCTCGGCGGGGCGTTCTACATCGCCAACGAGTACATCGGCCAGACCTGCACGTTCGAGGTCTTCACCGCCGATTCGACCTGCGGTGGCACGCGAGCCTTCTTCGGCAACTGGGGCACGCGGATCACCAAGGTCGTCCCGTAGCGGGCATGCCGGGGAGCCGGTCACGCCGGCTCCCCGGCAGCCCTGCGCGAGTCGCCTGCAGGGCGGCGAGACTCGAGTCGCCGGACGCGGCCGTCACCGAGTCCCGTCGTCGATGTCGACGAGCAGGCGGCGCATGATCTTGCCGGACGACGTCATCGGTACCTCGGTCGTGAACTGGATCGCCCGCGGCACCTTGTACGCCGCGAGGTGCTGTCGGCAATGCGAGACGAGTTCGTCGCGCGTGACGTCCGTCGCGGGCTTGAGGACGACGTAGGCCTTCGCGAGCTCGCCCTTCGTCTCGTCCGGGATTCCGCCGACTGCGGCGAGCGCGACCGCCGGATGTGCACAGAGGACCCGCTCGATCTCCGCCGGATAGACGTTGAAGCCTGCGGTGAGGATCATGTCCTTCATCCGGTCGACGATCGTGAAGTAGCCGTCCTCGTCCATCGTGGCGACGTCGCCCGTGTGGAGCCAGCCGTCCGGCTCGATCGTCGCAGCCGTGCCCTCCTCGTTGCCGTAGTACCCGAGCATCACGAGCGGCCCGCGGAACATCAGCTCGCCGCGCTCGCCGACCGGCATCTCTCGAGTCGGGTCGCTGACGTCGACCACGCGCATCGCGTTGCCCGGGTAGGGGACGCCAATCGTGCCGGGCTTGTTCGGTCCGATCACCGGGTTCGCGCTGGTGGCGCCGGCGAGCTCGGTCATTCCCCAGACCTCGTGAATCGGACAGCCGGTCCGTTCGGTGAACTCGATCGCCTTGGCCGCCGGCAGGGTCTGGCCGCCGACCCAGCAGCGCGTCAGGCTCGACAGGTCGTAGGACTCGAAGTCCGGGTGCGCAAGCAGGTAGTAGTAAGCGGTCGGCACGCCGTCCATCAGCGTCGCGCGGTGCTCGCCGATGGCGCGCAGGACCCTTTCGGCGTCGAAGCGCGGGATCAGGATCAGGGTCGAGCCGGCCATCATGGCGGCGTTGAACACGCACGAGCCGTAGACGTGGGGCAGCGGGAGGGAGTTGATGACGCGATCGTCGGGCCCGCGTGCCGCCATGACGGCCGTGCCCACGGCGGCGCCGATTACGGCTCGGTGCGGCTGCATCGCGCCCTTCGGGTGCCCGGTCGTCCCGGACGTGTAGCAGATGGCCGCCAGGTCGCCACCGTCCCGTTCGACTGGGCTGAACTCCGGCAGCTCGAGTGACAGCCAGTCGGCGAACGCGGTTGCGCCGGGCGGGATCTCGTCACCCCACAGGACGACGTCATTGAGGTTTCCGGTTCCGCACAGATCGAGCAACGGCTCGCCCTTGTCCGCCGATGCGATCACGGCCCGCGCGCCGGAGTCCTCGACCACGTATCGGACCTCGCCCGGAGTGAGCATGACGTTGACCGGGATGACGACCGCCCCGGTCTTGGCGATGCCGTAGTAGGCGACGAGCCACTCCCAGCAGTTCGGGCCGTACAGCGCGACCCGGTCGCCGGGCTGGACGCCCGCCGCGACGAGGCCATTCGCCGCGCGGTTCGACAGCGCCTGCAGGTCATCGAAGGAGAACGAGCGGTCGTCGACCAGCAGGGCCGTTCGAGCCCCGAAACGCTGCGCGGCAACCGGCAGCACCTCACCGATCGTGCTCGTCATCCGGGGCGACCTTCCGTCTGCGGGGGAACCTCGGAGCCGAGGGGTGGCGCCGAGCGTACTACGCCGGGCGGATTCCCGCTGAATCGGTCTCGGCGAGGGCGCGCTGGACGCCGGCAGGTTTCATTCCCACGATGCAGCGCGCCACTCCCGGAACCCGGACCTTGCCGTCCTTCTGATACGCGCCCACGTTCGCCATGACCGTCGCCCGGATTCGCTCCCGCGCCGGTTCGTCGACCTGCTGAAGCGCTGCCACCGC
>JBBQFB010000288.1:0-4165 GCA_038321545.1 Gaiellales bacterium
GACGCCCGGCGAGGGCGACCGCCCCGACATCTGGCTGCTCGGCTCGAGCGGCTACAGCGCGCAGCTGGCCGGCATGCTCGGCCTGCCGTTCGCGTTCGCCCGCCACTTCAGCGCGCGCAACACGCTGCCCGCCCTCGCGCTGTACCGCGAGCACTTCGCGCCCTCCGAGCGGCTCGCCGAGCCGTACGCGATGGTGTGCACCTCGATCGTATGCGCCGACACCGCCGGGGAGGCCGAGCGCATCACCGCGTCGTCGCGGCTCGCGATCCTCAACCTCCGCCGGGGTCGCCCCGGCCGCACCCCGACCCCGGCCGACGCCGCCGCACACACCTACACGCACGAGGAGACCGCCGTCGTCGACGAGCACATGGCGGGGTACATCGTCGGCGACTCCGACGTCGTACGAGCGGGAATCGACGAGCTGCTCGAGCTCACGGCGGCCGACGAGCTGATGATCTCGACCTCCGCGTTCGACCACGCCGACCGGCGTCACTCCTTCGACCTGGTGGCGCAGCTGTACGCGTAGATGTTGCCTGCGCAAGGGCCTGAAATGTAGGCCGAACGGCCCCTATCGCGGTTCCCAATGGGACGTTACAGTCGTCACTAGATCTCGTCCGGCCGGTGTCCCCCTTCCCGAGCCGGAGAGATGAGAGAATGGCCCGCAGCCCGTCCCCGGCGCGGGCCTTCTCCATTTCCGGGGCGGTACGTACGGGGGAGGCCGCCCGCCCCGCAGCGGCCGATGGCAGGGGTATGTCCGCACACGCCCCGCCTGCCCCGGTCGACCGCTCGCCGGCCACCGCGAAGACGCCGGCGAAGGTCAGCATCCTGGTCGTCGTCGGCACCCGGCCCGAGGCGATCAAGCTGATCCCGATCATCCTCGCGCTGCGCGCCAGCGAACGGTTCAAGCCCGTCGTCGTCACCACCGGCCAGCACGACCTGATGGTGCGCGAGGTGTTCAAGATGGCCGGCATCTGGGCGGACGTGACGCTGTGGGTCGGCGACACCCGGGCGCGACTCAACGAGCGCGTCGCGTCGGTGATGCTGCGGTTCGAGGACTTCTTCCGACAGTGGTACCACGAGGTCGCCCCCGGCGAGGCGACCGTCGACGACGTGCGCGAGGGCCGCTACCCGGCCGCGGTGCTCGTCCACGGCGACACCAGCTCGGCGTTCGGCGCGGCGCTGGCCGCGTTCCATCTCGGCGTGCCGGTCGTGCACGTCGAGGCCGGACTGCGCGCCGGCACCGGCAACATGACGCCGTTCCCGGAAGAGCTGAACCGCCGCCTGATCGCGCGCATCGCCTGCCTGCACCTCGCGCCGACCGCGACCAACCTCGAGAACCTCGTGCGCGAGAACGTGCCGATCAAGCAGGTGTACGTGACCGGCAACAGCGCCATCGACGCGCTCAAGTGGGCGTCGGGTCTCGACGTCCCGTTCGTCAACCCGGCCGTGCAGAAGATCTTCGACGGCAATCGACGCCTCGTGCTCGTGACCGCGCACCGCCGCGAGAACTGGGGCGACGGTCTGCAGGGCATCGGCGAGGCGGTCGCACGCCTGGCCGACGCGCACCCCGACATCTCGTTCGTCCTGCCGCTGCACCCCAACCCGCGCGTGCGCTCGAGCCTCCGCCCGCTGCTCGATACGCACGCCAACGTGCTGCTGTGCGAGCCGGTCAGCTACGGCGAGTTCGCGCGCCTGCTCGCCCGCTGCGACCTCGTCATCACCGACTCCGGCGGAATCCAGGAGGAGGCGCCCGCGCTCGGCAAGCCGGTGCTCGTGACGCGCGATGTGACGGAGCGCGGCGAGGGCGTCGACGCCGGCACGCTGGCCCTGGTCGGCACCGACCCCGACCGGATCGTGGCCGTCGCCAACCGCCTGCTGGCCGACCCCGTCGCCTACGCGGCGATGGCCGAGGCGACCAACCCGTACGGCGACGGCTTCGCTGCCGAGCGCATCGTCGCGGCGCTCGACTACCTGCAGGCGGGCGGCGAGGCTCCGGCGTCGTTCGGCTCGAGCCTCGACCGCCGCTCGGTGCTCGCCGCGACCGGCATCGTCGCACCGGGCATCGTCGATCTCGCCGTGGACGTGGCGGCGCTCGAGGCCGGCGTGCGTGAGGCCTCGTGATCTGGGGCTCCGGCATCCCGCTCGGCCTGCAGCTGCTGCTGACGGTCGCGTTCGTCGTGATCCTCGGCATGTGCCTGTGGACGATCGGGCTGTACCGGCGCGGACAGAAGGCGATCGCGCTCGCGCCGAAAGCGCCCACCGACGCGGCTGCAGCCTGGACGTGGGTGTTCCTCGTGCCGGCCCTGAACGAGCAGATCACCATCGGCGACAGCGTCGAGCGCCTGTTGGCGCTGCCGCTCGCGAACCGCCACGTGATCGTGATCGACGACGGGTCGGACGACGCGACACCCGACATCCTCGCGACCTTCGCGCACCCCGACGTGCACGTGCTGCGGCGCAACCTGCCCGACGCCCGCAAGGGGAAGGCAGCGGCACTGAACGCCGCGTACCGCCTGATCCGGGAGCTGCTGCCCGGCGTCCACCGGGCGCGCGTGATCGTCGTCGTGGTCGACGCCGACGGACGCATCTCTCCGGATGCGCCCCGGTACGCCGCGGCGCAGTTCGAGGATCCAGCCGTAGGAGGAGTGCAGGCGCTCGTCCGCATCTACAACCAGACCGGGTTCCTGACGCGCATGCAGGACATCGAGTTCTCGATCTACGGCCGCGTCTACCAGGCGGGGCGCAACCGCGCCGGCACGGCCGGGATGGGCGGCAACGGGCAGTTCAACCGGCTCGCCGCCCTCGACTACGTCGCCGACGCGACCGGGCCATGGCGCAGCCGGCTGACCGAGGATCAGGATCTCGGGCTACGGCTGCTCGCGAGCGGCTGGAGGTCGCGGCAGGAGGTGCGCGCCGTCGTCGAACAGCAGGGCGTGCCCGGCATCCGCGCGCTGCTGCGGCAGCGGACGCGCTGGTCGCAGGGCAACCTGCAGGCGCTCGATCTGGTGGGCGCCATGTGGCGCTCGCCGTTCCCGCGCCTCGCGCGCGTGGGCGAGATCCTCTACCTGCTGATGCCGCTCTGGCAGACGATCGTCGGCGCTGCCGTGGTGTGCGCGGCGACGCTCGCGGCGCTCGACATCGCGCCGATCTGGCCATCGCTCGAGATGCTGCCGATCGTCTACGTGCTGGCGTTCTCGAACTCCGTGCTCGGGAGTCTCGCGGCCCGTCCCGCCGTCGGGGCGCGCAGCTGGCTGCGGGCGCTCGCCCTGGCGCATCTCTACGCGCTGTACACGTGGTTGCTGTACCCGGTGCTGGTGCGCTCGCTCGCGCGTCAGCTGGGGACGCGCCGCGACTGGGCCCGCACCGAGCGCGTGCCGCTCGAGCCGGCGCTCAGCGCGACCTGAGCCCCGCGCGCAGCGCCGCGACGGTGTCGGCGACCGCCTGGCGGGCTCCGGCGGACACCGCACCCATCTGCAGATAGCCGTGCACCATCGAATCGAAGCAGCGGAAGTCGACGGTGACGCCCGCGGCGCGGAGGGCGTCGGCATACGCGCGCCCCTCGTCGCGGAGCGGGTCGAAGCCGGCGACGAGCACGGCGGCGGGCGGGAGGCCGGCCAGGCTCTCAGCCCTGATCGGCGACGCGTACGGGTTCGCACCGTCCGCCGGATCGGCCAGGTACTGCTCCCAGAACCACTCCATCATCGGCGTCGTCAGCCCGTATCCGTCGGCCAGCTCCGAGTACGACGGCGTGTCGAACGAGAAGTCGATGACGGGGTACATGAGCAGCTGGAACGCGATCTGCGGGCCGCCGTTGTCGCGCGCCATCAGGCTGACGACGGCCGTCAGGTTGCCGCCCGCGCTGTCGCCGCCGAGGGCGATCCGCGAGGCGTCGATGCCGAGCTCGGCCGCGTTGTCGGCGACCCACCTGGTCGCGGCGAAGCTGTCGTCGGCAGCGGTCGGGAACCGGTGCTCCGGCGCGCACCGGTAGTCGACCGACACGACGACGCAGCCGGCGCCGTTCGCGAACGTCCGGCACGGCCGGTCCATCGTGTTCAGGTCGCCGGCCACCCAGCCGCCGCCGTGGAAGTAGACGAGGGCCGGAAACGGCCCGGCGCCTTCAGGCGTGTAGACGCGCACGCCGATCTCGCCGCCGGCGACCTGGACG
>JBBQFB010000289.1:0-4157 GCA_038321545.1 Gaiellales bacterium
ACCCGTACAGGGCGACGCCGGCGGACAAGTTCACGTTCGGCCTGTGGACCGTCGGCAACGTCGGCCGCGATCCGTTCGGCGAGCCGACCCGTCCGCCGCTCGATCCGGTCGAGGCGGTGGAGAGGCTCGCAGAGCTGGGCGCCTACGGCGTCTCGCTGCACGACAACGACCTCGTGCCGGCCGGCTCCGGCGCCGCGGAGCGCGACCGCATCGTGAGCCGCTTCTCGGGCGCGCTGCGGCGCACCGGGCTCAAGGTGGCGATGGCGACCACCAACCTGTTCACGCTGCCGGCCTTCAAGGAGGGCGCGTTCACCGCGAACGACCCGCGGGTGCGGCGCCTGGCGCTGCAGAAGACGATGGCGGCGATGGATCTGGGCGCCGAGCTGGGCGCGCCGATCTACGTGTTCTGGGGCGGCCGCGAGGGCGTCGAGATCCAGGCCGCGAAGGCGCCGCAGGACGCGCTCGAGCGGTACCGCGAGGCGCTCAACTTCGTCGCCGACTACGCGATCGGCCAGGGCTACGACATGCGGTTCGCGCTCGAGCCGAAGCCGAACGAGCCGCGCGGAGACGCCTGGCTGCCGACCGTGGGGCACGCGCTGCACATGATCTCGACTCTCGACCGGTCCGAGCTGTGGGGCGTCAACCCCGAGGTCGCGCACGAGACGATGGCGGGCCTCAGCTTCAGCGCCGCCGTCGGCCAGGCGCTATGGGCCGGCAAGCTGTTCCACGTCGACCTGAACGGGCAGCGGATCGGCCGTTACGACCAGGACTTCCGGTTCGGCCAGGAGGACCTCAAGGACGCGTTCTTCCTCGTGCGGATGCTCGAGGAGTCAGGCTACGCGGGGCCGCGCCACTTCGACGCACGGCCGCTGCGCGTCGAGGGCGTGGAGGGCATCTGGGACTTCGCGGCGGGCTGTATGCGGACCTACAAGATCCTCGCGGAGCGCGCTCGCCAGTACGCCGTCGATCCGGAGATCCAGGCCGCCAGCCGCGAGGCCGGCGCGATCGATGTCCGCGTGCCGACGGTGGCTGGCGGGTACTCGCAGGCCGCCGTCGACGCGATCCGCGGGGAGACGTTCGACCTCGACGAGCTGGGCGCCCGCGAGACGCGGAACGACCGGCTCGACCAGCTGGTCACGGAGCTGCTGCTCGGCGTCCGCTAACCCTCGGCGGCGGCCACGAGCTTGTCGAACTCGGCCTTGCTGACGGCGGTGCCCGAGGCCGTGCCGAGGGTGTTGGCGGCGTAGACGTGCCTGTCCACCCGGCGTACCAGCGCGTTGGCGCCCGAGCCCTGCTGGGAGAATCCGGTGGCGACCAGGTCGGCCTGCGCGCTCGAGTCGAGCACCAGCACGACGACGACGCCGCCGTCATCGAACGTGACCGCGAACCCGCCCGGCCCGGCGCCATCCGGCGCTGATCCGATCACGTCGTACCCGGCCGCGGTGAGCCGGGCGCTGATGTTCGCGCCGTCTACCCGGGCCTTCTCGGAGGTGGCGACCTGCACCTGGTTGTTCGGATCCGGGTCGGACGAGGACGCGCCGGAGCTGCCACCGCACCCGGCGAGGAGTACCGCCGTCGCAACGATCAGGAGCGGGGTGCGCCATCTGCGTACCAACGTCATCCGATCCTACAGCGCCCGGCCAACCGGCCGGCCGCGGGCATACCGGAGGGTGCCTCCACGTTGCATCCTGTAGTTCCGACCTGAGGATGGCCACGATGTCGCTCGCCCTGTCGCATGCCTACCGCAGCCAGACGACCGCCCCGAACGGGCGCGTCGCCGTCGAGCCCGTCCTGAAACGGATCCGCGTCCGCTTCGCGGGCGAGGTGATCGCCGACACCACCAACGCCCTGCTGTTGCTCGAGCGCGACCACCACCCGATCTACTACCTGCCGCTGGCCGACATCCGCGCCGAGTTCCTGGAGCCGGTGGAGACCTCGAGCTTCTGCCCGTGGAAGGGCACGGCCCGCTACTGGGACGTCGTCGTCGGCGACCAGCGGTCGCCGAAGGCGGTGTGGGGCTACCCCGAGGCGCACGACGACGGGCTCGACCTGCGCCAGTACGCCGCCTTCTACTGGAACCGCGTCGACGACTGGTTCGAGGAGGACGAGCGGGTCGCCGGCCATCCGCGCGACCCGTACGTGCGCGTCGACGTGCTGCGGTCGTCGCGTTACGTGACGGCGTCCATCGGCGACAAGGTGCTGGCCGAGTCGCGCAGCACGCGGATCCTGTTCGAGACAGGCAAGCCGCCGCGCTTCTTCTTCCCGCGCATCGGCGTGTCGATCAGCGAGCTGGCCGGCTCCGACACCGTCTCGTCGTCACCGTACCTCGGTACCGCGCACCATCTCGCGCACCGGACGACCGACGGCGTGCTGCGGGACGTCGCGTGGTTCTACACGGAGCCGACCCCCGAGGCGGCCGGGGTGGCGGAGCTCGTCACGTTCGATCCGCGTCTCGTGACGATTCGCGACGAGCACGAGGACTGAAGCGCCACAGCCAGCGAGCTCGTGACGGTGCAGGCGGCTGGCTCGCGCGCCACTCGTCCGAGAGCGGCAGGCGTCCGGCGGCACGCTCGGCGAGCACGCACTCGCGGTGCGCGTGGCGCCGCCGGTCGCCGTCGCCCTCCGGCGCGATCAGCAAGTGGTCGCTCATCGCGTGGAGGCGCTGCTCGCAGAACGGGCAGCGGTAGGTGGCCGGCTTCCGGCTCTGGACCGGCCGGATCGTCCACCACCGAGGCTCGTCGGGCGACATGTCCACATCATGCGCCGGCGGGCGACGCGTCCGACGCGCGGTTCGGGTGCCGGCCGTGTCGGCGGAGACTCGCGACGGCTACCAGCCGCCTCACCGTCAAAACGCGGTGAAGATGAACGCTGACGGGGGATCCGGCGTGGCTCCGATCGCCACCTGAGCGAACTTCGTTGCGCCGTGATTGAGGTGCGCCAGGATCTGCTGCTGGACGATCGGCGGCACCGGCACGCGAACCGAAGGGTCGTGTGGTCCGGGATCGTGATCGGGTACGGACCGAGGTTGATCAGCGGTCCGCTCAGGCCGCCGCCGACCGACCGGTCCGCGAGCCGGATCCCGATCGTGAACCGGGCCTGTTTCACCGCGCATCCGGTCTCGCAGCGCGCTGCGATCACGGGCTCGACCCTGCCGCCCGGCGCGTCCTGCCACGGCCACGCCGCGACCCGCAGCCGGCGGCTACGGAGCCGGTCGTCATCCCGACCGAGCGGCCCGAAGCTCACGAGCTCGGTGGTCGTGGTGCAACCGTCGCCCGGCGCGCACAGGGTCTGCTCGAAGGTGAACCCGAACGCGCGATTGCACCGTCGCGACGATCGGGAGCGACGGTGCGATACCCGCCAGTCCGAGCTGCCGGTTGCTAGTCCGGCGCTGGCAGCAGTCCGCTGGCGATCGACGCCGCGAGCTCCTGCATGGCGCCGGGCACGAGCCGGTAGTAGGCCCACGTCCCGCGCCGCTGGCGGGTGACGAAGCCGGCGCGACGGAGGATCGCGAGGTGGTGGCTGACGGTCGGCTGGGAGAGTCCGGAGCCCTCCACGAGGTGGCAGACGCACACCTCGTCGCCGTCCGCGAGACGCGCCAGCAGGCCCACGCGGGCCGGGTCGGCAAGCGCCTTGAAGCGGCGCGCGTAGCTCTCGCAGGCAGTCCGGTCGACGGCCGCGCCGGGGCCGGGTGGACAGCAGTCGGACTGGAGGACCGGAAGATGATTCATTGACGATCATCAATGTATCAGCTAGCGGCGCGCGTCTTCCTGTTCGCGGCCCGCGACGTCTGGTTCGTGGTCGGGTTGCCGGTCTTCCTCCGCAGCGAGCAGGGGTGGAGCTTCTGGCAGGTCGGCGCGTTCCTGGCCGTCTGGGTGATCGGCTACGGGGTCGTCCAGGCATCGGCCCCGGGCCTGCTCCGTCGCAGCGGCAGCGGCGAGCCCACCGGCCGCACCGCCGCTCGCCTTGCGTACCTGCTCGCGGTCTTCCCGGCCGCGATTGCGATCGCCCTGTCGAGCACGGTCGACGCCTCCGTCGCGGTGGTGGTCGGTCTGATCGGGTTCGGGGTCGCGTTCGCGCTCAACTCCGCCGTCCACTCGTTCCTGATCCTCCACTACGCCGAGGGGGACCGGGTGGCGATGAACGTCGGGTTCTACTAC
>JBBQFB010000290.1:0-4102 GCA_038321545.1 Gaiellales bacterium
CGGTGCCGCCGGCCAGCGACCACCAGTACTCGCCCCGCCACGGCAGCGGCCGCGTCGCCGCGACCGCCAGGCTGATCCAGCGGTCGCGGGGGCGCCGCAGCTCGAGGAAGGGCGTCAGGTCGTCGTTGCCGACGGGCTCGAGTCCTGCGGAGGCGGCGCGGCCGGTCACCTCACCGACCGTCAGCAGCGAGCCGATCCGCCAGCCGGTCCGGAACGCAGCCAGCCGCCGGGCCTGAGAGCCCGTGGCGCCTGCGCCGGCCGGCGTCAGGAAGTCATCGCAGACCACGAGCAGGCCGCCGGGCCGCAGGACGCCCGCCGCGCTCCGAAAGTAGGCCGCGGGATCCGGGCCGTGCACGAACGCCTCGATCGAGAACGCGAGGTCGGCGCCGGCGAGGTCAGCGTCGGGAGCGAGGAAGTCCCCCTCGCGTACCCGCACCCGGTCGGACAGACCGGCCTCTGCGACGAGCGTCGTGCCCATGTCGGCCTGCGCCGGGCTGATCGTGATCCCCTCGGCCACGAGGCCGGGCCGGCGGGAGGCCAGGTAGATCAGGCTGCCGCCGACGCCGCAGCCGAGGTCGACGACGCGGGGTGCCTCGTGCTCGGCGACGAGTGACAGGACGATCTCGTCGACGTGGTGAAACGCCTGCTCGCGAGTCGTGACAGCGGGTGCCCAGACGGCCCGGTGGATCGACGCCCCGCCCTCGCCCAGGCGCTGGAACCGCGCGGTGTTGCGGTCGTAGTACCGCTTCACCCGCTCGACCTGGCCAGGAGCATCGCCGGAGACCGTCATCACGGCACACGCTACCGGCGGAGACTCAGGAGCTCCGCTCGACGGCCCTACGACCCCGGCGCGAGCAGCGGAGGCGTGGCTCGGTCGGTTACCGTGGTCGCCGACCGACCACCAGGAGACCGACGGCCATGACCATCGCCACCGCGACCGATCACGACCAGATCGTCCGCATCGCCGAGCTCTACATCGGCGGCTTCAACGACTGCGACATCGAACAGTTCCGGGAGGCGTTCGATGAAGACGCGTGGATGTACTCGATTCACGCCGACGGGGCGTTTCACAAGACCTTCCTCGCCGACGTCTTCGAGCGCTGGACGACGCCGCCGGCGTCCCACATCGTCGGTCGCGTGCTGTCCGTCACGCAGGCCGGGGATGCTGCCTCGATCCTCCTCGGATACGACAACATGACCGCACCCGAGCGAAGCTGGGTCGACATCCTCTCGCTGCTGCGGATCGACGGCGCGTGGAAGATCGTGAACAAGATCGCCACCCATGCCAGCCGGGGCGGATGGGCGGCGGCTCCCCCGTCGTAGCCGAACAGGTTGGCGCCGGTGCGCCGATGCCGTCACGACGCCGATCGGAAACGTAGGCTGCGAGCATGGCGTCGAACCTCGGCTGCATCGGGTTGCCCGTCGACGGCGAGGCTGGGCTGGGGCGACTCATATCCCAGATCCGAGATTCAGCTGCCACGCTCGGCGTCGTCGACGGAGTCGAGGTGAAGCGGTGGGAGGACGCCTCCGGTGCACGACTCATATTCGCCGTCAACCGCCACGACGAGGTCGTGGACGTACTGCCCTCATTCGCTGACGAGCCGGGCGCGCTCCTGACCGGCATTCAGCTCCTGAACGATGCTGCGGCGGCCGCCAGCGTCGTCGCCGCCGACGGCGAGGAGCTGACGCAGCTCGTGATCGAACTCGAGCAACGGACGCTGCTGCGCACGAGAAGACTCTCGGACGCCGTGGCGGCGTCGATCATCGCGCTCGGAGTCGACATCGTCGTGCATGCCGACGCTGACGCATTCGCGGCGTCCGACGCGAGCCTCCTCGACCCGGCCGGCGATCCCGGAGACGAACCCGCAGCGCGTTTCACGGAGAACGGCTGGCCATGGCCACCGCGCGTCGCCGCCATGTCGTTCATCCCGTACGGCTCCTTCGCAGAACCGCATGAGGCAGCCGCCTACGCCCGCCTCGCCGGCGTCGTGCTGTCGGCGTCACGCCGGTCGAACACCATTTCCGGCCAGCCGTTCATCGCGGCCCGGGTTCGAAGCGCCGGCTTCGAAGCCACCGTCTGCTATCCCGACGACGACCAACCGGTTCCCAGCCCCGGCGCCGTGATCGCCGGCGAGGTGTTCCTGGTCGGCTCGCTCGAGCTCCCGCCGCCCGACGACCCGCCCGCCTCACGCTTCTCCCGGCGGCGACGCCGGGAGCGAACCTAGCGACGCTGGAACGAGAATCAGGATTTCGCGCTGTTGCGGCTTCGATGTAGCCTGCCGAATCTGCACGCGCCGCTAGGGTCGCGTGCTGGATGGGCAACGCCCGCCGGACCGGTGGCGCGTCAACGGAGGACGGGAGAGACCATGGCGGCGACCGATGCTTCGGCGAAGATCACCAGCCGGATCGAGGAGCTGGCCGATTGGCGCGGCGAGACGCTCGCACAGATCCGGCAGCTCATCCACGAGGCCGAGCCCGACATCGAGGAGGAGTGGAAGTGGGAGAAGGCGACGTCTCCCGGAACCCCGGTCTTCGCCCGTCACGGCATCGTCTGCACGGGGGAGTCGTACAAGGAGGTCGTGAAGGTCACCTTCTTCCGTGGTGCGTCCGTCGACGACCCGACGAACCTCTTCAACTCCAGCCTGGACGGCAACACGCGCCGCGCGATCGACTTTCGCGAAGGCGAGAAGATCGACGGCGCCGGGTTCAAGGATCTGATCCGTGCCGCCGTCGCCGCCAACACCGCGGCGAAGAAGCGGTAAGGCCCGCCGGGACCTACTCGTACCAGGCGACGGTCGCCAGGATGACGTAGAGGGAGATCAGCGCCAGCCCTTCGAACAGGGTGGCCTCGCCGTCGCCCGTGATCTGCCAGACCGCAAGCGCGGTGATGGTCAGCGCGCCGATCCAGATCGGATCGAGGACGAAGGTCAGGGAGGGGTCGAAGAAGAGCGAGAGCAGGACCAGGACCGGAAACAGGAACACGGCGATCTGCGAGACCGAGTTCTTGACCAGCGAGACCGCGAAGTCCGAGCGCCCTTTCACGGCCAGCGTGACGCCGACGACGTTCTCGACGGCGTTCCCGGCGATCGCGACGACCACGAGGCCGGTGAACGCCTTCGAGATCCCGATCGCACGGACGGCGGGGTCGAGGGCTGCGACGAACCAGTCGGAGACCAGCGCGGCGCCGGCGCCGGACAGCACGAGCAGCCCGATCCCGAACTTCAGCGAGTGCGCGACGGCATCGGCGGGCGCGTCGTGCGCCTCCGGCAACCCGGCCATGCGGAGGTACGAGAGCAGCCAGGCGCCATAGACGCCGAGCAGGCAGATCGCGCCGATGATCGAGATCGCGACCGCGTGACGCGATGCCCGGTCGCCCGCGCTGTCGGAGAGGCCGAGCAGGACGATGATGAAGACCGCCAGCAGCAGCAGGGTGGCCGTGTCGTTGGGCAACCGTGCGCCGAACCGCATCACCCGGCCTTCACCGACCGTCGAGCCGGCGACGATCACGAGGCCGAGGACGAGCAGGGCGTTGGCGAACAGCGAGCCGATGATGGAGAACTGCGCGACGACGGTCTCGCCCGCAGACAGCGCGAACAGCACGACGAAGAGCTCGGGCAGGTTGCCGAGGGTCGTCTGCAGCACGCTCGTGACGGCGGCGCCGAAATAGCCGCCGACGATCTCGGTGCCGCTCCCGATCGCCCACGCCAGCCCGCCGAGCGCGACGCCGGCCACGATGAACGTCACGACCGATCCTGCCCCCGCGAAGTGGAGTGCACCGGCGACGATGGTGACGGCGGCAATCGTGCCGAGGGTGAGACGTTCCCGCATCAGGAGGCTGTGTATCAGAAGCGCGATCTGTCAGCCCGAACGGGGGATCACGCCCCGCTGCTTGAATGTCGGGCACGGACTGGCGACGATGCGCTGACGCCGGCCAGCAGCGTCGTAGTTGCCGGCCGTAGCAATGCGGGAGGGGCGATGCCGAACGCCGATCAGATTCGGGACGCACAGCGAGCGACGTGGGCCCGGCTCTCCGGCGGTTGGGAGAAGTGGGACCCGGTCATAATGGATCAGCTCGGCCCGGTCGGCGCGGCGATGATCGAAC
>JBBQFB010000291.1:0-4097 GCA_038321545.1 Gaiellales bacterium
CAATTCCTGTGTGCTCCTAGCCCTGGCGCTGCTTGTGGCGGGGATTCGGGCAGATCACGAGCACGTTGCCGGCGCGCCGGATGATCCGGCACTTGTCGCACATCGGCTTGACGCTGGGACGAACCTTCATGAATCCCCCTCACCGGTCCGAAGACCGGCGTCGAAAGTGGTGCGGAGACGCGGGGCTGTGTTGTACGGGCGCGTGCAGACGCCAGCCACCGCACCTCGCGATCGACGCATCCTACCAGAGCTCTCTGGGCGGGCGCGCCGGGCGCCCGGCGGACCGGACGCGAGCCAGCGCAGTGTACCCACGGCCCGCGAGAACGGCGCCGCCAACCCGCGAGCGGGCAGCGATCAGGCGACGGCGCGGTAGACGACGCTGGTGCCGTCGGGGCCGAGCGTCAGGATCTGAGGGCCGTCCGCGGTGATCGCCACGGTGTGCTCGAAGTGTGCCGCCATCGAGCCATCGACCGTGAAGATCGACCAGCCGTCGTCGTCCATGCGGATGTCGTGCGAGCCGGCCGTGATCATCGGCTCGATCGCGAACACCATGCCCTCCTGGAGCTCCGGGCCGCGACCGGGCTGACCGAAGTTCGGGATCTGCGGATCTTCGTGCATCCGGCGTCCGACGCCGTGGCCGACCAGCTGACGGACGACGCCGAACCCCTCGCCCTCGACGTACGTCTGGCAGGCGTGGCCCAGATCGAGCAGCCGGTTGCCGACCTCGCACTGCGCGACCATCCGGCGCAGGCCCTCCTGGCAGACGGCCAGCAGCCGGAGCGTGGCGGGCGCCACCTCGCCGACCGCGACCGTGACGGCCGAGTCGCCGACGAACCCGCGAAAGGTCACGCCGACGTCGAGCGACACGATGTCGCCGTCAGCCAGCACGTACGGCCCGGGGATGCCGTGCACGATCATGTCGTTCGGCGACGAGCAGATCGAGCCCGGAAAGCCGCGGTACCCCTTGAACGTCGGCACGCCGCCGCGCCGCTTGATGTGCTTCTCGGCGATCCGGTCGAGCTCGGCCGTGGTGACGCCCGGCGCGGCCGCGTCGGCCAGCAGCTGCAGCGTCTCCGCGACAATCGCCCCCGCCTGGGCCTGCTTGGCGATCTCGCGCGAGGACTTGCGCTCGATCACAGCTCGTCGACGGCTCGTCGCAGCCGCGCATACACGTCGTCGGTCGAGCCGGTGCCGTCGATCGCCACCTCGGGCGTGCCGAGCCCGGCGTAGTGGCCGCGCACCGGCTCGGTCTGCGCAAGGTAGACGTTGCGGTACCGGTTGCGAACGACGTCGGGCTCGTCGTCGGCGCGTCGCGAGAGCGGAGCGCCACAGGCGTCGCAGACGCCGGGCGTCGCGGGTGGGTTGAAGGTCGCGTGCCACGTGTGCCCGTTGGCGCAGACCAGTCGGCCGGAGATGCGGCCGACGATCTCCTCCTCCCCCACGTCCAGCACGAGCAGGCCGTCGATCTTGCGGCCATGATGCGCCAGCTCGACGTCCAGCGCCTCGGCCTGCGCGACGTTGCGCGGGAACCCGTCCAACAGGAAGCCGCCCTGCGCGTCGGCCTGGGAGATGCGGTCGACCAGCATCTCGATCACCAGCGCGTCGGGCACCAGCTCGCCGGCCGCCATGAAGCTCTTGGCCCGCAAGCCGAGCTCGGAGCCGTCGCGCAGGTGCGCACGCAGCATGTCGCCGGTGGCGACGTGCGGCAGACCCAGCTCGTCCGCCAGCCGGGGCGCCTGCGTTCCCTTCCCGGCGCCGGGCGGTCCGAAGATCAGGAGGTTCCTGCTACCCACGAGCGTTACTTCAGGAAGCCCTCGTAGTGCCGCATCATCACCTGCGACTGGACCTGCCGCATGGTGTCGAGGGCGACGCCGACGATGATCAGCATCGACGTGCCGCCGAGCGCCCGTGCGGTGGCCTGCGAGAAGCCCGCGTACCGGATGAAGATCGTCGGGAGCACGGCGATGATGCCCAGGTAGAGCGCGCCGGGCAGCGTCAGCCGGACCATCACGTGGTCGAGGAACTGCGCCGTCGGCCGGCCCGGACGGATGCCCGGGATGAACCCGCCGTACTTCTTCAGGTTGTCGGCCTGCTCGACCGGGTTGAACTGCACCGCGGTGTAGAAGAACGTGAACACCACGATCAGCCCGAACTCGAGGATGATCGACGCCCACGTCGTCGGCGCGAACGTGTTCGCGAGCCAGTTGATGCCGAGCAGCTGCCCGATGGTGGGCGGCAGCAGGAGCACGGCGGCCGCGAAGATGACGGGGATGACGCCGGCCATGTTCACGCGCAGCGGCATGTAGGTCGTCTGGCCGACGGCAGTGGCACCGCGGCGCGCGTACTGAATCGGGATCCGCCGCTGGCCCTCGTTGATGAACACGACGGCGAGGATCACGCCGAGCACGACGATTGGCAGCGACAGCTTCTCGAACACGCCGCCGTTCAGCCAAGCCGAGATGGCAGTCGGGATCGAGGTCAGGATCGAGCAGAAGATCAGCAGCGACTGGCCGTTGCCGACGCCGCGCCGGGTGATGTACTCGCCCATCCACATCAGCAGCGTCGAGCCGGCGGTCAGGGACAGCACGATCAGGATGAACACGCGGGCGTTCAGGTTCGGCAGCGCGTCGGAACCGCCCAGCGCCGAGCCGTTGTGGAAGACGACCACGTAGCCGGCCGACTGGCCGGCGGCGAGCGCGACGGTGAGGTAGCGGGTGTACTGCGTGATCCGCCGCTGGCCCGCCTCGCCTTCCTTCTGCATCTTCTCGAGCGTCGGAACGACCACGGCCAGGAGCTGCATGATGATGCTGGCCGTGATGTACGGCATGATCCCGAGCGCGAACAGGCTCAGGTTCTGCAGCGCCTGACCGGAGAACAGGTTCAGGTAGCCGAGGATCGTTCCCGACCCCGACTGGTTGAACAGGTCACGAACGGTCGCGGGGTTGACGCCCGGAGTCGGGAGCCACGAGCCGAGCCGGTAGAGCGCGAGGATGAACGCCGTCACCGCGAGCCGCTTGCGCGTATCGGGGATGCGGAAGGCGTTGCCGAGGGCGGAGATCACCGTCCCACTCTACCCGTCCGTGTCGCCGATCAGGGTGACCGTTCCGCCGGCGGCCTCGATCTTCTCGCGCGCAGAGGCGGAAACGCCGTGCACCGAGATCGTCAGGGCGTGAGCGAGATCACCGCGACCGAGCACCTTCACCGGCTCCTTGGTGTTCTTCAGGAGTCCCACGGCGACGAGCGTCGCCGGCGTGACCTCGGCTCCGGCGGCGAACCGCTCGGACAGGTCGGACAGGTTCACGATCTCGTTCGAGGTCCGGAACGGCCCGACGGGCATGGACTTCTTCATGAACGAGCCGCGCAGCTTGCCGGTACGCATGTACAGCGGGTTCTGACCGCCCTCGAAGCCGGCG
The DNA here is from genome assembly GCA_038321545.1 of Gaiellales bacterium. Classification (GTDB taxonomy): domain Bacteria; phylum Actinomycetota; class Thermoleophilia; order Gaiellales; family F1-60-MAGs149; genus VFJZ01. The sequence continues at coordinate 3,414 of JBBQFB010000291.1, forward strand.
CGCATCATGTGCGAGCCGGACCGCGACTTCTGGCCCTTCTGGCCGCGCCCGGACGTCTTGCCCTGACCCGACGCGATACCCCGGCCGACACGCTTGCGCACTTTCGTGGAGCCCGGTGCCGGGCTCAGGTTGTGCAGTCCAATCTCGGGCATTACTCGGAGACCTCCTCGACCTTGACGAGGTAGCCGACCTGGTGCAGCTGCCCCTGGAGGGACGGCGAGTCCTGGTGGACGCGACTCCGGCCGATGCGACCGAGGCCGAGCGACCGCAGGGTGCCGCGATGCTCCTTCTGGACCCGGATCGCCGACCGCGTCTGCGTGACCTTGAGCGCCATCACACGACCTCGGCGGGCTCGGCCGGCGCCTCGGCGGCAGCAGCGTCGGCCTCGGCCTTCGCGACCGCGGCGCGCGCGTTCGCAGCCGACACGGGCAGGATGTCGCGCAGGCGCTTGCCGCGCAGCTTCGCGACCTCTTCCGGCCGGCGCAGCTCGCGCAGCGCCGTCTCGGCGGCGCGGCAGAGGTTGATCGGGTTCGACGTGCCGAGCGACTTCGCCAGCACGTCCTTGATCCCGGCCAGCTCGAGCACGGCGCGCACGCCGGCACCGGCGATCACGCCGGTACCGGGAGAGGCGGGCTTCAGCATCTCGCGGCCGGCGCCGAACACGCCGAGCACCTCGTGGGTGAT
>JBBQFB010000292.1:0-4077 GCA_038321545.1 Gaiellales bacterium
CTGGACGGCTCATCAACCACCACGATCGGAACCACATCATCAACCGCCGGCACCTCCAACAACGCCGACCGAAGATCAAACGCAAACGTCCCGATGCCGCACGCCCGGGGAGGAAACGTAGAGAAGATGGCGGTACGCATGACGCGCACGCCCCTTTCGGTAGTGAGCCGAAATGCATCGGCCCAGGGCGCCGACGGTTGTCGGGCCGCATGCAGGATAGCTGTCGGATGGACAGCGCACGCCGTGACGCCGCGCCCGGCGTGGTGTACGTTTTCGTCGCCCCGGCATGTCTCCGGGAGCGTGAGTTGGGGGTGGCTCGGTGAGCGAGCAGCTGCGCACGGTCCTCGACCAGGTCGTCCACGTGGGTGGCGTCGACCGGCCGTTCGGTGAGCTCGGACCTCGTGACGTGGCCCAGCATGCGGCGGCGCTCAGCGAGGCAGTCGGTTGGGGGCCGACCGCGCGGATCGCGTCGTTCGCGCGGGCCTGGGCCGACCTGGCCCGGCGGATGGACGAGGCGGACGCCGCCACCGTTGCCGAGCTCGACCCGGTCGTGATCGTGGAGCTCGCGCCGTCGCTCTGGTTCGTGGCGTCCGGCAGCTAGCGGAGCGGCGGCGGCGGCTCGTCGCCGGCATCCCGCGGCCCGAAGATGCGGCGGTCCGCCTCCGCGATCGCGACGTCGTTGATGCTCGCCTCGCGCCGCGCCATCCGGCCGTCGGCGGCGAACTCCCACAGCTCGTTGCCGTACGACCTGAACCACGCGCCGGTCGCGTCGTGCCACTCGTACTGGAAGCGCACGGCGATGCGATCGTCGCCGAACGTCCACAGGTCCTTGCGCAACACGTAGTCGAGCTCGCGCTCCCACTTGCGGGTCAGGAAGGCGACGATCGCGTCGCGTCCGCGGAGGAACTCGTCGCGGTTGCGCCACTCGGAGTCCTCGGTGTACGCCAGCGAGACGCGGTGCGGGTCGCGCGTGTTCCAGGCCGCCTCGGCAGCGAGCACCTTCTGGCGTGCTGCGGCCTCGTCGAACGGTGGGACGGGCGGGCGGGTGTCGGACATCGCGGTCAGCTCCCGGAGTCGTCGGTGACGAGGTCGTGGAGGCTCGCATAGTCCTCGCGGCACGCCGGGCAGCCGGTCAGGTGGGCGCGGAGTCCGGGAATCTCCGCGTCGGCGTCGTGGCCGGCCACGACCAGCTCGACGTAGCGGTCGAGCTCGTCGAAGCACTCCTCGCAGCCGACCTCCGGCTCGACCGGGCCGAGCACGCGGGACAGCACCTGCTCCAGATCGGGTTGGTCGGTCACGTTGCTTCCTTACGCGGGCCGTCGAGGTGGAACCCGGCGCTCGCGAGCTCCTGGCGGAGCTTACGCCGGGCGTCGTACAACGTCTTGTAGAGCGCACCCCGGGTGGTCGACATGCGGTCGGCCAGCACGTCGATCGGCACGCCGTTGATGGCGAGTGATACGAGCACGGTGCGTTGCTGCTCGCTCAGCGCCTCGACGATCGCCGACTGCACCGCGCTCAGCAACTCGGTCTGCTCGGCCTCCTCGGCAGGGTCGAGCCAGGTGCTGCGCACGAGGTCCCACGCCTCGGGCTGGATCGGCACCTCGCGCCCCTGCCACGCACGCGTTCGCAGCTTCGCGGCGGCCTCGAGCAGCGCGAACTTGTACACCCAAGTCGTGAACCGGCTCGCGCCCCGGAAATCGGGCAGCCGGCCGAGCACGCTCATGAGCGCGTCCTCTGCCGCCTCCTCGGCGATCTCCTCGAACTCCGTCGGCCGGACGTGCGGCATCGATGCGCGCCGGCGGTTGACCTCGAACCGTGCCGCGCGAAGCAGCAGCGCGTGCAGCCGGGCGATGGCGGCGACTCGCTCCGCCCCGTCTGTCTGCAGTGAGCGGAGCCAGTTGCGGGAGCCCGCATCGAGAGATAGGAATGGATCAGGGGCCGGCACGGTCATCGCTGCGACGTCAACCGTAGCCGGACTCATGGCGCCTCCGCGTCCGCCAGGTCGAGCGGCGCGAGTATTCGCGCGGCGAGTGGTGGCGGACACCCGCGCTCGTGCAGCTCGAGGAGGTCGTGCAGATTCCGGCGCTGGTCGTCCGCGAGGTGCAGCGCGAGCAACGGGTCGAACCCGTCGGCGACCAGCTGGTCGTACCGCCAGCGGACTACCGGATTCATCTCTTGGGTCTCGTGCGCGTGTTGCACCTGCATGGTTCGTTGGTGTGCGATCGCGCGGAATTCTTACTCGTGGCGTGTGACGTAAGAAGTGCGGCGCGGCGGTCACCAACCGTCCATGACTCCTTTCCCGTTCCTCGCCGCCGCCGGCGCGCTGGCCGAACCGGCAACCGACGATCGTCCGGCCCGTGAGATCGACCATGCCGGTGTCGAGCGGGCGGCGCGCGACCTGCTCCGCGCGCTCGGCTCCGACGTCGACGATGACGGGCTGCGCGAGACGCCTCGCCGGATGGCCGATGCGTTCGCAGAGCTGCTGACACCGCACGAGTTCCGCGCCACGACATTCCCGAACGAGAGCGCCTACGACGGGCTCGTGGTGGCCCGGTCGATCCCGTTCCACTCGCTCTGCATGCACCACCTGCTCCCGTTCCACGGTGTCGCGCACGTGGGCTACCTGCCGGGCGACCGGATCGTCGGCCTCTCGAAGCTCGGTCGGGTCGTCGAGTTCTTCGCCCGCGATCTCCAGATCCAGGAACGCATGACCACGCAGATCGCCGGGTGGCTGCAGCGCGAGCTGGCACCGCGCGGCGTTGGGGTCGTGCTGGAGGCGGAGCACCTCTGCATGTCGCTCCGCGGCGTCCAGAAGATCGGCACCACGACGATGACGTCGGCCCTCCACGGCCTGGTTCGCGACGACCCCCGCACGCGCCAGGAGTTCCTGGCCCTGACCTCGAGGAGATGCCATGAAGGATGACCGGACGTTCGTGATCGTGGGTGCTGGTCTGGCTGGTGCGAGGGCGGCGGAGACGTTGCGTGGCGAGGGGTTCGATGGGCGGGTGGTGCTGGTCGGGAGTGAGCGGCAGCGTCCGTACAATCGGCCGCCGTTGTCGAAGGGGTACCTGCGGGGTGAGGCGCAGCCGGACGAGGTGTGGGTGCACGAGGAGGGCTTCTATGGCGCGCACGACATCGAGCTGCGGGTGGGCCGTACCGCGACCGGTCTCGATACCGCCAGCCGGGTCGTGACGCTTGATGACGGCGACCAGCTGCGGTTCGACCGGTTGTTGCTGGCGACCGGTGGTGAGCCGCGGCGGCTGGACGTGCCGGGCGCTGATCTGGCCGGTGTCCACTACCTGCGGACGATCGAGGATGCCGACGCGCTCCGTGAGCGGTTCCGGCAGGGTGGCCGGCTGGTGGTGGTCGGGGCCGGCTGGATCGGGATCGAGATCGCCGCGTCGGCCCGTCAGGCCGGCCTCGATGTGACGGTGGTGGCGCCCGACCAGTTGCCGCTGGCGCGGATCCTGGGCGACGAGATCGGCGCCGTCTACCGCGACCTGCACGTCGAGCACGGCGTCACGTTCCGGCTCGGCCAGTCGGTCACCGGGCTGGAAGGCGGCGGCCGGGTGGAGCGCGTCCGCACCGCCACCGGCGACGCGATCGACTGCGACCTGGTGGTGGTCGGCGTCGGCGTCACGCCCCGCACCCAGCTGGCCGAACGGGCCGGCCTGGCAGTCGACAACGGGGTGCTCGTCGACCAGCACCTGCAGAGCAGCGTCGCGGGCATCTACGCGGCCGGTGATATCGCGAACGCCGAGCATCCGTTCTACCACCACCGGGTACGGGTCGAGCACTGGGCAACGGCCCTCAACCAGGGCCCCGTCGCCGCGCACGGGATGCTCGACCAGCCAGCCACCTTCGACAAGCTGCCGTTCTTCTACTCCGACCAGTACGACACCGGCATGGAGTACTCCGGCTTCACCAAGACGTGGGACAAGGTCGTGTTCCGCGGCGACCCCGCCAGCCGCCAGTTCATCGCCTTCTGGCTCCACCAGGACCGCGTCGTGGCCGGCATGAACATGAACATCTGGGACGTCAACGAGTCCCTCCAACACCTCATCACCAGCCGCGCCG
>JBBQFB010000293.1:0-4061 GCA_038321545.1 Gaiellales bacterium
GACAAGATGTCGCGCGGGCAGACCTTCTACGAGGCGCTCAAGGATTCGGTCTACGAGCTCGACGGATGCTTCGCGTACCTGCTCTCGATGCCCGACGTGATCGGCTCGGCGAAGGACATGTTCGCGATCAAGTCGATCGTCGTGGCGAACGTCGGCGGCGACATCGCGATGGCCACCGAGGAGCAGGCCATCCGCGCGGTCTACACCGCCGAGCTCGACGACACCCAGCACCCCGACCCGCGCTCCGTGTTCGTGTGGGAGCGGTCCGGGCGCGTGCTGCAGGAGATCGTATGAGTGATGTTGCCGTTTCCGAGGTCGTGCTCGATGCCGACGACGGGCACCGCATCAACCGGCGCATGCGCGACCTGGTCGACGCCGGTACGCGCGAGATCACGGTCCTGAACCCGCGCAGCCGGCACAACCTCGGCGTCGGCCAGCACGGTCCGGCCACGATCCGGTTCGCCGGATCGGTCGGCTACTACTGCGGCGGCCTCAACAACGGCGCCAACATCGTGATCGAGCGCAGCGCGGGCTGGGGGACGGGCGAGGCCATGAGCGCCGGTCGGATCGAGGTCGGCGGCACCTGCGCGCTCGGCACCGGCGCAGCCATGCGCGGGGGCACGCTCGTCGTGCGCGGCAACTGCGGCCCGCGCACGGCCGCCAACATGAAGGGCGGCACGCTGATCGTCGAGGGCTCGGTCGGCTACCTGGCCGGGTTCATGACGCACGCCGGCGACCTGATCGTCTGCGGCGACGCCGGCGAGGCGCTCGGCGACTCGCTGTGGGCCGGGAACATCTGGGTGGCCGGCACCATCGCCGGCCTGGGCGCCGACGCGATGGTCGTCGAGACGACCGACGTGGAGTCCGACCGCCTGCACGGCCTGCTGCGGCAGGAGGGCATCGACGCGACGTTCGCGTTCAAGCACGTGATCGCAGAGCGGAAGCTCTGGTACTTCAACGCGCGCGACCCGGAGGCCTGGCTGAGGATATGAGCGAACACGGATACACCGACGGAAGATCCCACATCTGGACGACCGAGACGATTCGCGACATCCACGCGAAGGCGGAGCTCGGCCGGTACCAGATCCGCGGGTTCTCGACGTTCCGCAAGTTCCCCAGCTGGGACGACCTCGTGTTCCTGCCGGCCGTCATGACGCGCCTGCCGCTCGAGGGCTACCGCGAGCACTGCGAGACGAAGACCGTGATCGGCGGCGGCAAGCCCGATCTGGTCGCGCGACCGCTCGAGCTCGACATCCCCGTCTACCTCACGTCGATGAGCTTCGGCGCGCTCGGTGCGAACGCCAAGATGGCGCTCGGCAAGGGCTTCTCGGCCGCCGGCTCGGCCTCGTCCACCGGCGAGGGCGGCATGCTCGACGAGGAGCGCGCGTCGGCGACCAAGCTGATCTACCAGATGACGCCGTCCCGCTACGGGCTCGATCTCGAGCACCTGCGCATGGCCGACGGCATCGAGGTCGCGCTCGGCCAGGGCGCGAAGCCCGGCACCGGTGGCCTGCTGCTCGGCATGAAGGTGTCGGAGAAGGTCGCGAACATGCGGTCGCTGCCGCTCGGCGTCGACCAGCGCTCGTGCGTGCGCCACCCCGACTTCCTGGGCGCCGACGACCTCCAGGTCAAGATCGAGGAGCTCCGCGAGGCGACCGATTACCAGGTGCCGATCTTCCTCAAGCTCGCGGCCTGCCGCGTCGAGTTCGACGTCAAGATCGCCGTCAAGACCGGCTGCGACGCGATCCTGCTCGACGGCACCGAGGGAGCGACCGCCGCGGCGCCCGAGTACCAGCTCGACAACTGCGGCATCCCGCTGATCGCGGCCATCCAGACGGCGCGGCGCGCCATTGACGAGCTGGGCGCGAACGGCAAGGTGCAGCTGGTCGTGTCGGGCGGCATCCGCAACGGCGTCGACATCGCCAAGTGCATCGCGCTCGGCGCCGACGCGGTCGCGATCGGCACCTCGGCGCTGATCGCACTGGGCTGCAACTCGGTGCAGTACGAGGAGGACTACGCGGCCCTCGGCACCGCGCCGGGCGCCTGCCATCACTGCCACACGGGGCGCTGCCCGGTCGGCATCACGACGCAGGACCCGCTGCTCGAGGCCCGCCTCGATCCCGAGGCCGGCGGCGAGCGCGTCGCCAACTTCCTGCGCGCGATGATGATGGAGTTGACCGGCGTCGCGAAGTCGGTCGGCAAGAAGAACGTGCACAACCTCGAGCCGGAGGATCTCCGGGCCACGTCGCTCGAGGCCTCCGCGTTCGCCGGCGTGCCGCTGGCCGGCGTCGAGTGGACGGTCGGCCCACAGCTGTTCGGAGGTGGCGGATGAGGCACAACGACGAGGCCGCGCGGCGCGCCGCGGAGCTCGTGCAGCAGCACGGCGTGCACACGGTCGAGTGCGCGTTCCCCGACACCTGGGGCGCCCTCCGCGGGAAGCGCGTGCCGGGCAGCCAGTTCGGGAACGTCGCCGCGAGCGGGTACACGATCGCCAACGCCGCGTTCATCTGGGACCCGCTCTGCGGCATCTTCGATGTCGAGTTCGCGAACGCCGACACCGGCTATCCGGACATGATCGCGACGCCCGACCCGGAGACCTTCCGCGTTCTCACGTGGCGCGAGGGAACCGCGATCACGATGTGCAACTGCACGGAGGTGCTGTCGCCCGACCCGGTGCCGCTCGATCCGCGGCACATCCTGCGAACGGCCGAGGCGCGGCTCGCGCGGCACGGCTACACGGCGACCGTCGCGACGGAGCTCGAGTTCTACCTCTGCGACACCAACTGGCAGCCGCTCTATCCCGACATCCAGTGCTACTCGATCACGAAGGGTGCGGAGCTCGAGCACATCATGTCGGACATCCGGCGCAAGGTGGAGGACTTCGGGATCGTCGTCGAGGCCTGCAACACCGAGTACGGCCCGGCCCAGCTCGAGGTCAACCTCAAGTACGGCGCGCCCCTCCTCGTGGCCGACAACACCGCGCTCTTCAAGTACGCCGTGAAGGAGATCGCGCGCAACCACGGCACCCGTGCCACGTTCATGTCGAAGCCCTTCATGGGCTTCTCGGGCAACGGCACCCATGTGCACATCTCGCTGCGCAACGCCGCCGGCGACAACGTCTTCGCGGCCAATGACCTGGACGAGGGCTTCATCCGCAACGCGCTGATGAAGCGCTGCGTCAGCGGGCTGCTCGAGCACCAGCTCGAGATCGCCGCGATCGCCAGCCCGACGATCAACGCCTACCGGCGGTTCGAGGACCACTCGTTCGCGCCGACCTACCTCAACTGGGGCGGCGACAACCGCGGCGTCGCGATCCGCTGCGTCACCGACCACGGCCCGGCCACGCGGATCGAGGTGCGCACCGGCTCGGCCGAGGCCAACCCGCACCTGCTGATCGCCGCGCAGCTCGCCGCCGTCTGCGACGCGCTCGAGAACGAGTACGAGCTGCCGCCGATGTGCGAGGGCAACGCCTACGAGCAGCAGGATCGCCCGATGATGCCGCGCACGCTCCAGGACTCGATCGAGGCGCTCAAGAGCGGCCGGCTCCTGCGCGACTCCTTCGGCGACGTGTTTGCGAACAACACCATCTCCCTGCTTCAGCACGAGGTCGACGAGTTCAACAAGCAGGTCACCGAGTGGGAGAAGAACCGCTACATGGAGGTGTCCTGATGGAGGTCTGCCGCGTCGTCGGCCAGGCGGTCGCGACCGTGAAGGACCCGGGGCTCCGTGCGGTGAAGCTGCTGCTCGTCGTCCCGTGTGACACCGAGGGAGAGCCCGTCGGCGCGATGTTCGCGGTGGCCGACACCGTCGGTGCGGGCGAGCACGAGATCGTGCTCGTCGCCCGCGGGTCGGCAGCGCGCGGCACCGCCCGTACGAAGGACGCCCCGACGGACGCCGCCATCGTCGGGATTCTCGATTCCATCGCCGTTGGCGGCGAGACCACCTACCGCAAGGACTGAAGGAGGATCCATGGCACGCGCAACCCGGTTCGAATCAAACCTGCAGGCGCTCGGCATGGTCGAGACACGTGGGCTCGTCGGGGCGATCGAAGCCGCCGACGC
>JBBQFB010000294.1:0-4024 GCA_038321545.1 Gaiellales bacterium
CGGTCCCGCGCAGCGAGGCGTACGAGCGACACGTGACTGATGCGCTGGCCGGTCTGCACCTGGTCGACGAAACCGCGGGCGAGATCGTGGACGTCGGATCGGGCACGGGGGTGCCGGGACTGGTGCTGGCGCTGGTGCGCCCCGACCGCACCGTCCACCTCGTCGAGTCGGTGCAGAAGAAGGCCGCGGTCCTGGCCGCCATCGCAGTCCAGCTGGGCGCGCACAACGTTGACGTCAGACCCGAACGTGCCGAGGACCTCGCACGCGGCGACGACCGCGACCGGTTCGCGCTCGCCGTCTGCCGGGCGCTGGCGCCCCCGCCGGTCGCGGTCGAGCTGTGCCTGCCGCTGGTCTGCGCCGACGGCCGGCTCGTGATCTGGGCCGGCGACGCCGACCGCGCCGCGGTCGAGACGGCGGCCACCACACTCGGCGGGCTCCTCGAGCGCATCGAGCCGGCGCCGGGAGACCGCCGCTCGTTCGTCGTGATCCGCAAGGTCGGCGCGACCCCGGATCGGTTCCCCCGACGGACCGGAATGGCCGCCAAGCGCCCCCTGACGGGCTGACGTCCGCCCGCGCCGGTACCCTGCGGGGCGATGTCGCGCATCTACGCACTTGCGAACCAGAAGGGCGGCGTCGGCAAGACCACGACCGCGATCAATGTCGCCGCCTGCATCGCCGAGGCGGGCGCCCGGGTGCTGCTGGTCGACTTCGACCCGCAGGCCAACGCGACCACCGGTCTCGGCCTGCGCCCCCCGCGGGGCCGGTCCACCTACGACCTCCTGCATGGCGCCTCGATGCGCGACATCATCGTCGAGACGTCGACGCCGGGCCTCTCACTGGCGCCGGCCCATCCCGACCTGGCCGCGGCCGCCGTCGAGCTGCCGGACCGTGAGGACCGCGACCGCATCCTCGGCGCCGCGCTGGCCCAGGTCGGCGACGAGTACCCGTACGTGCTCGTCGACTGCCCGCCCTCGCTCGGCATGCTCACGCTGAACGCGCTGGCCGCCGCCAACCGCCTGATCGTCCCCGTGCAGTGCGAGTACTACGCGCTCGAAGGGCTCGCCCAGCTGCTCGAGACGGTGGAGCTGATCAGGGCCAAGGTCAACCCGAAGCTGTCGCTCACCGGGCTGCTGCTGACCATGCACGACGGCCGCACGCGGCTGGCGGCCGACGTCGCCCGCGAGGTTCGCAGCCACTTCGGGCCGAAGGTCTTCGAGAGCGTGATCCCGCGTAACGTCCGGATCGCCGAGGCACCCTCGCATGGCCGGCCGATCTCGACGTACGACCCGCGATCCACCGGGGCAGAGGCGTACTACCGCGTTGCGCTGGAAGTGGTCGAGCGTGGCTAGCCCGGGCGCACGCGGCCTCGGGCGCGGCCTGGTCGCGATGCTCGACCCGTCGGTCGCGACGCAGCCGTACGTCCAGCTGCCCGTCGACCGGGTCGAGCCCAACCCGCGGCAGCCGCGGCGGACCATCGACGCCGAGGCGCTGGGCGCGCTCACTCGCTCGATTGCCGCCGACGGCGTCGTGCAGCCGGTCGTCGTCCGGGAGCGGCCCGACGGACGGTACGAGCTGATCGCGGGCGAGCGCCGCTGGCGCGCCGCGATGGCCGCCGGGCTGACGACCATCCCGGCCGTCGTCCGCAACGCCCCCGACCGTGACGCGCTGCTGCTCGCCATCGTCGAGAACGTCGTCCGCGAGGACCTGAACGCGGTCGAGATCGCCCGCGGCTACGCCGCGCTGGCCGACGGCTACGGGCTGACCGTGCTCGAGATCGCCGAGCGCGTAGGACGCAGCCGCAGCGGCGTGTCGAACGTGCTGCGCCTCCTAGAGCTGCCCGACGACGTGCTCGACCTGATCGCGACCGGCGCGCTCAGCGAGGGGCACGGCCGCGCAATCCTCCAGATCGACGACGCCGACGGCCGCCGGGCGCTCGCCCGCCGGGCCGCGGCAGCCGGCCTCTCCGTCCGGCAGACCGAGGCGCTCGCACGTCGCACCGGCGCAACACGTGCGCGGCGGCCGATCACGCAGTCGTGGGTGGACGACGCGTCCGCCGGCGAGGTGGTCGACGCGGCGTATCGCGCGTTCGGCGTGCCGGCGAAGGTGACACCGGTCCGCGGCGGCTGCCGCGTCGAGCTGATCGTGCGCTCCGAGTCCGAGCTGGCAGCCCTCGCCGGACGGCTGGGCGAAGTCGCCGAGCTGGTCGAGACGCACATCCTGCGTTAGAGCTGCTCGGCGTCTGCCTCTGCTGCGGCGTCCGTGCCCGCCGGGCTGACCACGATGTGACGGAACGGCTCGCGCCCGTCACTCGACGTCTCGACGTCGTCCCGCTCCTTCAGCAGGAGGTGCACGATCTTGCGCTCGACGCTGGTCATCGGGTCGAGCGCGATCGGCCCGCCCGTGCGGACGGCGTCGCGCGCGGCGCGCTCGGCCGTCTCCGCCAGGGCCTGCTCGCGGCGTCGTCGGTAGTTCTGTGCGTCGATGACGACCGGCTTGGCGTCGCCCTCCCGGGCCCGGATCGCGTTGACGAGATACTGGACGGCGTCGATCGTCTTGCCGTGCTTCCCGATCACGACGCCGAGCTCACCGCCCGACAGGGTGGCGGTGACCGCGTCGTCCGTCTCGCCGACGTGCAGCGTCGCACCGAGCCCCAACCCGCTCGCGACCGCGCCGACGATCTCCCGCACCTCGGCGGCCCCGTCGCTCGCCGACTCCTCGCCCAGCACCGGCGCCGGCACGGCGGTCGAGCGGCCCCGCGGCGGGCGGGGCGGGCTCGGCTCGTTGCGGGCGGCCAGCACCGCGTCGCGCTGCTCCGGGGTGGGCGGCGCACCGAGCGTCGCGACCACGCGCGCCGGCTCGCGCCCGATGCCCATCAGGCCACGCTCGCCCTCGCTCAGGACCTGGAACTCGACGGCCTGCCGGTCGAGACCGGGGAACCGCTTCTCGAGCTCTCGCAGCGCGGACCACTTCGCCTCGCCGACCGTCTCGCCCGATCCCTCGACCGTCGTCAAATCACTCATCGGTCTGACCTCTCGGCTTCGGTTGCGACGGCTTTACCGGGCGCCGCGTCCGGCGCGGCTGCGACGAACCCGGCTGCTGCGGCTTCGGCTTCGGCGGAATCGTCGCGGTCGCAGCGGGCTTCGGCGCCTTCGGCTCGCGCTTCGCCGGTGCGGACGCGGCCGGCTCCTGCTTCTTGGCCTTCGCCGCGGCCTGCATCTCCACGAACGCCGGCGGCGGGAACACGTGACGGATCACCGCCGCCTGGGCGACCGTCCAGAGGTTGGTGGTGATCCAGTACAGCATCAGCCCCACCGGGAAGGCCTGGTTCACGATGAACACCGCGAACAGGATCGGCATGCCCGCAAACAAGTACTTCATCCGCGGATCGGCGGTGGACGGCATCAGCAGCATCGAGCTGACCTGCGAGCTGACGTAGATCACCATCAGGATCGCCAGCGTGGTGGTGGGCAGGTCCTTCAGGTGCGTCGTGATGTCCGGCAGGAACCCGAACAGGAACGACAGGTCGTCGCCCGCCTTGATGAACCGCTCCGGGCTGCGCAGCAGGTAGAACAGGCCGATGAAAATCGGGATCTGCACCAGGATCGGCAGACACGACCCGAACGGGTTCGTGTTGTTCTCCCGGTAGAACTCCATCATCTTCTCGTTCAGGACCTGGCGATCGTGCTTGTACTTCGCCTGGAGCTTCTTGAGCTCGGGCTGCAACGCCGTCATCCGCCGCATCGACTGCTGCTGCTTCACGGTCAGCGGCACCAGCGCGAGGCGGACGATGAACGTCACGACGATGATCGACCAGGCCCACGTGAGGCCGGTCGAGTGGATCGTCTCGAGCAGCCACAGCAATGGACGCGTCAGCGTCGTGACAATCGAGAGGAGCGGCATCATCGTGGCCTCACAGGGTCATGCCCTCCAGGGTTCCAGGGGTTGCAGCGCAGCACGCGCCACACCGCGAGACCGGCGCCCCGGAGGGGCCCGTGCGTGCGCAACGCCTCTGCAGCGTACGCGG
>JBBQFB010000295.1:0-4021 GCA_038321545.1 Gaiellales bacterium
TAAACCCGGCAGCCTGACGGCGTGCGGGTTCGAATCCCGCTCCGGGCATCACCCGCTAGGCTTTGGTCTAGTCGTTCAACCTTTGGGTCTGTGCCATGTGCGGAATCGCCGGCTTCTCGCTCGCCCCCGACCACGATCTCGATACCACCGCCCTCGCGCGGGTGCTGCTCGCGGGCATCGTCGAGCGCGGTCGTGACGCCACCGGGTACGCCTACCGCGCACCCGGCGGACCGATCGTGGTGCGCAAGGACTCGCAGAAGCTGATCGAGTTCATCGAGCACGTGCGGCTCGACCCCGCGGCGACCGAGGCGATCCTCCACGTCCGCGAGTTCACCAAGGGCATTCCGGGCATCAACGACAACAACCACCCGGTCTCGTGGGGCCGGGCGGTCGGCGTCCACAACGGCCACCTGACCAACGACGACGAGCTGTTCGAGACGTTCCGGCAGCCGCGTTCGACGCCGCTGATCACCGTCGACTCCGAGGTGATCATGATGCTCACCGACGTGCTCGGCGACCTCGGTCAGGCGCTCGAGAAGGTGCAGGGCGCGGCTGCGGTCGGGCTGCTCCACGAGGACCGCCCGGGCATGCTCCACCTGGCCCGCCGCAGCCGCCGTCCACTGATCCTCGGGCGCTCCCGCAACGGTGCGCTGTTCTTCGCCTCGACGCGCGACGCGCTGAAGCTGGTGGGTGAGGGCGTCGGTCTGAAGCTGCAGTACGAGGAGCTCGGCGAGGGCACCGTCATCGACGTCGTGGCCGGCGAGGTCGTCGACCGCCGCCGGTTCCGCGTCGACGGGTGGCTCGGCCACAAGATCACGGCGTATCCGCACGCGCCCGAGAAGCACCACCTCGTGCGCATGGCGCTCGCCGCGCTGCGCACCGGCTGACCGTCCGCGAGTACGAGGCCCCCGCGACCGTTTCCAGACGGCCCGGGGGCATGGCGGCCGGAAGGCGAGTTCCGGTGCTGGGCCATCGTACCGCGCGCGTGTAGGCTGGCCGCGATGGCACTCAGCGTCCGCACGACGACTCCCAGCGAGATCGAGCGCTTCATGCAGGTGCACCGGACCGGGTTCAGCCAGGTCTGGGACGACGATCTGCGCGCGCGGAACCACGAGTTCCTGGCGAGCACGCCGGGTCAGACACTGCACGCGGCCTTCGACGGTGACGAGATGGTCGGTACGGCGCTGTCGCTCGAGCTCACGATCGCCCTGCCGGGCGGGACGTGCGTGCCGGCGACGGGTCTGACGTGGGTGGCGACGCTGCCGAACCATCGACGCAAGGGCGTCATGTCGGCGCTCCTCGACGCCCATCTGACGCTCGCGGGCGAGCAGGGCGCCGCCGTGTCGGTGCTGACGGCGGTCGAGTCGGCGCTGTACGGGCGGTACGCCTACGGCGTCGCCACCTACGACGCCGTGGTCACGGTCACGACGGCGCACATCTCCTTCCGCGAACCGCCGACCGGCCGGCAGATCCGGTTCGTCGAGCCGGCCGACTCGGTGCCGGCGATGCAGCGCGTCTGGAACGCGGTGCAGCAGCACCGCGCGGGAATGACGAACCGGCCCGACGCGGAGGTCGAGTGGTGGACGGCCAAGTACGACGGCTTCCTGATCGTCGCGGTCGACGACGCGGGCGAGGTCGACGGGTACGCGGCGTACACCGTCGACCGGAACCGATCGCCGACGCAGCACGCCGACGACACGGTCAAGGTCGACGAGCTGATCGCGAGCTCGCCCGAGGCGTACGCGGCGCTGTGGTCGACACTTATCTCGCTGGACGGGGTGGGCGAGGTCTCGGCACGGTGCAGGCCGGTCGACGAGCTGCTCCCCCACCTCGTCACTGCACCGCGACGCGTCGACCGCTCGCACATCGCGGACGGCCTCTGGGTGCGTCCGCTGGACGTGGCCGCGCTGCTGCGGGCCCGCGCCTACCGGCCGGGGCCGGCGTGCGTGATCGACGTCGCCGGCGAGCGGTTCCGCGTCGACCCGTCCGACGGATCGGTGGAGACGACCGACGCAGCAGCCGACGTCACGATGGGCGTCGCCGCGTTCGGCGCCCTGGTGTTCGGTGGCCAGGGCGCGGCCATGCTGGGCGCCGCCGGGCAGATCGCGGGCGACGCGGCCGCCGCCGACACGCTGCTCGGCTGGCCGCTCGCCCCCTGGTCGCCGCTCCAGTTCTGAACGCTCCCGCGCGCTGTGGCGCGCTGCAACGCGCCACGTCACTCTTGCAACGGCGCCGCGTCGATGAGTCTGGCCCATTCGACCGGTCCACACGAGCAACACCACCACGGAGGGACACCGATGGGACAGGTCCGATCCAGCCTCGCGATGTCGCTCGACGGCTTCATCGCGGGCCCCGACCAGAGTGAGCAGGACCCGCTCGGCAAGGGCGGCATGGAGCTCCACACGTGGGTCTTCGATCTCGCCGTTTTCCGCGAAGCGCACGGGATGGAGGGCGGGGAGACGAACGCCTCCTCGCCGGTGATCGCGGAGGCCACGCAGCACGTCGGTGCCTACGTCATGGGCCGCAACATGTTCGGCGGACGGGGGCCGTGGGGCGATCCGGCGTGGGACGGCTGGTGGGGGCCGAACCCGCCGTACCACACGCCGGTGTTCGTCCTCACGCACCACGCGCGCGAGCCGCTCGTGATGGAGGGCGGCACGACGTTCCACTTCATCACCGACGGCATCGACGCGGCGCTCGCCCAGGCCCGCGCGGCCGCCGGTGACCGCGACGTCGTCCTGGCCGGCGGCGCCGACATCGTCCGACAGTACCTGCGGGCCGGCGAGGTCGACGAGCTGCAGGTGAACCTCGTACCGGTGCTGCTGGGCCGCGGCGAGCGCCTGCTGGACGATCTCGGCACCGACATCCGCCTCGAACTGGCGCGCGTGATCGACGCGCCCGGCGTCACCCACCTCAAATACCGCGTCGTCTCCTAGACTCGCCGGCATGCCCGACATCCTGTCGCTCGATCACGTGCAGCTGGCCATGCCCGTCGGCCGCGAGGACGACGCCCAGGCGTTCTACGAGGGCGTGCTCGGCCTGCCGCGCGTCACGAAGCCCGAGCCGCTCGCGCAGCGCGGCGGCTGCTGGTTCGCGAGCGGCCCGGTGAACATCCACCTCGGGGTCGAGGACGCGTTCGTCGCGGCGCGCAAGGCGCACCCGGCGTTCCGCGTGGCCGACCTCGACGCGCTGGCCGACGTGATCGAGTCGGCCGGCTATCCGGTGCGCTGGAACGACGAGCTGCCCGAGCTGCGGCGCTTCTACACCGACGACCCGTTCGGGAACCGCATCGAGCTGATCGGCGGCTGAGAGCTAGCTCGGCGTCGGCGGCGGCAGCGCGGACACGACGCCCTCGCCGCGGCCCATCTCGCGCAGCCAGCGGCCGTGCGACACCAGCGCGGACCGCATCGTCGGCTGGCAGACGTGCCGCACGCCAAACTCGGCGCAGGTCTCGCGGACCGTGTCGAGGATGCGTGGATAGTGCACATGGCACACCTTCGGGAACAGGTGGTGCTCGATCTGGAAGTTGAGGCCGCCGAGATACCAGCCGAGCAGTTTGTTGCGCGTCGCGAAGTCGACCGTGCTCTCGACCTGGTGCGCGGCCCACTGCGGCGACGGGCCGGAGCGGATCTCGTCGAGGTCGGTGAAGGTCGTCTCATCGACGGCGTGCGCGAGCTGGAAGGTGACGGCGAGCACGATGCCGAGCACCCACGAGCAGAACACGAACACGATCCCCACCGCCCACCAGGGCTGGAAGAACAGCGGCAAGATCACGGCCCACGTCCAGAAGCCGATCTTGCCGGCCACCAGCGTCGTCATCTCCCACCGCGTGGGCCTCGCGATGGTGGCGACGCCGATCTTTCCTGAGAAGACCGGCTTCACGTCGGACCCGATGTGGAACTTGAACGTGAACAGGCCGTACAGCGCCCACATGTAGATGTGCTGGAAGCGATGGTACGGCTTGTACGGCTGGCTGGGAGCGAGGCGCGCGAACGGCATCTGGTCGATGTCGGTGTCGGCG
>JBBQFB010000296.1:0-4018 GCA_038321545.1 Gaiellales bacterium
GGTCGGCGCCGCCGCCCTCGCGGCACGCCTCGCGGCCAACCCCTACCTCGTCACGACGAGTCCCGGGCGGGCCCATCTCGGCGAGCTCGACGGCTACGTCGTGGACGTTGCACCGCGGCCGGACGGCACCAACGTCTCGTGCTCCGACGGCGTCATGGGAGTGCCGCTCATGATGGCGCCGAACGTCCCTCCGACGACCGGCACCGGTGGCTGGACCTTCATGCTGGAGCCCGGCCAGCGCGCGCGGATCACTCTCGCCGATAGCTCGTTGGGCCGCGTCGTCGTCGCCGCCACGATCGTGACCGGCGATCAGGCCGCTCTCACCTCGTTCCTGCTGCAGTCGGCGGCGGTCGCCGACTCGCTCACCTTCCGGCCGTGCGCGCACGACTTCGCGTACTTCCAGCCGTGCGAGTTCGACCCGCAGAAGCGCTCTCCCTGAACTCCGGACGGGTGCGACCTCCTCACACCCGGCGCACCCGTCCGGACGCGCCACGTCAGACCGGCCGGTGCAGCGTCAGCAGGCGAGCCTGCGGCTCCTCGCGCTCCACCGCCGGCCAGCCGAGCGTCGCGACGAGGCCGTCCGCCTGCCCGCTCCACGGGTATGCGACGAGCGCCTCGCCGCCCGACCGCACCAGCTGCTCGAGCGCGCCGGCCAGCGCGGGCGCCGACCCCTCGGCGTAGAGCACGTCCGCGGCGATCACGAGATCGAACGGCGCGAGCGCGAGTAACGCTTCAGGCAGGCCGGCGAAGTCGGCTCGCATCGTCGGCAGCCGGTGACCGAGCACACGGCGGCCGTTGTCGCGTGCGAACGCGACCGCGTCGGGGTCGTGGTCGGTCGCCAGCGCGTCCGCCCCGGACTGCGCCGCCACGATCGCGCCCAGCCCGAGACCGCACCCCAGCTCGACCACCCGAACGCCGTCCAGCTCGCGACCGGCGAGCTCCTCGGCGAGCACCAGCGCCGACGGCCACAGGTCGGCCCAGTACGGGACCGCGGGCCTCTCGGCGTCGTGCAGCTCTTCGATCGACCGGGGGCAGCGCAGGCGGAACCGGCGCGACCCGACCGCGACCGCGAGCTCCTTCGTCTCGAAGTTGGCGATGCGTGCCATCGCCGGACATTCTCGCGCGCCCGGTCGGTCAGGCCGCTTCGGCGCGACGCCAGGGCTGGACAACGCCGGTCAGCGCATCGACGCAACTCGCGTCGAACTGCGTTCCGGCGCCCTGACGGAGCGTCTCCAGCGCCCGCTCGACGGGCCACGCCGCACGGTAGGGCCGTTCCGACACGAGCGCATCGAACACGTCGCAGACCGCCATGATGCGGGCGTCCAACGACAGCTCGTCGCCGGCCAGACCGTGCGGGTAGCCGGCGCCGTCCGGCCGCTCGTGATGGTCCAGGACGAGCGATCGCACGTCCGGTCCGAAGCCTCCGAGCTGGTCGAGCATCGCCGCTCCGAGTGCCGGGTGACGCTCGATCGCCGCTCGCTCGGCGGGATCCAGCGCGCCGGGCTTCTGGAGGATCGCGACGGACACGCCGAGCTTGCCGATGTCGTGCAGCAGGCCGCCGAGTGCCAGGCTGCGGAGGCGACCACGGCTCAGACCCAGCTCCTCGCCGACGAGTACGGCGTTCAGCGCGACGCGTCGCGTGTGCTCGCCGGTCGAGCGGTCGGCCTCCTGCAGGTCGAGCAGCAGCGAGTTGACACGGGCCCCGAGGAAGGCCTCGGCGTCGCGCACCAGCGCGGTCGCCGGCAGGTCGCCCGTGAGCGGCCGAGAGGCCGCGGTGCGGCGCAGATCGAACGCGACGGTCGAGCCGACGATTCCGATCGCGACGATCTCGAAGCCGTGGCCAAGCCACCAGCCGAGCTGGTCGTAGGTGAAGAGCGTGGCGCCGACGAGCGCAGCGCCGAGCCACGCGACGCCGCCGACGACGGCCAGATCGGCGCTGCGTCGCGTCAACAGCCAGGTGCGCGCCGCCCGGACGACCACGAGCGCCAGGCACGCGCCGCCGGCGAGCAGGAGCGCGATCGCGCCGACGCTGCGCGCGGCCGGCACCCTCGGGACGAGACCCGGATCGACGAGACCGGCGACGCTGACCGCCACGACGACGGTCGTGATCACGACGCTCGCCCGCAACAACAGCGGGATGCGGTTCGGCACCGCGAACCCGGGGATCGCGCCGAGCGCGAGAATCGCCGCGCCGACGGGCACGGTCGCCCCGCCCGTGATCGGGCCGAGGTTCGTGTTCTCCACCAGGATGCCCGGCGTCACGAGGCCGTGCACGGCGAGGATCGCGGCCATCGCAGCGAATGCCACCGCGACCAGGACCGTGCGGGCGTCGCCGCGCCGCACGCCGACGGCGGCCACCGCATAGGCCGCGAGCGTCGCGAAGCCGGCGCCGACGCCCACGCCGACGCAATGGGTGACGCCCGACAGCGTGAACGGACGACTGCCGACGACGAGCGTGACGAGGAGCGGGCCGAACGCCGACAGGGCGGCGAGGAGGACGATCGTCCGCGGCTTCACCCAGGCACTATCGGCACGGGAGATCCCGTGCACAAGACCGGTGGCCGGTGGCACGCACGGCGAGCATCGCGCGCGCCCCTCGTCACGGAGCGTGTGCGTGCTGGTGCGCGCGATTTGTCAGTCGTCCCGCCCGGGCGGACGGCGCTGTGCCCGGTTGGCCTGTGCCCGCTCACGATCGGCACGGCGGCGGGCGAGCGCCGACCGCGACGGCTTCGTGGCGGAGCGCTCCGGGAGCGTCACCAGGGCGGCATCGATCAGCGCGATCAACCGGTGCTCGGCGGTGCGGCGGTTGCGCCACTGCGACCGGTGGTCAGAGGCCTCGATGCGCAGCTCGCCGGACTTCGTGATCCGCGCCGACAGCCGCTCGCGCAGCTGCGCCAGCTGGCCGGCGGAGAGCGGCAGCTCCGCGACCGTGATGCGCAGCTCGACCGCCGTGTTCGAGCGGTTCACGTGCTGGCCGCCCGGCCCCGGCGCCGTCACCGCGGACATGCGCAGCAGCCGGCGCGGCACGACCGTGCCGTTCGCCAGCGTCAGGGGCGGGCCGAGCTCCTCGCTCATGCCCCGACCCTACCGCGTCGCGAGCCGGGCGACGGTCGCCTGGCGGCGCTCGTCGATGTCGTCCGACGCGCCCGTCGTCACTCCGAGGTCGCGCAGCACGCCGTCCTCCAGCCCGTACACGACCCCGTGCACCTCGACGTTCTGGCCGCGCTCCCAGGCCTCCTGAACGATGGTCGTGCGGCAGACGTTCGTGACCTGTTCGACCACGTTCAGGCGGCACAACAGGTCGGGTCGCCCGGCCTCCGGCGTCGCCTCGAGCAGATCCGAGTGTTCGTGCGCGACGTCCTGCACGTGCCGGAGCCAGTTGTCGATCAGGCCCTGCCGCCGCCCATCGAGCGCCGCCAGCACGCCGCCGCAACCGAGGTGCCCGCAGACCACGACCTGCTGGACGGCAAGCACGTCGACGGCGTACTGGATGGTCGAGAGGCAGTTCAGGTCGGTGTGCACGACCACGTTCGCGACGTTGCGGTGGACGAACACCTCGCCGGGGTCGGTGTCGGTGATCTCGTTCGCGGGCACGCGGCTGTCGGAGCAGCCGATCCAGAGGTAGCGCGGCGCCTGCTGTGACGCGAGGCGGCTGAAGAACCCCGGATCGCGGCGGACGACGTCCGCTGCCCACTTGCGGTTGCCGAGGAGGAGATCGTCGAGCGCCACGCGCAGATCCTACCCGCGCGGCATGCAGCGCCGATGCCGACGCGACGACCGGCCTTCGCGCTCACCCCCCGAGATCGACGCCGAGCTTGCGTCCTGACGGAGTTCGCCGAACATGCAGGCATGACCGTCCTCGAGACCGCCGTGGACAACCGGCCGACGACCGGCATCGAGCTCCGCGGACTCGTCAAATCGTTCCGGACACCTGACGGGCTCGTGCAGGCCGTGAAGGGCGTCGACATCGCGATCGGCGTCGGTGAGACGCTCGCCCTGCTCGGGCCGAACGGCGCCG
>JBBQFB010000297.1:0-4006 GCA_038321545.1 Gaiellales bacterium
CGTGGCCGTCGCGGCAGTGCTGCTGGGGCGGGAGAAGGCCCGGCCGCGCGTGTTCGTCGCGATCGGCATCGCCGGCATCGGCATGGTCCTGGTCGGCCTCACCGGAGGCGACGGCAGCGGTCACGTCGTACCGCTCGGCGCGTTGCTCGCGATCGCGTCGTCGGCCTGGTACGCCGGCTACCTGCTGGCCGGCGAGCGGATCGTGAAGAACGTCGAGCCGCTCGTGCTCGGCTGTCTGATCGCGACCGGCGGCGCGATCGGCTTCAGCGCCGGCAGCGCCGTACTCGGCCAGTTCCAGTTCGAGTTCAGTGCGAAGGCGCTGCTGTGGTTCGCGCTCTCCGCGCTGTTCTCGACGGTGTTCGCGGTGACGGCCATCATGGCCGGCATCGACCGCCTGGGGCCATCGCTGGGAGGCCTCCTGACGACCTTCGAGACGCCGTCCACCATCGTCTACGCGACGATCGTGTTCGGCGAGCGGCTCGCGCCGCTGCAGTGGCTCGGCGCGGGACTGGTGCTGGCGGCGGTGGTCGCGGTGCAGCTGCCGAACCTTCGCACCGCTACCGTTTCGGCCGGATGACGACCACCCGCGAGACCATCGAGGCGGCCTTCACGGGCGCCATCTCCGCCGAGGACGCGCGGGCCGCCGTCGACGAGGCGATCGGCATGCTCGACCGCGGCGAGGCGCGCCTGGCCGAGCCCGGCCCCGACGGCTGGACCGTGAACGGCTGGCTCCAGCAGGCGATCCTGCTGCACTTCCGCCTCCAGCAGATGGAGGTCATCGAACACGGCCCGTTCACGTACCACGACAAGATCCCGCTGAAGGGCATCGAGTCGCTGCAGGGCGTGCGCGTCGTGCCGCCGGCCACGGTTCGCCGGGGCGCATTCGTCGAGGCCGGGGCGGTGCTGATGCCGAGCTACGTCAACATCGGCTCCCGCGTCGGCTCGGGCACGATGATCGACACGTGGGCCACGGTCGGATCGGGCGCGCAGGTGGGACGTGACGTGCACGTCGCCGGCGGCGTCGGCATCGGCGGCGTCCTCGAGCCGCCCGGCGCGCGGCCCGTGATCATCGAGGACGGTGCCTTCCTCGGCTCGCGCTGCATCATCACCGAGGGCGTGATCGTCGAGCACGAGGCCGTGATCGGCCCGAACGTGGCGCTGTCCGCGTCGGTGCCCGTGATCGACGTGACCGGTTCCGCGCCGGTCGAGTACCGCGGCCGCGTCCCGGCGCGCGCGATCGTCGTGCCCGGCACCCGTCCGAAAACCTTCCCCGCCGGCACCTACCAGCTGGGCTGCGCCCTCGTGATCGGCTACCGGACCGAGTCCACCGACCGGAAGACGTCGCTGAACGCGGCGCTGCGCGACCATGGCATCGCCGTTTAGCGGGTCCGTCGCCGCGGTCTGCGAGGCGCTCGTCGCGACGCCCTCGGAGTACGGCGACGAGGAGCTGATCGCCGGACTCGTCGAAGAGCGCTGCCGCGAGCTCGGCGTCGTCCACGAGCGCCGCGGCAACGCGATCGTGGCGCGCACCGGGGGCGCCGGACCCGCAGTCGCGCTGGTCGGACACCTCGACACGGTGCCGAACTGGCCGGGCGGCTCGACGCGCGTCGAGGGCGACCGCATCATCGGGCGCGGCACGGCCGACATGAAAGGCGGCGTGGCCGTGATGCTGCGGCTGCTGGAGCGCTTCGCCGCCCATCCGCGCCCCGTCTCCTACGTGTTCTACGACCGGGAGGAGGGCGCGAACCATCTGAACGGCATCCACGCGGTGCTCGCCGACCGCCGCCTGCTCGAGGACCTCACGTTCGCGGTCGTGCTCGAGCCGACGGGCAACACCGTGCACGCCGGTGCGGTCGGGACGATGAACGCCGACGTCGTGTATCGCGGGAAGCTCGCACACAGCGCGCGGCCATGGCAGGGCGTCAACGCGATCTACGAGGCGGCGGCCGCCCTGGGCCGGTTCGCAGCCCGCAAGGAGGAGCCGGTCGTGGTCGAGGGGCTGCAGTTCCACGACACGATCACGGTCACGCTCGCACACGGCGGCGCCACCCGCAACGTCGTGCCCGACGAGTTCCGGCTGGCGGTCAACGTCCGCGTCGCTCCCGGCCGCGACCTCGCGCCGGCGCGCGCCGAGGTCGAGGCGCTGGCGCGGCCGGGCGAGGTGGAGTGGCTCGACGAGTCGCCGCCGGCCGTGCCGAACGTGACCGATCCCGCCGTCCGCGACTTCATCGAGACGACGGGGCTCGAGGTCCATCCGAAGCAGGCCTGGACCGACGTCGCGACGCTGCAGGCGGCCGGCATCCCGGCGCTCAACTACGGCCCCGGCGAGGCGTCGCAGGCGCACCAGCGCGAGGAGTGGGTCTCGATCCGGGCGCTCGAGCAGTCGGAGCGGGTGCTCGCCGCGTACCTGGAGCGCTGATGCGGGCCGAGCGCTGGCAGGGAGCGGGTAACGTCTATCTCCTGGTCGAGGAGGTGCCGGCCGACGTGGCGGCGGCCTGCCGCGCGCACGAGGCCGACGGCGTGCTCGTGCTGGCCGCGGCGCCGGGCGCGCACGTCGCGATGCGGATCATCAACCCCGACGGCTCCGAGCCCGAGGCGTGCGGCAACGGTACCCGCATGGTGGCCCGGTTCGTCGCCGAGCGCGACGGCCTCGGCGAGGTGCGGATCGCGACGCCGGCGGGCGTGCTCGAGACCGTCGTGCACGCCGACGGCACCGTCACGGCCCGCATGGCCGACGCGCGCCTGACGGACGACGACCAGTACCTCCCGACCGGCGAGCCGTTCCCGTATCCGCACCGGTTCGTGTCGGTCGGCAACCCGCACTGCGTGATCCAGGTCGACGATCCGGCCGCCTTCCCGCTCGCCTTCCAGGGCCCGCGCCTCGAGCGCCACGAGTGGTTCCCGCGGCGCGCGAACATCGAGGTGTGGCGGCCGCTCGACGACGGCTCGGTCGAGATGCGGGTCTGGGAGCGCGGCGTCGGCGAGACGGCGGCGTGCGGCACCGGCGCCTGCGCCGTCGCGGTCTCGGCCGTGCTCGACGGCCTCGCGCACAGCCCGGTCACCGTCCGCCTGCCGGGCGGATCGCTTGAGGTGGCGGTCGGGCCGGGCCTCGAGATCCGCATGACCGGACCGGCGGAGCGGCTCGCGGTGCTGGCGCTATGAGGTTCGCGCAGCGGCTCGACCCGATTCCCGAGTACCTGACGGCGCGGCTGAACCGCCTGATCGCCGAACGCCGCGCCGCCGGCCGCGACGTCATCTCGCTGGGCGTCGGCGACCCCGACCTGCCGCCGAGCACCGCTGCGCGCGCTGCGCTGGCCGACGCGGTGCGCCGCGACGACGTGGCCCACTACCCGACCAACCGCGGCCTACCCGAGCTGCGCGAGGCCGTGGCGCGCTTCTACGCCGCGCGCTTCGGCGTCGTGGTCGACCCCGAGACCGAGGTCGTACCGCTGCTGGGCGCGAAGGAGGGCCTCGCGCACCTCGCACTGGCACAGCTCGACCCGGGCGACGCGGCGCTGGTGGCCGATCCCGGGTATCCGGTCTACGTCGGCGGCCCCCTGCTCGCCGGCGCCGAGCCGTACGGGTTGCCGCTGGTGCCCGAGCTCGCGTTCCAGCCCGACCTGGCCGCCGTGCCGCGCGCTGTCCGCGACCGCGCCAACCTGCTGATCGTCGGCTACCCGAACAACCCGACCGGCGCCGTGGTCGAGGACGACCTGTTCCAGCGGCTGATCGCCTACGGCGTGCCCGTGTGCCACGACAACGCCTACTCGGAGATCACGTTCGACGGCTACGTGGCGCCGAGCTTCCTGGCCACGCCCGGCGCCCGCGAGTCGGGCATCGAGCTGCTGTCGCTGTCGAAGGCCTTCAGCCTGCCCGGCTGGCGGATCGCGTTCGCGGTCGGCAACGCCGCGATGGTCGGCAACCTGCTGCGGCTGAAGACGAACGTCGACGCGGGCATGTTCGTCGCGCTCCAGCACGCCGCGATCGCCCTGCTGGACTCGGATCC
>JBBQFB010000298.1:0-3995 GCA_038321545.1 Gaiellales bacterium
GCGATCGTGAGCACGGAGCAGGCGGTGAGCACGACGAGCGCGATGCAGGCGGCGATTGCGGCGATCACCCCGCGTCCCTCGATCAGGCCGCCCGCCGACCCCAGCAGCATGAACAGGAACGCGCTCACGGCAAGCCCGGCCGCCCACCGCGGTCGCAGGATGCCGATGGCGAGGGCGACCACGCCCAGCGCGATCGGCGGCCACGGCGACGGAGTCCGGCCGCGTCGCAAACGCAGATCGACCAGCACCGGGGCGCCGCGCAGCGTGAAGCCGATCTGCAGCGCCCCGTTCGGCAACGGGTGGCGCAACCGGTGCTCGCGGTAGGTGATCGTCCCGCCCGTCTGGTGCAGCGGCTGCAGGCCGCCGGGGCGGTCGAGCGTCAGCTCGGCCCCGGCGGGCAGGTGCAGACGCAGCTCGAAGTCGTTGCCGCTCACATCGACCCGGAGGCCTGGAACCGGAGGCGTGATCGCGACCACCGTGACCCGCGTCTCGGTGGCGGACGGCATGCCGGTGCCGCCGTGCGCCGACGCGCCGCCGGGAACCAGCAGCAGGACCAGCAGGGAGAGAGGTGCGCGCCGCCGCACGCCCGTCAGGGTAGTGAGTCGCTAGGCGGCGAGGTGCTGCTCGACGCCACGCAGCAGCGTCCGCACGGCCGGCTGCGCCGGGTCGAGCTCGAGCGCGGCCTGCAGCACCGGCAGCGCGTCCTCGAACAGGCCCTCGGCGATGGCCGCCTTGGCGAGGCACGCGAGCGCGCGCGGCTCGGGGCCGCCGACCTCGATCGCCTCGATCGCGTGGTCGGCCGCCAGCCGGTAGAAGCCGCGGGCCAGGAACAGCTCGGCCAGCGTCAGCGCGGCCATCCGCGCGTCGGCGATCGATGCCCGGACGGCGGGCACGAGGCGCTCGAACAACTCGTACTCCTCCAGCCGCGCGAGCGCGTCCAGCATGTGCACGGCGTAGGAGGCCGACGCGACGGCGAGCGGCGTCGCTGGTGCGCCGGCGGCGTGGTCGGCGTAGCGTGCGAACGCATCGAGGAACGCGCTCTCCGCGGGATCTCCCCCGCCCTCGCCGAACACCGACGCCGCGGACTCGGCGCCGCTGACATCGCCGGCGGCAACGGCCGCGACGGCGCGCGAGCGCTGCAGGGCGAGGAACGCGGGCGTCCCGATCGGCAGCTCAGCGAGGCCCGTCACGACGTCGTCATAGCGGTGCTGCGTCAGCAGCGCCTCGGCCAGGCCAACGGTGGCGGCCGGGTGGGACGCGTTGCGCTCCAGGGCCCGCCGGAACAGGCCTTCGGCGATCTCGGCGTGGCCGCGCTCGTAGAACGCGGTTCCGAGGAACAGCCACCAGGTCGCGGTGTCGTTGCCGGCCGCCTCGAGGCGCGCCAGCACGGCGGCCGGATCGGCATCCTCGGCGCCGAGCAGGGTGTCGGCCAGCTCGAGGCCGACCGGCAGGTACGCCGGGAACCGCTCGAGGCTCTCCTCGAGGCGCGCGACGGCAGTGGCCGCGTCGCCCAGGTCGGAGGCCACGCTGGAGAGGGCGGCGAGCGCCAGGAATGATCCGCGACCGACCATGCCGGCGAACCGGGCCGGCGCGTCGCCCATCTCCAGGCACCGCTCGAACCACGCCTGCGCGCCGACGAGATCACCGCGCTCGCGGGCGGCGAGGGCGCGCTCGAACACGAGGTCGGTGAAGGCCGGATAGACCTGCAGCAGCATCTCGGCCAGCTGGTCGGCGGCGTCGAGGTCGCCCATCCGGCGGCGCACGCCGATCAGTCGCGTCGCGAGCAGCGAGGCGTACGCGATCTCGTGCCAGCCCTGCTCCCGCTGGATCAGCCGGTAGGACTCCTCGAGGTGCTCGCTGGCCCTGGCGATGTCGTCCATCGCGACGTACTCGGTGCCGAGGTTGAAGTGCGTGAAGGCGTTGTGCGGCGTGCGCTCGAGCTCCGTCAGCAGCAGCGTCAGGTTGCGCTCGTGCTTGTTGCGCTCGTCGATGCGGCTCTTGAGGTAGCCGTAGTGCCGGATCCGCAGGGTCGAGATGGCGAAGCGCTCGGGCAGGTCGATCGGCATCGAGATACGGATCTGCTCGTGGATCGCGCCCGAGAAGCGGTACGGCGGCCGGTTGCGCCAGAGGCGCAGTGCGAGGTGGTTCGCGGCGGTGCCGACCTCCTCCTGACCGGTGAAGTTGGTCTCGACCAGCCAGTGACCCTCGCGGTACGGCTGGGCGGCCAGCGCGCGCAGCCGCGTCGCGTCGTCGGCCTCGATGCGCTCGTCGGCGTCGAGCCACAGGATGTGCGTGCCGGTTGCGCGGTCGACGCCGTGGTTGCGCGCGTCGTAGAACGAGCCGTTCCACGGGAAGTGCAGCACCGTCGCGCCGAACGACGCGGCGATCTCGATCGTGCGGTCGGACGAGCCGGTGTCGACGATGATCATCTCGTCGACGCCCGCCGCGCACGAGGCGAGGCAGTCCGGGAGCATCTCCTCCTCGTCCTTGACGATCATGCACAGCGAGATGCTGACCGTTGCAGCGGCCGATCCGGACCGCTTCGCGACGTCCTTCAGGAACCCGCGCATGGCGTTCACGGCCTGGCGCTCCCGCGGGGGCAGGGTGACGCTGATCGGGCGCTTCAGGCGCAGCTTGGCGGCGGTCAGGTTGCCGGCCAGGTTTTCGAGGTTCGGGTCGATCTGCTCTGCGGCCTGCAGGATCCGGACCGCCAGCGACGCCTCGTTGAGGCCGAACAGCGCCACGCCGGCGTAGTTCAGCAACACCGGCTCGGCGGGCCGGCGGTCGAGCCATGGCCGCACCAGCTCGAGCAGCGCGACGCCGCGCGGTGCCCAGCGCGTCGCGCCCCCGGCGGACACCTCGTCGATCAGGGCCTCGCAGGCGGACTTCAGGATGCGGTAGGCGGCGACGTCGTCGTCCCAGCGGGCGAGGGCAGCGCCGATGGTCGCCGCGTGGCGCTCGCCGGCCTGCATCGCGAGGGTGACGAGCTGGCTCGCGTCATCGGCGAGCTCGCCGGCCGCGGGAGCGGCGAGACGCGCCAGCGCGTCGGCCTCGCGGCCCTGGAGCCAGAGGCGCAGCGGCCGCGTCTCGCTGGCGTCCGAGGTTGCACGGACGATCTTCAGCGCCACGACTCATCCCACCTTTCCGACATATCGATAGCATCTTCGGCGCATACGGCTACAGCCTTGAGCGATGGTCACGCGGCAGACCGCTGGGCGCCTGCCAGCAGCGCGCGGAACGCCTCGACGTCGGGCGCCGCGACCACGCTGCCCGCGGCCCGGGCCAGCCGGACGTGCCCGTCGCAGGCCGCGTGCAGCGGCACGTAGGCGTCGCACGCCTCGTGGATCCGCTGCAGGTCGGCACCGAACGCGACGTGCTCGAGCAGCGCGATGTCGGCCAGCCCGTCGCCACCGCCGGCCGCCTCGAGGGCATCGAGCACCCGTCGCTCGCGGGCATCCGCGTCGCCGTCCCGCGACGGGTCGGCAAGCAGGTAGAGCGCGACGTCGTCATGCTCGGAGAACGCCTCGCTCCAGGCCACGAGCAGGTCGGTCAGGCGATCGTCACCCAGCCAGGCAGGCGTGGCGAGGAAGTTCGTGCCACGGCGGTCCGGCAGCTCGAACGCCGGGCGGGCCGGCTGCGAGCGCCGCACCGGGCGGAGGGCGACCGAGCGGAGCCGGGCCGCGTACAGCTCGGCGATGGCGTCCAGGCCGTAGCCCTCGGCGGCGGCGCGGCCGGCCGTGCCCCGACGCTCGCGCCCCTCCCGATCGGCGGCGGACTCCTGCAGCAGCCGCACCAGGGCGGCGCGGTCCGGCTCGAGCATCCACGGCTCCGAGGCGGCCTGCAGGTCGCCCAGCAGCACCGGCGCCACGGGCTCGCGGTGCGCGGGGATCCGCCACGACGCGCTCTCGGGGCAGAACTCGTCGGTCGGGCCGCCGCCCGTCACGAGCACCGGCAGCCCGCACGCCATCGCCTCCAGCACCGGCATCGCGAAGCCC
>JBBQFB010000299.1:0-3955 GCA_038321545.1 Gaiellales bacterium
AGCGCGTTGATGTCGGGGTCGTGGGCGTGCGCCGACAGCGGGTCGCGGAGGAACACCACCAGTCCGACGCGATCCGACGCAACGAGCGCGCCGATCTGGAGGTCGCCGCCGAACGGCCCGGAGAGCACGCAGCGGACATCGAGGCCGAGCTGCTCCCGCAGCATCCTGCCGGTGGTCTCGGTGGCGACGAGGTCGGCACCCGCCAGGTGGACGAGGTGCTCCTTCACGAGGTCGAGCATCTCGGACTTCTTGGCGTCGTGCGCGATGAGGGCGGTGAGGGGTGTCACGGACCCCACGGTACGGGCCGCTGTACCTCCGGAGGTCTCTGGTCACCGGATCGACACCAGACCGTCGCCGGACCGATCCCCCACGGGCCGAACGCGCCGCCTACCGTCCCTTCCGGACTGGCGAACTCCACCGCGCCGACGCCCACACGCCACCGCGAGCCAGTCCGTACCACCCCCTCCACGGGGCCCGGTCTCGCCGCCGGGCCCCGTTCCCTTCTCAGACCACCGGCACGGCTTCGGCCCCGGTGACGATCTCCTCCGAGCGGACGAGCGCCAGCGCGGCGAGCACCGCGAGGCCGGCCACGGCCGCGATCACCCAGAAGGCCAGGTTGACGCCGTCGGTGACCGCGGCGGGAGGTGCGACGCCGGTCTTGACGAGGGTGTCGACGCGCGTGAACAGGATCGTCGAGGCGACGGCAACGCCGATCGCGCCGCCAATCTGCTGCGACGTGTTGATGAGGCCCGAGGCGAGACCCGCCTCGTGTGCCTCGACGCCCGCGAGTGCGGCGATGGAGACCGGGATGAACGCCATCGGGATGCCGACGCCGACCAGGACGTACCCCAGCAGCAGGTTCGTGCCGAAGCTCGCGTCGACCGGCAGCTGCGTGTACACGAGCGCGCCCGCGCCGAGCAGGGCGAGGCCGACCGCCATCACCGGCTTCGGGCCGATCCTGGTGGTCAGCGCCTGGGCCGCGCCGGCTGCGACGACCGCGGTTCCGGCCGTCGCGAGGAACGTCACACCCGCCTTCAGAGCCGAGAAGCCCAGCACCTGCTGCACGAACAGGGTGAGCAGGAAGAAGTTGGAGAAGAGGGCCGCGCCGAGGAGGAACCCGACGATGTTGGCGCCCGAGACCGTTCGAAGGCCGAAGAACGACAGCCGGACGAGCGGCGCGCGAACCCGGGACTCGACCACGATGAAGCTCGCCAGGATCGCGAGCGCGGCGGTGCCGAGCACGATCGTCCGGCCCGACGTCCAGCCCTCGTCGGGGGCGTTCGAGATCGTGTAGACCAGCAGTGCGAGGCCGGCCGTGATCGTCAGCGCGCCGAGCGGGTCGGCTGCGCGATCGATGCCTTCCGCGCGGCTCTCGTGCACCAGGCGGCGGACGAGCACGAGCACGGCGATGCCGACCGGGACGTTGACGAAGAAGATCCACGCCCACCCGAGGTACTCGGTGAGGATGCCGCCGGCCAGCACGCCGACCGCCGCGCCGGAGCCGCCCACGGCGCCCCAGATGCCGAGCGCCTTGTTGCGCTCGCTGCCCTCGGTGAAGGTCGTCGATACGATCGACAGGCCCGCCGGCGATACGAGGGCGGCGCCGACGCCCTGCACCGCGCGCGCCGCGATCAGCGCCGTATCGCTCGACGCCAGGCCGCACACGAACGACGCGATCGTGAACAGGATGACCCCCGCAACGAAGATCCGCCGGCGGCCGAGCAGGTCGGCGGCGCGTCCGCCCAGCAGCAGGAAGCCGCCGAACGTGATGGCGTAGGCGGTGATGACCCACTGGAGCGTCGACTCCGTGAAGTGGAGGTCCGCCCCGATCGACGGCAGCGCGACGTTGACGATCGAGACGTCGAGCACGGTCATGAAGAACGCCAGGCAGACGACGCCAAGCGCCTTCCAGCGGCGAAGGTCGACGGCTTCAATCGTCGTGGACATTCGTTCCATACCTTCCATTGGGCAAGATCACGAGGTGACTAACGGCCGATGGTGATTCGGCTATTCCCCGCGCGCCCACGAGGCAGCCGCGGCGCCGGACAGCAACGCGCCCTCGATCCAGCCCGCGTCGTGCGGGGCGACATCGGCGCCGGCGAAGTACAGCAGGCCGTGCGGTGGGAACCGGTCGGGCACGAGCAGCTCGGCCTTGCCGACCGTGGCCGTCGGCCACGTGCCGAGCGAGTGCGGGTCGGTGTTCCAGTCGTGGAGGTCGTAGGCGACCAGTTCCGCCTCGGGCCAGAACGCGCGCAGCGCCGCCTCCACCTGGCCGTTGTCCGACGGGTCGAACGACGGATCCTGGTAGCCGAATCCAAGCGCGAGCACCGTACCGTCGCCGAGGTCGCGGTCGGCGTAGATCCAGCTGACACCGGCGCCCGCGCCGGCCGCCACCGAGGCCGCCGGGAGGCCCCGGGCGTGAAACCAGATCTTGTACGCGCGGCCCGCGTTGGTGCCGGCCGCCTCGGCCGTGCGCGCGGGCAGCGGCGGATCGAACGCGACCTTCGGGAGCACGTTGACCGGCAGCGCCACGACTGCGCGGTCACCGCGAACGGCCGTCCCGTCGGCCAGCCGCACCTCGACGCCATCGCCGGTCTGCGCCACGGCCACGACCTCGGCGCCGCGCCGGACATCGAGTTCGGCGCCGATCGCCTCGGCCAGCGCCGTCCACCCCTCGACCGGTGCGAACCGCAGCGTCGTCATCAGGCCCGAGACGCCGCCATGGTTCGCGATCGCCTGCAGCGCATCGATGACGGCCCCGCGATCGGGATGCGTGCCGCCGATCATCACCCACCAGGCCGCCAGGAAGTCGGCCGTCGCCGCGGGGACGGCGAGCTGCGCGATGTACTCCGCGCACGACTGCGAGGCGACCTCGCCGAGGCTGCCGTCTCGCGACCGGTCGGCGTCACGCGCGATGGTCACGATCGCGCGCTCGAGCTCGCCGATCTCCTCGAACGGCACCGGCAGCTGGTCGCGGAGCTCCCCACCGGTCCGCCAGCGCACACGACGGGGGCCGCCGTACGTGCGCGCCCCGAGGCCGTAGCGCTCGAGCTCGCGCGGCACCTCGGACTGCTCGGGCGTGAACCACGTGCCGCCCACCTCGACCGACGGTCCATCGCCGTTGAAGGGCCGCGTCCAGGCGCGGCCTCCGAGCCGGTCACGGGCCTCGAGCACGACGACACTACGGCCCGAGTCGGCAAGGTCGCGGGCCGCACGCAGTCCGGCGAACCCGCCGCCGATCACGATCACGTCATGGCCGTCATCCATGCCCGCGATCGTAGGGGAAGGCGAGGATGAACGCGCTCTGGTACGCCCGCTGATCCGATCGGCCCCGCGTGGTCGCCCGGGCCGGCCGCGCCGGCCACCCCCGGGCGATCCGCAGGGCTGCCGTGCGCGCGTGGTCCGGAACGCCAGTCCTGGATACCTCGCGCTTCGTTCCCATGCCGGATAGAGCGGCGCACGACCACCGTGATACTTGCCGCATGCCGAACATCGACCGACTGGATCCGCTGGAGCTGCGCGAGACCCCCGGCTTCGAGGCCCGCCGCGGCCGGCTCGGGTGGGCGCTCGGAACGGAGCGGCTCGGGCTCAGCGTCTGGGAGATCGGCCCCGGGCAAGCCGCCTACCCGTACCACTTCCACCTGCAGGAGGAGGAGGTGCTGGTCGTGCTCGAGGGTACCCCCAGCGTGCGGACACCGTCCGGCTGGCGCGCGCTCGCGACCGGCGAGGCGGTGCGCTTCGCGACCGGTCCCGACGGTGCCCACCAGGTCGCGAACTGGAGCGACGCGCCGGCGCGATTTCTGTCCGTCTCGACCAGCGGCGAGGCCGATATCTGCCTCTACCCCGACTCCGGCAAGGTGGGCGCGTTCGAGCGCCTGCCGGACAGCCGCGGGCACTTCACCGTATTCCGGATGGACGACGCCGTCGACTACCAGGCCGGCGAAACGCCGCCGGA
>JBBQFB010000300.1:0-3951 GCA_038321545.1 Gaiellales bacterium
TCGCCGTCGCCGCCCTGGTCGTCAACTTCGTCCTGATCGTGGTGATCCTCCGCAGCGTCGTGGCGGCTGCCTATCTCCTGGCCGCGAGCGCGCTCGGCCTCGCGGCGACGCTCGGACTGCTCCGGCTCGTGTTCGTCGACGTCCTGGGCCATCCGGACGTCACCTACTTCGTCCCGTTCGCGGCCGCCGTCCTGCTGTTGTCGCTCGGATCGGACTACACGATCTTCGTGGCCGGGCGGGTCTGGCAGCACGCCCGGGGGCGAAGCATCCGCGATGCCGTCGACAGCGCGATCGCCGAGACGACGGGCCCGGTGACGGCGGCCGGTGTAGCCCTCGCGACGAGCTTCGCGCTGCTCGCAATCGTTCCGACCGTGACCTTCCGCGAGCTGGCGTTCGCGCTCGCCGGCGGCATCCTGCTCGACGCCTTCGTGATCCGCACCGCCCTGGTACCCGTCCTGATCCACGCCGCCGGAGAAGCGAACCGGTGGCCTCGCGGTGCGCGCTTCTCGGCGGCGGCACTCCCCGCCTCACCGACGCCGGTACCGGTCGCCGCCGCCGGCACTCCGTCGCCGCGCGACGGAGTGCCGTTCACCGCGGTGGTCGCCGCCGTGGGACTGTTCCTGATTGCGACGAAGCGCTACGTCCGCTCGACGAGAAATCGACGCTCGAGCTGACGCCGCCCGGGCCGCGGCTAGCGCCTGATGGTCCGTACCAGCGTCGTCGTGCCGGCACGGTTTGCAACCTTGAACACGAGTCGGTGGACGCCCCGGCTGAGCGCGCCGGCATCAACCGGGATGCGGAGGTGGATGTGGCGCGAGCCGATCGGAATCGAGGACCTCGAGTAGACGCTCCTGCCATCGAGCCGGACCGAGATGCTGCGCAGCCCGCTCTCGCTCGCGATGTGCGCGCGATACTGACGGACTCCGGCACGGGTGGTCGTGCGGAGCGCTCGCACCGTCGGCTTGACCGCCGGGAACGCGCCGATCGGGCACGGGTTCTTGGTCGTGAACGCGCGCAGCCGGTCGAGGAACACGGCCGAGTCGTAGATGTGGTCACCCTGATCGAACAGCGACAGGTAGATGGAGTGCGCGCCGGGCTTGATCGGCGTCGTGACACGCAGCAGCGGCGTGCCGCCGTCGAACCGGGTGCCGTTCGCGTTGGCGCGGCTGGCGCTGGTGTCACCGGTCGTGCGGATGTTCAGCGGCTCACCGTTCGAGCCCGGCGTATTCGACCGGATCGCGAAGTTGTGCGGGGCGATCACCCTCGACCCGATCGTCGTCCAGTCGTTGATGTCGAGCTCCATCAGGAACGCGTCGTTGAACGTCACGCCGGGAAACTCGGGGAACTCCTCGCTCATGAAGCGCGTGTCGAGACTGAGACAGTTGCGGCCAGCGGGAACCGCCAGGTCGACCTTCAGCACCGACACGTCGAAGTCGGTGTCGCCGTTCACGTTCGGCCCGGTCAGGTCAGTCGACAGGTTCAGTCCCGGCGAGCCGAACAGGTTGGGCGTGTTGCCGGTCGAGAGGATCGCGTACGAGCTCGCGTTCCGCGGGAACCCGACCCGCGGCGTGTTGGAGACCGCGGCGGGCGTACCGATCGGCGGGATCGTCACGAAGCTCGCGCCGGTGACTAGCGACTGTTGCGACGACATCGCGGCGGCAAGCTCGCTCGCCGTGCGGGTCGGAACGATCGCGGCCGACGCTCCCGAGGCCGCGACGGCGAGACCCGCCACCGCCGCGATGGACACAGCCGAGGCCGTTCGTCGGAATCGCATGGCGCGTTCTCCCCTGTCGTCCTCGGGCGGCGCCCGGGTTCCCTGCCGGCCACGCTAGCGGCCAGTGGCCCACATCACAAGGAGCGTCGGTCACGAGCGGTGCCGCTCAGCCCAGGCCGGGACCGCCGCCCTGCAGCATCGAAATCAGCGTACCGATCGGTGCGTTGTCGATCGTAAAGCGGAGGGCGATAGCGGTCACTCCGGTCACGGCCCCCACATCTTCGGCGTCCGTTACGGCGCGGCGCAGGGCACCACGGGCGGCGTCCGCGAACGCCGCGTCCGACAGCTTGTGGGCGCGCTTGAACTTGTCCAGTTCGGCGCCCGAGGTCAGGGCCTGGGCGAGCTCCGACGGAGGAACCGCCAGATCACACGACACGCCGAAGAAGGCCCGCAGAGCGATCTGGTCGGCGACCCGACGAGTGCTGGCGGTCTTCCTCCAGGGCGTCGGGCTGCACGGCTCACTGGTACCGCGGAGGACCTCGAGGACCTGATTCAGCGGCACCGTATCCACCGCCTCGCGCAGCGCTGCCAGCTCCAGCGTGGAGAGGGCGCCGGAATCCGACGCGTCCGCCAGCGCCTGATCTGCGGCCGCGCGCACCGCGCGTTCGACGGTGCCGGGCGCGACCTGCTGCTGCTGCTCCAGCACGGCGATCGCCTCCGGCGACAGGAGCGCGAGCGTCAGCCGCTCACGGCTGACACCGAGCGTGCACGCAGCCCGCTGGACGCCGTCGAGCGCCAACTCGCTGGCCAGCTCGACCCGGTCGGTTGCGGTCGGCATGGTCGGCGGCGAGCACGGATCCGCTACCGGCCGCGGCCGGTAGTTCCGTCCGCCTGCCAGCACGTAGACGGCCACGACGCCGATCGCGAGCGTCACGGCGAGCGACACCAGAAGCCGCCCACTCTTCACTGCGCGGCCGATCTGCGAGCGGTCATCAGCGCCGGCACGAGCGCGAGCAGTGCCAGTAGGGCGGCGATCACGAACGACCGTCCGAACGCATGCGTCCCGGCCCGTTCGACCTCGTCGACGATGTCACGCTGCAACTTGGCGTAGGCCGGCCGGTCGGCGGCCGCAGGCCGGTTCCGCGCGAACGCCGGCGCAAGGTTCGGGAGACGACCGTCGGCGGCCTGGATCTCTGCGACGAGATCCCCGCCGAGCGCCACCTTCAGGCGGACCGGGATGGCCGCGTCGAGCAATCGCGCCGTTCCAGCCTCCTCGGCGCCGCGGCGGGCACGCGCCAGGTCGGCAGTGAAGACCGGGGTGAGCAGCAAGATGCCGATCACGATCCCGGCGTGACGGGCGGCGATCGTCCAGCCCCCGTGCACCGTCTGCGGGTGACGGTTGGCGAGCGCCGCCTCGGTCAGCGCCGTGACGGCGAGGCCCAGCCCGACGCCGATCAGGACTTGCGGTGCGATCGTCCAGACGACACGGGCATGCGGCAGCAACGACAGACCCCATGTCCCGCCGGCGATCAGGATCAGTCCGGCCACCGCACGAGGCCCGATCGACACCTGCGCGCGAACGACTCGCCGCGACGCGAACGCCGCCAACGGCATCACCGACACCGCCACCGCGGCGGTCAGGGGAGTGCGCCCCCAACCGTCCACGATCAGCAGCACGATCAGAAACAGCGCCGCAATCAGCGCCGCCGACAACAATCCCAGCGCGACGTGCGCCGGGATGTTCAGCGGCGTCCGCTCCCGCCTCGCCTCCGGGACGCGATCCCTCCGCAGGCCACGGACGGCCGGTAGCACCGCGAGGGCGAGCGGAGCCTGCACGACGAAGATCGCCTGCCAGGCAACCAGCTGTGTGAGGAGGCCACCGACGGCAGGCCCGACGGCAGCCCCGACAACGCCCGCCGCGGCCCAGACCCGCCCCGCGTCCCGCTCCGAACCGGACGTCTGGCGCATCAGCTCGAGCGCCGAACAGACGATCGCAGCCCCTGCCACTGCCTGGATACACCGGGCCGCGACGAGCACGGCGATGCCGCCCGCGACCGCGCACCCGATCGACGCGACAGCGAACACCACGGCCCCGCCCGCGAACACCCGGGTGGGCGGCACGCGACGGCTGAGCCGCGCCGCCGGCACCGCAGCCAGGGCGAGCACGCCATTGAAGAACGTCAGCACGTAGGAGACGGAGCGGATGCCGACGTCGAACTGGCTCAAGATATCCGGCA
>JBBQFB010000301.1:0-3948 GCA_038321545.1 Gaiellales bacterium
GAGCCGCCACCCGTCGCGGAGCTCGTCCGGCGTGAACGCGCGGCCGTCGAGACGCCCGATCGGGACGTTGCCGTCGGTCACCCGCACCTTGCACTTCTTGCAGGTGCCGTGCCCGCCGCAGGTGGAGTCGATCGCGATGCCGTTCCAGGAGGCGCCGTCGAAGACCGTCGTGCCCGCCGGCACGCGCACCTCGCCGCCCTCGGGCGTGAAGTGCAGGCGGACGCGCGCCGGCGTCTGCTCGGCGGTCGGCTCTTCCACGGCGGTCACCTCAGACGCCCGTCACAGCCGCCGCGGCGGCCGCGGCGGCCTGGCGGGCCCGGAACGCCTTGATCCACGCCATGCCGTACTCGTCGCGGGCGTGCAGCACGTCGGCCGCCCGCGCGCCGG
The DNA here is from genome assembly GCA_038321545.1 of Gaiellales bacterium. Lineage (GTDB taxonomy): Bacteria > Actinomycetota > Thermoleophilia > Gaiellales > F1-60-MAGs149 > VFJZ01. The sequence continues at coordinate 388 of JBBQFB010000301.1, forward strand.
CCACGCACTCGGGCGAGCGCGCGTCCATGATCGCGGAGGTGAGACCGTGCGTCGACGCGGTGCCGATGAAGTGCGCGTTCAGCGCGTGCCGGCCGGGCATGCCGAAGCTCGTGTTCGAGGCGCCGCAGGTGGTGTTCACGCCGAGCTGTTCGCGGAGCAGCTTCAAGGTCTCGAAGAACAGCACCGCGGCGCGCGGCTCGGCGCCGATCGGCATCGCCAGCGCGTCGATCACGATGTCCTCGGGCGGGATGCCGTAGTCGCCTGCGACGGACACGATCTTGTGCGCGATCACGACCCGGCGCTCCGGATCCATCGGGATCTCGTCGTCGTTCGCAAGCGCGATCACGGCCGCGCCGTACTTGGCGACGATCGGCAGGATCAGCTCGAGCCGCTCGTCCTCGCCGGTGACCGAGTTGACCAGCGCCTTGCCCTCGTACACCGAGAGGCCGGCCTCGAGCGCCTCGACGACGGACGAGTCGATGCACAGGGGCATGTCGGTCAGCTCCTGCGCACGGAGCACCGCCTGGCGCATCAGGTCGACCTCATCCGCCAGCGGATCGCCGACGTTGATGTCGAGCATGTCGGCACCGACGATCTGCTCGGCGATGTCGATGTCCAGCTGGCTGATGTCGTTCGCCTGCAGCTGTGCCTGGAACGCCTTGCGCCCGGTCGGGTTGATGCGCTCGCCGATGATGCAGAACGGCCGGTCAGGACCGATCACGACGGTGGTGCTCCGGGACGAAACGACGGTCTCCAACTGGGTCCTACTCCTCACGCGTCGTAGATGCCGCGCCGTGCGCGGTCGGTGGATCAGGCCGTGACGAGGGCCGCGGCGCGGCGCTTCTCGATCAGTTCCTTGGCCTTGCGGACGGCGGTCGAGGCGTCGGCGGCATAGCCGTCCGCACCGACCGCGTCGGCGTACTCCTGGGTGACCGGAGCGCCGCCGACCATGACGATCACCTGGTCGCGGATGCCCGCCTTCTGGAGCGCGTTGATGTTCGCCTTGAACATCGGCATGGTGGTCGTCAGGAAGGCCGAGAACCCGACGATCTCGGGCTTGTGCTCGAGGATCTGCTCGATGAACTTCTCCGGCGGCACGTTCACGCCGAGGTCGATCACCGTGAAGCCGGCGCCCTCCAGCATGATGTTCACGAGGTTCTTGCCGATGTCGTGGACGTCGCCCTTGACCGTGCCCATCACGAACGTGCCGACCTGCTGCACGCCGGTCTCGATCAGCAGGGGCCGCAGGATGTCGAGCGCGCCCTGCATGGCGCGGGCCGCGATCAGCATCTCGGGCACGAAGTAGTCGCCGCGCTCGAACCGGGCGCCGACCTCTTCCAGCGACGGGATCAACGCGTCGTACAGCATCGACTCGGGCGACAGGTCGGCCGCCAGGCCGTCGTTCGTGAGGTCCTTCACGGCCGGAGCGTTTCCGACCAGGGTCTCGTCGTAGAGCCCCTTCAGGATATCGTCGTGCGTCATGCCGCTCCTTCCGTTACAGGTGGCTTGCCGAGCTTCACACCGAGAGCCGTCGCCTGCTCGGCGCAGAGGCGGCCGAGGGCTTCGAGTCGCTCCGCCGGCATCCGGAGCGTCGGCCCGGAGATTGCCAGCGCGGCGACGATCTCGCCGAACACGTCACGCACGGGGGCGGCGACCGCCGCCAGTCCGTCCTCCAGCTCGTCGACCGCGGTCACGAACCCTGTCACCCGCGCCCGGGCCAGGTCGGCCTCCAGGCGTCGCCGATCGGTGATCGTGCGCGGCGCGAAGGACAAGAGGTCGCCGGGCGGCAGGTGCATCGCACCGCACGAGAGAAACACCTTGCCGAACGCGCTGGCGTGCAGCGGCACGCCGCGCCGTCCCACCCAGCCGCCGGTGCCGAGCACGTGGCGGGTCTCGATCTCGGCGATCGTCTCGGGCCCGAGCGGGCCGGCGACGGCCAGGTTGACCGTCTCGCCGGAGATCGCTGCGAGGTGCCGCAGCTCGGGCTCGGCGAGCGCCAGGATGTCGTCACCCGCGACGCCGCGCTGCGCGAACCGCAGCAGCACGGGGCCGGGCCGCAGGGCGCCGCGCAGACCGGCGCGCTGCAACAGTCCGGCCCGCTCGAGCGAGCCGATCAGGCGGCTGGCCGTCGACTTGGGCAGTCCGGTGACCGCAGCCAGCTCGCCGACGGCGAGCGGCTCGGGAGACTCCACGACGCGCACCAGCAGCTGAGCGGCGCGATCGGTCGACTGGGTTCCGGTCTGGGCGATCATTCCTAATGCCATATCGTGGAACTCCTGTTCCACACAACGGATCGTAGTGTAGACTCACCCGCGCCGTCAACCGGTACCACCACGCGGGAGGACACCGTGTTCGTCAACAAGTCGCCGCGCTACGAGATCCTCTCCGAGGAGTCGATCGCCGTCCTCGACGGCGGCTGGCGCCGGATCGTCTCGGAGCTCGGGATCGAGTTCACGATGCCGGAGGCCGTGGAGCTGTTCGCGAAGGCCGGCATGAAGACGGAGGGCGACAACGTCTTCCTCGAGCCGGACTTCATCATGGAGCAGGTCGCGAAGGCGCCGCACCAGTTCGACGTGCACGCGCGCAACCCCGCGAACAACGTCACCATCGGCGGCGACAACATGGTGTTCGGGTCGGTCTACGGCCCACCGTTCGTCCGCGAGGGCAACGTGCGGCGGAACGGGACGATGCACGACTTCGAGCAGTTCTGCAAGCTGTCGCAGTCGTTCCCGCTGCTCGACTCGGCGGGCGGCACCATCGTCGAGCCGGACGACGCACCGCTCGACTCGCGGCACCTCGACATGGTGCGCGCGCTGATGACGTACACCGACAAGTTCTTCATGGGCTCGGTCACGTCCGGCCCGAACGCCATCGACACGCTCGCGATGGCCGACATCCTGTTCGGCGGGCGCGAGAACATCGAGCGCAACCCGGTGATGATCTCGCTGATCAACGTCAACTCCCCGCTGCGCTACGACGAGCGCATGCTGGGAGCGATGTTCGAGTACGTCCGCGCCGGCCAGCCCGTGCTGCTGACGCCGTTCCTGCTGATGGGCGCCATGTCGCCCGTGTCGGTGCAGGCCACGCTCACGCAGCAGGTGGCCGAGGCGCTCGCGGGCATCGCCCTGGTGCAGCTGATCAAGCCCGGCGCGCCGGTGATCTTCGGCTCGTTCCTGTCGAACAACGACATGCAGTCGGGCGCGCCCGCGTTCGGCACGCCCGAGTCGGCCGTCGGCCTGCTGTGCACCGGGCAGATCGCCCGCCACTACGGCCTGCCGTTCCGCTCCGGCGGCGGGCTGACGGCCTCGACGACCGTCGACGCGCAGGCTGCCTACGAGGCGCTGATGACGATGATGCCGACGTTCCTGGCCGGCACCAACTGGGTCATGCACTCGGCCGGCTGGCTCGAGTCGGGCCTCGCCTCGTGCTACGAGAAGTTCATCGTCGACATCGAGATCCTGCGGATGATGCACGAGGAGTTCAAGCCCTTCGAGATCACCGAGGAGTCGCTGGCCTGGGACGCCCACCAGGAGGTCGGCCACGGAGGCCACTTCTTCGGCG
>JBBQFB010000302.1:0-3904 GCA_038321545.1 Gaiellales bacterium
TCTCGACCGCCTGCACAACGCGCTCGCCCCGCGTCCGTAGCCGTGTATTCCGTGACAAAGGCGTGCAGGTCCAGCGAGCGGGGTCTGACCCCGAAACGCCCGGCCACGGGGGTCAGACCCCAGAACGCAACGTGCCAGAAGACGCGCATCTTGACCGATCTGGGGCACGGCGTTCGGAGATGGCGCGGAGCGTGTCACTCCGGGCACACCGTTTGCGATAGGCGACGGATCAGTTCAGCGAGGGGTCGTCGGGCATCCGCGCGACCAGCTTGTAGCGGCCGCCCTTGCGGGCCAGCGCGCGCCCCCAGAGGCCGTCCGGATCGCCAAACACGTCGTCCACCACGGCGGGCAGCGTGATCCACGCCTCCTGCTCCAGCTCCGCCTCGAGCTGCCCCGGGCCCCAGCCACTGTACCCCGAGAACACGCGCACGGCGGTCACGTCGCCGACCAGCGCCGCCGGGTCCTCGTCGCCGCGCAGGTAGCCGACGCTACCGAACGCGAGCGACGCCGACAGCCCCGGCTCGCAGAAGTCGGCGAGGGCGAGCACCGACCCGGACTGCACCGGTCCGCCCTCGAACACCTGCGCCCCGTCCTCTACCAGGTCGGCGAGGACGGGCACCGCGTCCACGACCGTGACCTGGAGCCGCCGGTTCAGCACGACGCCCATCGCCGCCTCGGCGTCGTGCTCGGTCAGCAGCACGACGGAGCGGCGGAAGTTCGGATCCAGCAGGGCCGGCGACGCGACCAGCAGCGACCCCTGAAGGGAGACGAAGCCGCTCATTTCGGCCGCGTGCGTTGCTGGCTCACAGGCCGGAGCATAGGCATATCCTCCGGGCCATGACAGCGTTTCGCACCGAGACCGACTCGATGGGAGCGATCGAGGTTCCCGCCGACCGCTACTGGGGCGCACAGACCCAGCGGTCGATCGAGAACTTCCCGATCGGCGTCGACCGGTTCCGCTTCACCCGGCCCATCATCCGCGCGCTCGGCATCCTCAAGAAGGGCGCCGCGATCGCCAACGGCGAGCTCGGACAGCTGCCGCCGGAGAAGGTCGAACTGATCTCGCGCGCCGCCGACGAGGTGATCTCGGGCAACCTCGACGACCACTTCCCGCTGGTCGTGTTCCAGACCGGGTCCGGCACCCAGTCGAACATGAACGCCAACGAGGTGATCTCGAACCGCGCAATCGAGCTGGCGGGCGGCACGATGGGCTCGAAGGCGCCGATCCATCCGAACGACGACGTCAACCGCGGCCAGTCGTCCAACGACACCTTCCCGACCGCCATGTACATCGCCGTCGTGGAGCAGATCGAGGACGTGCTCGTCCCCGGGGTCACCGTCCTGCGTGACACGTTGGCCGCGAAGGCGGACGCGTACGCCGAGGTGGTCAAGATCGGCCGCACGCACCTGCAGGACGCGACGCCGATCACGCTCGGCCAGGAGGTCGGCGGCTGGGTGGCGCAGATCGACCAGTGCCTCACGAACGTCCGGAACACGATCCCGTGGCTGTGCGACCTCGCGATCGGCGGCACGGCCGTCGGCACCGGGCTGAACACGCACCCGGAGTTCGGCGTGACGGCGGCGCGGCAGTACGCGCTGGAGACGGGGCGGCCGTTCCGGACGGCCGACAACAAGTTCGCGGCCCTCGCCGCGCACGACGCGCTCGTGAACGCCTCGGCCGGGCTGCGCACGCTCGCCGGAGCGCTCATGAAGATGGCGAACGACGTCCGCTGGCTGGCGTCGGGCCCGCGCTGCGGCATCGGCGAGATCGCGATCCCGGAGAACGAACCGGGCTCCTCGATCATGCCGGGCAAGGTCAACCCGACGCAGTGCGAGGCGCTCACCATGGTGTGCGTCCAGGTGTTCGGCAACGACGCCGCGGTCGCGTTCGGCGGGTCGCAGGGCAACTTCGAACTGAACGTCTACAAGCCGGTGATGGTGCACAACGTGCTCGAGTCGATCGGCCTGATCGCCGACGCCTGCCGCGCGTTCAACGACCACTGCGCGGTCGGCATCGAGCCGGTCACGGCGCGCATCGAGGAGTACCTGAACGCATCGCTGATGCTCGTCACGGCGCTCAACCGCCACATCGGGTACGACAACTCCGCGGCGATCGCCAAGAACGCGCACAAGAAGGGCATCACCCTCCGCGAATCGGCGCTCGACTCGGGCCTGCTGTCGGCAGAGGACTTCGACCGTTGGGTCGTGCCGATGGAGATGACGCACCCGAGTGTGTAGCTCGGGGTAGTAATTCTCCCGCAACCTGTCGTATCTTGGCGCCCGGACTCTCTGTGCGCCTGCGACTGCCCCCCCTCATCGTCGCGCTTGCCTTCACGCTCGCGCCCATTGCCCACGCCGGCGTCACGCCGCGGATCGTGGGCGGCTCGCCCGCGGGAACGGGCGTGCACCCGTACGCGGCGGCGCTTGTCGTGCCGGGGTTCGCGAAGGACTCCGACGGATCGTTCTGCGGCGCGACCGCGATTGCGCCCTACGCGTTCCTGACGGCGGCGCACTGCATCGTTCAGGACCTGCCGGGCGGCACCCGCACGCTGACACCCCCCGACCTGGTGGTCGTCACCGGCAAGACCGACCTGTCCCTCGCCGGCGGCCAGCACCTTGCGGTGCGCAAGCTGGTCACGCATACCGCGTTCAGCCCTCCGCCGATCGTCGCGAACGACATCGCCGTGGTGCTGACATCCACGCCGACGACCGCGACGCCGATCGCGCGGGCCACCGCGACGTCGGCGTCGGGCACGGCGACGGCGATCGGCTGGGGCGCGACGGACGCCGCCGGCACCATCTTCTCCGCCCAGCTGATGCAGGCCGACCTGCTGATCCAGCCGGGCGGCGACTGCCCCGATGCGGCCCTGATCTGCGCGGGGTCGACGTCCCCGAACATCTGCATCGGCGACTCCGGCGGACCGCTGATCGTCTCGACTCCGGCCGGCGTGCAGCAGGTCGGCATCTCGAGCGTCGTGTTGATGCCCGTCAGTGCCACCACGCCGTGCGGCCACGACTCGAGTGAGTTCACCGACGTCTCGCTCTACACGGCCTGGGTCGACGCCCAGCTCGTGCCGGAGGTGTCCGGCGTCGCCGTCTTCGCGACCGCAGGCAACAAGCTCCGCGTCGCATGGCAGCGGATTCCCGGCGGTGCCGAGCCGGCCATCGTCATCGCGACGAGCGACGGCACGTTCCGCAGCGCACCGGCCGGTGCGACGTCACTCGATATCGCCGGGCTCCCGGCGGGCCGGGCGCTTCGCGCGACCGTGACCGTCAGCAACGCGTGGGGGACGGCCACCGGCACGAGCGTTGGCACGGCGACGCTCGCCGCGCGTCCGGTCGCGACCGTGAAGCCGAAGCTCCGCGGCACCGCCAGGGTCGGCAAGACCCTGACGTGCGGCGCCGGCACGTGGAAGGCGGCGCCCGCGCCGAAGTTCACGTATGGATGGCGCATCGGCGGCAAGGTGTCGCGGACGCAGAAGAAGTCCACGCTGAAGCTCACGAATGCGATGCGCGCGAAGTCGGTCTCGTGCGTCGTGACCGCGAAGAACGCAGCTGCCGCCGTCACGGTGCGCAGCGCTGCGGTGACCGTCCGGCGTCGATAACCTCTCGGGGTGCCGCTCGACGAGTACCGAGACCGTCGCGACTTCACGACCACGCCCGAGCCCTCAGGCGAGGCGCCGGCGCCGACCGGCGAGCTCCGGTTCGTGATCCAGGAGCATCACGCGACGGCGCTCCACTGGGACCTGCGGCTCGAGCACGACGGCGTGCTCGCCTCGTGGGCCCTCCCGAAGGGGATCCCGCCCGATCCGCGCCAGAACCGGCTCGCCGTCCGCACGGAGGACCACCCGCTCGACTACCTGGACTTCTCCGGCGAGATCCCGCGTGGCCAGTACGGCGGCGG
>JBBQFB010000303.1:0-3837 GCA_038321545.1 Gaiellales bacterium
GCGACGCGGAGCCTGCGCCGGCTGCCGCTCGGCGCCATCCTCCGCCAGTGACGCAGCCCGCCGGGTCCCCCGGCGGGTTTCCAGGCGCCGCTCCGTGGCCTCCGAGATGTCCGCGAACTTCCGACGCGGGACACTAGGGTCGCTTGCCGGCCACCGAGACGAGCGAGCAGGTGACCAGCACCGCCGCCGTCACGTACAGGGCGCCGTATCCCAGCTGCGAGGCGATCAGTCCGAGCACGGGCGCGCCGACGCCGAAGCCGAGGTCGAAGAAGCTCGAGTACGCCGCCAGCCCCGCGCCGCGCTGCGACGGCTCGACCGCGTCGACCACCAGCATCGCGAGCGCCGGGAACAGCAGCGTCCAGCAGAAGCCGAACAGGATGCAACCGAGCCCGACCGCCCACCAGCCGGGCGCAAAGGCGATCAGCAACTGCCCGGAGCCACCCAGCGCGACGGCGATCACCATCGTGCGGCGGGGGCCGAGCCGGTCCGGCAGCCCGCCCGCCACCAGCCGCCCGACCAGGGTCGCGAAGGCGAACAGCGCGATCGCGATCGCGCCCTCCGTCTGGCCGAACCCGCGGTCGATGCAGAGCAGCACCACGAACCCGTTGATGGCCGCGATGCCGATGCCCGCCATGCCGCCGCCGATGCCGGGCCGAACCGACCCCCGTGGCAGGAGCTGGCGCCGTCCCTCGTGCTCCGGCGGGTCGGCCGGCGCCGGCAGCCGGCTGATCACCAGCGCGCCGATCAGCGGCGGGGCCGCTGCCAGCGCCCACACGGCGTTGAAGCCGCCGATCTCGTGCGCGATCTGGCCCAGCGGCGGTCCGATGGTGAACCCGCTCCAGACGCACAGGCCGTACAGGCCGATCGCGCGCCCGCGTCGCTCCGGCGCGACCATGCCGACCACCCATACCAGCCCGCCGGTGTACACGCACGCCTCGGCCGCGCCGTGCAGGAACCGCGCCGGCAGCAGCATCGTGCTGGAGCCGGCCAGCGGGTACAGCGCGCCGGCCAGCGACGCCGCGAGCAGCGCGACGATGATCACGCCGCGCGGTCCGCGACGGTCGATGATCCGGCCCGCGAGCGGCCGTGTCAGCAGCATGCCGGCCGGCACCGCGCCGAGCACGATGCCGACCGTGACATCGGAACCGCCCAGCGAGGTCTTCACGTAGACGGGCAGGACGGCGATCACGACGCCGATCGACAGGTAGCCGGTCATCGCCGCAGCGATCAGCCCCGCGAACGTGCGGCGGGTCTGGGATGCGGCGATCACCGACAAGCTGTTACTTGGCGAACTCGGTGGCCCGCGACTCGCGGATCACCGTGACCTTGATCTGCCCCGGGTACTCGAGGCTGGCCTCGATCTCCTTCGCGATCTCGCGCACCAGCAGCGTGGCCGCGTCGTCGTCGATCTCCTCGGGCTTCACCATCACTCGCAGGTCGCGACCGGCCTGCATGGCGAAGCACTTCTCGACGCCCTTCTTGCCCATCGCGATCGCTTCGAGCGCCTCGAGCCGCTTCACGTAGTTCTCGAGGCTCTCGCCGCGGGCACCCGGGCGCGCGGCGGAGATGGCGTCGGCGGCCTGCACGAGCACTGCCTCCACGGTCTGCGGCTCGACGTCGAAGTGGTGCGCCTCGACGGCGTGGACGACGGCCGCCGACTCGCCGTACTTCTTACACAGCTGGCCGGAGATGATCGCGTGCGATCCCTCGACCTCGTGCGTGACGGCCTTGCCCATGTCGTGCAGCAGCGCCGCGCGGCGAGCGGTCTTCTGGTCGGCGCCCATCTCGGCCGCCATCATCGCGGCCAGGTGTGCGCACTCGAGCGAGTGGCGCAGCACGTTCTGTCCGTACGACGTGCGGTAGTTGAGGCGGCCGAGCACCTTGATCAGCTCGGGATGCAGGCCCGGTACGTTCGCCTCGAACGAGGCCTGCTCGCCCGCCTGGACGATCTTCTCCTCGATCTCGGCCTTCGCCTGGTAGTACATCTCCTCGATCCGCGACGGGTGGATGCGCCCGTCCTGGATCAGCTTCTCGAGCGTCAGCCGGCCGATCTCGCGACGGACGCCGTCGAAGCCCGACAGGATCACCATGCCGGGCGTGTCGTCGATGATGACGTCACAGCCGGTGATCGTCTCGAGGGCCCGGATGTTGCGCCCCTCGCGGCCGATGATGCGGCCCTTCATGTCGTCGGACGCGAGCTCGACCATCGACACGGTGGTGGCGGCGGCATGGCTGGCGGCAAGGCGGCCGATGCCGGTCGAGATGATGTTGCGGACGCGGCGGTCGGACTCCTGCTTGGCCTCCTCCTCGACGCGGCGGATCATCTTCGCCATGTCGTGGCGGACGTCGTCCTCCGTCTCCTTGAGCAGCAGCTCGCGGGCCTGCGACTGGGTCATGCCGGAGGCGCGCTCCAGCTCGCGGACGGCGGCGTCCCTGGTCGCCTTCAGCTCCTCCTGGAGCGTGCGGGCGTGCACCTCGCGGTCGCTGATGCCCTGCTCGCGGCGCGTCAGTTCGGCGTCCTTCTGGTCGATCTGCTCGTCACGGGCGGTCGCGCGCTCCTCGGCGCGGGCCACCTCGGAGCGGCGCAGCTCGAGCTGCTCCTCGGTCTCCTGCCGCACGCGCAGCTGGAGCTCCTTGGACTGGAGCTCGGCCTCCTTGCGGAGGGCGTCGGCGTCGCGCTGCGCATCTTCCAGCAGCGACTCGGCCTTCAGGGTGTCGGCCTCCGCCCGCACCCCGGTGAACTTCTTCTGCAGGAGGAATCCGACCGATCCGCCTACGAGAAGCGCGGCCACGACAGCGACCGCAACCACGAGGACGTCCACGAAACCACCTCTTTCCCCCGCACACGGCGGGGTATGTCAGATCCGGGGACGGCGCGCCGCAACCGGTGGGAAATCACGCTGGGGACTACACACGAACAACGGGCAGACGGTGCAGGACCGTCGCCAGAACCGGTGCAGAGTAGCGCGACCCCGGATGCGCGGCAATCGTTACGAGGCGTCGAGCAGGCCGTCGGCGACGTCCTCGTCGAACCCGCGCGCTGCGAGGCGGCGCGCTGCCGCGGCGCCGACCCGGTCGCCGATAGCGCGGCGGGCCGCGTCGCGGACGGTCTCGCGGTCGAGCGCCGCGATGGCCGCGTTCGCGATCGCCTCGGGCACGCCCGCGCCGGCCAGGTCGGACCCGATCCTGACCGGCCCCCAGCCGCGTGCGAGCCGGTGCTCGGCGAGCGCCGAGGCGTACCGCTCGTCGTCGACGTAGCCCATCCGGGCCAGGTCGTCGATCACCTCGGCGGCGACCTCGTCGTCGCCGCCGCGCGCGAGCTTGCGGCGCAGCTCATCGCGCCCGTGCGCGCGCCGGGCAAGGAGCTCCCCCGCCCGGCGCATCGCACGGTCACGCTCTTCCATCACGCCTCGGCGACGGCCTCGGCGGGCACCTCGACGGGCGCGCGGCCGTTCGCGATCGCCTCGGCCACCTCGTCGGACGGCGGCGGCGCCGTGACGCCCGGGATCACGATCGAGGGGTCCTCGGCGACGATCGCCTCGAGGATGCCGCGCAGCGTGTCGGGGTGCTCCTTCAGGAACGCGACCGCGTTGGCCCGGCCCTGGCCGAGCCGCGTCTCGCGGAAGGAGAAGTACGACCCGGACTTCTGGACGACCTTGTTCTCCAGGCCGACGTCGAGGACCGACCCCTCCCAGGAGATGCCCTCGCCGTAGATGATGTCGAACTCGGCCTGCCGGAAGGGCGGGGCCATCTTGTTCTTGACCACCTTGACGCGGACGCGGTTGCCGTAGGCGTCGCCGCCGTCCTTGAGCGTCTCGATGCGCCGGATGTCGAGCC
>JBBQFB010000304.1:0-3821 GCA_038321545.1 Gaiellales bacterium
GGCTGGATCGAGATCCTGGGCGCGGGCGAGGTCGATCAGAACGTGCTCGAGATGGCCGGGCTGGACACCGCCGTGTGGCAGGGCTTCGCGTTCGGGATGGGCATCGAGCGGATCGCGTTCCTCAAGTACGGGTTCCCCGACCTGCGGATGCTGTACGACAACGACCTCCGGTTCCTGGAGCAGTTTCCCTCGTGAAGGTCCCCGTCTCCTGGCTGCGTGACTACGTCGCGTTCGATCTGCCGCTCGCCGAGCTGGCGGAGCGTCTCGTGCTGTCGGGCCTCGAGGTCGATCGGATCCTCACGCGCGGTGCGCCCGACCAGGGCGCGAACCACGGCAACTTCAAGATCGGGCGCGTGGTCGAGTTCGGGAAGCACCCGAACGCCGACCGGCTGCGGCTCTGCCAGGTCGACGTGGGGGAGGGCGAGCCGCGCCAGATCGTCTGCGGCGCCGCGAACTTCGTGCTCGGCGACACGGTCGTGGTCGCGCTGCCGGGTGCGGTGCTGCCGGGATCGCCGGAGCCGCTGCGGCAGGCCAAGCTGCGCGGCGAGGTGTCGAACGGGATGATGCTGTCGGAGCGCGAGCTGCAGCTCTCCGACGAGCACGACGGGATCATCCGGCTGCCCGACGTGTACGAGATCGGGTCGGATGCGGGCGACCATTTCGCGCTCGAGGAGGTGGTGCTCGACCTCGAGGTGACCGCCAATCGCGGCGACCTGATGTGCGTGTACGGGATCGCCCGCGAGATCTCGACGCTGCTCGACACCGCCCTTGAGCCGATGCCGGGCGTCGTGCCGCCGGCCACCGCATCCAGGCCGACCTCCGACGTGGTGCGCGTTGCGATCGACGACTTCAACCGCTGCCCGCGGTTCACGGCTCGCGCTTTTGACGGCGTCACCCTCGCCGCCTCGCCGCTGCGCATCCGGCAGCGGGTGGCCGCCGCGGGCATGCGGCCGATCTCGAACGCGGTCGACATCACGAACTACGTGATGCTCGGCATCGGCAACCCGATCCACGCCTACGACGCGGCGAAGATCCCCGGCGGCGAGCTGACGGCGCGACTGGCGCGCCCAGGCGAGACGCTGGTGACGCTGGACGGCAAGCGGCGCACGCTGACGCCCGACATGCTGGTGATCGCCGACGCGGAGGGCCCGAACGGCCTCGCCGGCATCATGGGCGGCGAGGGCTCTGAGATCGTGCCGGAGACGCAGACGATCGTGATCGAGGCAGCGAACTTCGAGCGCTACGGCATCGCGCGCACCAGCCAGGCGCTCGCGTTGCGCACCGACGGCGCCGGGCGCTGGATCCGCGGCGTCGACCCCTATCTCGCACCCCAGGCGTCGGCGTGGACGGCCGAGCTGATCGCCGATCTGACGGGCGGCCAGATGCTCCCCGACGATCAGGACGTCGTCGGCAAGCTGCCCGGCCGCGAGCGGATCGTCCTGCGGACGGGGTTCGCCGGGCAGATCCTCGGCATGCCGATCAGCGACGACGAGGCGGTGCGGGTGCTGACGCGGCTGGGCTACGAGCCCGAGGCGGTGCCGGAGGGCGTGGCGGCGACGGTGCCCACCTGGCGACTCAAGGACACGACGCGCGAGATCGACCTGGTCGAGGAGGTCGGGCGCATCCACGGACTCGACGAGCTGCCGCGGACGATCCCGGGCCGCACCGACGGCGGCGGCTCGCTGACGCCGGCGCAGCTGGTGCGGCGGCGGGTCGAGGACGCGCTCGCCGGCGCCGGCCTGCAGGAGGCGTACACGCTGTCGCTGGTCGATGCCGGCCTGCCCGATCTGTACGGCCTCGCCGACGACGATCCGCGCCGCGGCATGGTGCCCCTGCAGAACCCGCTGTCGGCCGACTTCGCGCTGATGCGGCGGATGCTCGTCCCGAGCCTGCTGCGCGCCGTGCGCCGGAACCGCTCGACCGGTCAGCCGGACGTCGCTCTGTTCGAGGTCGCGCACCTGTACCACGCGCCGGGCGGCAAGGTCTCGACCGAGGCGCTGGCGAACGAGCCGTGGACGCTGGGCGTCGTGCTCAGCGGCCGCCTCGGCGGCACGGCGTGGAACGGGGCCGGCCCCGAGGCCGACTTCTTCACCGCGAAGGGCGTCGTCGAGACGCTCTGCACGCGGCTCGGAGTCGCCGTGCGGTTCGAGCCGCTGCAGCAGCCGTACCTGCATCCCGGACGCGCGGCCCGGGTGATCGTCGGCCCGAACGGCCTGCGGGCGGGGGAGATCGGCGAGCTGCACCCGGTAACGGCCGAGCGGTTTGAGCTGGAGGGCCGTGTGGCGGTGTTCGAGCTCGACCTCGACGTGCTGGCCGCCGCGGTCCCGGCCGGCTTCGGCTACGTGCCGGTGCCCGACCAGCCGCCGGTGCTGCAGGACATCGCCGTCGTCGTCGACGATTCTGTCGCGGCAGAGGACCTGCTGGCCGTGGCGCGCGAGGCGGGCGCACCGCTGCTCACCCACGCCGGCGTGTTCGACGTGTACCGCGACGAACAGCGGCTCGGCGCAGGGAAGGTGTCGCTCGCGATCCGGCTGGTGTTCCAGGATCCGGAGCGCACGCTGACCGAGGACGAGGCGACCGCAGTGCGCGAGACCGTCGTGCGCGCGCTGGCAGAGCGGTTCCAGGCCGAGCTGCGGAGCTGAGCGTGGACGGACCGATCCTGATCGAGCCGGCGGTGCACGGCGACGACCGTGGCTTCTTCGTGGAGACGTATCGCGCGAGCACGCTGGCCGATCGCGGTGTGCACGACGACTGGGTGCAGGACAACCACTCGCGTTCCGGACGGGGCGTACTGCGCGGCCTGCACTTCTCGGTCGAGCCCGGCCAGGCGAAGCTGATCCGCTGCGCCCGCGGCTCGATCCGCGACATCGTGGTCGACCTGCGGGTCGGATCGCCCACGTTCGGGCACTGGCAGGCAAACGACCTGGACGACGTGGGCCACCACCAGCTGTACGTGCCGATCGGATTCGCGCACGGTTTCGTCGTCACCAGTGACGTCGCGGACGTCGTCTACAAGTGCTCGGCGTACTACGACGGTGCGGTGGAGCGCTCGCTGGCCTGGGACGACCCCGAGATCGGCATCGACTGGGGTGTAGTCGACCCGCTGGTGAGCGATCGTGATCGGACGGCGCCGCGGCTGGCCGAGATCAGCTCGTGGCTGCCGTTCCGCGGCTGAGCATCGCGACGTACTCGCCGTACGACGACTTGCCGAGCGCGGCGGCCAGCGGCGCGAGCGCCTCGATCGTGATGTAGCCCATCCGGAACGCGACCTCTTCGAGGCAGGCGATCCGCAGGTCCTGTCGGTGCTGCAGGACGTGGATGAACTGCGACGCCTCGAGCAGCGAGTCATGCGTCCCGGTATCGAGCCAGGCCATGCCGCGGCCAAGCTCCACGAGACGTGCGTTGCCGGTCTGCACGTAGACGTTGTTCGCGTCCGTGATCTCGATCTCGCCACGGGCTGACGGGGCGAGGCCGGCCGCGATGTCGACGATCGAGTTGTCGTAGTAGTAGAGACCCGTCACCGCGAGGTTCGAGCGAGGATCGGCAGGCTTCTCCGCGATGCCGATGATGTGGCCCTCGCCGTCCGCCTCGGCCACGCCGTATCGCTCGGGATCGCCGACGCGGTAGCCGAACAGCGTGCAGCCGTCGATGCGCGCCACCTCGGCTTGGAGGATGTCCGCGAGGCCCTCGCCGTGGAAGATGTTGTCGCCGAGCACCAGCGCGACCGAGTCGCCACCGATGAAGGACTTGCCGACGACGAACGCGTCGGCGAGGCCACGCGGCCGGTCCTGCTCGGCGTAGCTGAGCTCGATGCCGAACTG
>JBBQFB010000305.1:0-3803 GCA_038321545.1 Gaiellales bacterium
TCGAGCCCGACACCGTCGTCCTCGGGGGCGGCAACGCCAAGAAGCTCCACAAGCTTCCGTCCAACTCCCGGCTCGGCAGCACCAGCAACGCGTTCACCGGCGGCTTTCGGATGTGGGAAACCACCTGACAAGCGACGAGACGAACCGCATGCTTCGACATCAGTGCACCCCAGGTCGCTGAACTCGAAGCGGACGGCGCAACCGGGCGCCGGCTCGCCCACCGAGTTGGTCGAGACGCTGCGAGGAGCCTCGAACAACCTGCTGCGAAGTGGAGGGTGACCGTCGGAGTGCGTCACGCGCCGCAGTTCCGACGATCACCCTCGTTCGTACGCTCGCGTCCGACCAGGTTTCGAACGGCGGAGCCCCGAGCCGCTACGAGGTTGGAGCCGGCGCGGCAGTGCCACCGGTCGGCGGCCCGTCGCCCTGCCAGTCGTTACCTCGCGACCCGTCGCCCCCGCCGGTGTGGGTCTCGTTCAGCTCCTGGTCGATATGAGCCGAGAGCCCGGCGAGCCGCTGTGTCTTCTCCGTGGCCGTGATCTGGCCGGCCTTGACGGCCGCGTCGAGGTCCTTGGTCACGCTGGTCGTGATCGCGGCCTTGAGGGCTGCGACGGTCTTGCCGTGCGCGGTGGCGACCTGGGCGAGCGTCTTGCCGGCGTCTGTCTCGGTCCTGATCTGCTGGACGGTCAGTCCGAGGAACGACGCCGCGGCGTCGTCGATGCCCATCTGGCCGCGCATCCCGTCGTGTCCGCGACCGCCGCGCCCGCCCCCGACCAGCGGTATCTGACCACTCTTGATCGCGGCGATGGCCCGATCGGCCTGGGCGCGGGTCATGGTGCCGGCCGTGACGTCCGCGTTGACGCGGTCGATCAGCGCCTGCTGGAGGGCATCGGTCAGCTTGGCCGGCGTCACGCCGATCTGCGCCGCGGCATCGTTGATGACCGCCTGGGATTCGGCCTGGCCGGAGCTCTGCGTTGCGGCGACGGCAGCCGCCGATCCGCCGAGCACCGCGGCGCTGACGACCGCCGCGGCGATGCGCCGTCGGTTGGTGGCGAGGAATGTACTCATCTCACGCTTTCTCTAGGGTGTCCGTGCTCCAGCAGGACACCAAGCGGGCCTGTGCGCCACCCTAGAGGTTCGTAAGAGGCGTCGAAGATGCCCGGCCGCCGCCGGTCAGCCCGCGTCGGTGTCGCCGCCGGTGTGCAGCAACAGCTCCGCCTCCGCCTCCGCGAGCGAGAGCTTGCTGGACGAGAAGTGCAGCACCGGCCATCCATGGGCCTCGGCCTCGCGCTTCAGGGCCTTGTCGGGATTGACGGCGTGCGGGTGGCCGACGGCCTCCAGCAGCTGGATGTCGGACCGCGAGTCGGTGTACGAGCTCGAGGCTTGCAGGTCGATGCCGTGGGTCTCGGCGTACTGGCGCACCGCGTCGGCCTTCTCCTTCCCGTGCAGGAAGGTCTCGACCTCGCCGGTGTACCGGCCGTCGCGGATCACCGCGCGCGAGCCGATCGCCCCATCCAGGCCGAGGCGATCCGCGAGCGGCTGCACGAGGTCGATCAGCGATGCGGACACGACAACCGCCTGCTCGCCACGCGCCTGGTGGGCGCGCATGCGCGCGATCGCATCGGGGAAGGCGAGCGCGGCGAGCGGCTCGATCTCCTCGGCGATCAGCGCGCGGAACTCGTCGACCGGCCAGCCGCGCATGAGGCGGAACGTCTGGCCGGCGACCTGGGAGAGCTCCTTCGAGCTGACGCCGCGGACGAGATAGACCGCGTGCCAGGCCGTCGCACGGGCCAGTGACCGCCAGCCGATCAGCCCGTGCCGCCGCAGCGTCGGCGCCATCGCCAGCATCGACGAGCGTCGGATCAGCGTCCGGTCGAGGTCGAAGAACGCCGCCCCGGTCGCGCTCGTTCGGGCCCGCTGATCATCGACCGACACTGCTACGCCGACCCTTCGGTCTCGTCGGGCTCGGGCGCATGCGCCGACGACTCGAGCACCCGATCGTCGGGCACCTGGAACGAGCGAGCAACAACGGACAGCATCGAGTACCACCTTCGGATCAACCTCTGGTATTCCCGATCCATGGCGACCGAACCCGACGCGACGTGACCTCGGGCGGTCGCCGCGCATGACGAGCCGGCCTTGATCCATCTCGGCGGAGCCGACGTCGATGGCGAGCGTTCGACCCTGACCACCTGCGTCGGTCAGGCCGAGTGTTCGAGTGCCGGCGAGTACGCGCCGGTACGCGCAGCCGAGTTCAGGGCGGCGCGTTTGTAGTAGGCCTGCTGCGCGGCGACCGCGTTCGCGTCCTGGCCGCGCCAGGCCTTCAGCGCAGGCGCCTGCAGCGCACGGCCGAACGAGAACGACAGCTCCCACGGGTGCGGGCCGCGAGCGTTCATGGCGTTCAGGTGCGCGGTGGCGTCCTCCTCGGTCTGGCCGCCGGACAGAAACACGATCCCCGGCACCGCCGCCGGGACGTGCCGGTACAGCACGGCGAGGGTGCACTCGGCCACTTCCTCGACCCCGGCCCGATCCCCGGCGTCGTAGCCGGTCAGCACCATGTTCGGCTTCAGCAGCGTCCCCTCGAGCGAGACGCGCTGGTCGTGGAGCTCGGTGTAGACGGCTTGCAGGACGCGGCCGGTGACGGCGCCGGAGCGCTCGATCGAGTGCTCCCCGTCCATCAGCACTTCGGGCTCAACGATCGGTACGAGACCCGCCTCCTGGCACAGCGCGGCGTACCGCGCCAGCGCGTGGGCGTTGACCCAGATGCAGTCGTCGCTCGGCGTCGCCTGACCGATCGTGTACGTCGCTCGCCACTTCGCGAACCGCGCGCCCAGGCCGTGGTACTCCGCGAGGCGTTCGCGCAACCCGTCCAGCCCCTCGGTGACGGTCTCGCCGGGAGCGAGGGCGAGCGGCTTGGCACCCTGGTCGACCTTGATGCCGGGGACGATTCCGCGCGCCGTGAGGACCTCCGGAAACGGCGTGCCGTCGGCAGCCCTCTGGCGAATCGTCTCGTCGAAGAGGATCACGCCCGAGATGAACTCCTCGGCGCCCGGCGTTGTGAACAGCAGCTCGCGGTACGCCCGCCGTCGATCGGCGGTCGACTCGACGCCGATCGAATCGAACCGCTTCTTGATCGTTCCGCCGCTCTCGTCGGCAGCGAGGATCCCCGTGCCCTCCGCGACGAGCGCCTTCGCGACGGCGGCGAGGCCGGCAGCTCCGGTCGAGCCCACGATGTACCTCCTTCGTTCGGTCTCGCGCTGACGGGCCACCGATAGTACAACGGGCGGGCGAGCGGCCGCTGCTAGGCGGCGATCCGCGTGCAGGCCCCGACCGGCCCCTGCGAGAGGACGCGGAGCACTGCCGGATCGGCTCCAGGGCGCAACCTGCGCTCAACACTCGCAGTGGTAGCGTGCGGGTGCCGGCCCAGGTCTCGTTGCCGGCGACCGCCTTCCCCAGCAACCTGGTCGGCATCGTGCGTCTCGAACGATCGGGACGTCGCCCTCGCTGCAGTGCCGGCGCTGCCGGCGGAAGGAGACGCCATGAACACCGCCCTCAGTGCGGTCGTCGTCGTCGCCGTGCTGGTTGCACTGGTCCTGGCGGCGTCGCTGCACGTCGTGAAGCAGTACGAGCGAGTCGTGAAGTTCCGGCTCGGCCGCGTCGGCGACGATGCGATCGGCCCGGGCCTGATCGTGATCATCCCGATCATCGACCGGATCCGGCGCGTCTCGTTGCGGATCGTGACGATGCCGATCCAATCACAGGGGATCATCACCCGCGACAACGTCTCCGTCGACGTGTCCGCCGTC
>JBBQFB010000306.1:0-3764 GCA_038321545.1 Gaiellales bacterium
GCAGTCGACCCCTCGCGGCGTCGCGCCCGCGGTGACGTACGGGATGCCGACCATGCGCCGTGCGAAGCGGGTCACCGTCGCCCCACGTCCGACATCGGCGTGGTCGCCGCTGGCTATGGAGGCGTCATTGGACGCCGACGACGGCGCGGCCGAGGCCAGCGCCGGGATCGCGAGCAGCAGCAGCGGGAGGGCGAGCAGGGCAACCACGAGACACGCGCGGTGCGGCCAGCGGGAGCCGGACGAGGCGGGAGGCGTCACCCACTTGGTGTCGGCATCTCGCTGCGCGATCCCTACCCCGCACGGGGGAGGCGAGCTCGATTGCGGTCCTCGACGGGCCGACTGCATCGAATCCGGTGCCTCGAATCCGGTGCCTGGCACCCGGTTGGTCGTCCCGGCGCACATCCGCGAAAGACGTTTCGCTCGGGGCACGACGCGCGCGTCCCCGGCGCGACCCTAGGGACTTGCGCATGCCCTGGTTGGTAGCTTGGGCGCACCTCCGTGCCGCCAGCGCGCCTTCGGACACCGCCCGCGCGCACCAGCTACAGCCGGAAACCCGCGAAGCGCACGCTGCCGCCGGCGCTCTCGCCCGGCTCGAGGATGAGCACGCCGTCGTCTGGATCCTCGAAGCCACCGGCGCGGTTGAACGCGCACGAGGCGTTCGTCTGCGGCTCGATGCAGAAGATCGGGCTGTGCGGATCGGGCGCGTAGAACATGAGATGGCCGAACACCGGGTCGGCCGTGATCGCGACGCCAACGCCGCGGCTCGGGAAGCGCGCCGTCGCCGGGCCCGTCCAGCCGCCGTAGTCGCTGCACCGCCAGCGCTCGGGCAGACCGCGCGGCTGCTCGAACGACACCTCAGGCGGGAGCGCGATGCGCTCGCCGATCACGACCTCCGGCTCGTTCAGGTGGAACGTCCGCGCGTGGAACTGGACGGTCGCGTCCGCGTCTCGGGCAAACCACGGGTGGTGCCCGAAGCCGAACGGCATCGTGTCGGCGCCGGCGTTCGTGATCGTCATCTCGACCGTCAGCCCGTCGGCGTCCAGGGCGTAGCGCTGCGTCGAGCGATACGCGTAGGCCGCCCCCGGCTCGACCACCTCGAGGCTCAGCACCGCCTCGGCATCGCTGCTGCCGACGACCGTCCAGGGCCGGAGCCAGCCCGTCCCGTGGACGTGGTAGATCTCGGGCGGGTTGTTCATCGCGAACGTGTAGGCCTTGCCACGGAACGTGAACGCGTTGCCCGCGATCCGGTTGGCGTACGGCACCATCGGGAACGACGCCGCGCCGAGCACGTTCCCGGCCGTCCGGTCGGCGTCCGACAGCGGCCGCATCAGGTCGATGCCGTCCAGCCGGAAGGCCGCGAGGCTGCCGCCGATCTGCGGCGCGAGATCGGCCGCCATCCCACCCGCCCGCAGCTCTATGACCTCCGTCACGGCGCCCGCCTGACCGGACGAACCAGCGCCGCCCGCTGGGCCTCGGCCTCGTCGCGGACGTAGCAGCCGTCGAGGTGGTCGTTGACCAGCCCCATCGCCTGCATGAACGCGTACACCGTGGTCGGGCCGACGAACGAGAACCCGCGCTTCTTGAGATCCTTGGCCATCGCGACCGACTCCGGCGACGTGGTGTTCTCGCGCCGGTATGCGAGTGTCGCGGCCGCGTCCGGGCGCTCGCCGGTCTCGAACGACCACACGTAGGCCGCGAGCGAGCCCCACTCGTCGACGACGTCCAGCACGCGCCGCGCGTTGTTGATCGTCGACCGGATCTTGCCGCCGTGGCGGACGATTCCGGCGTCGCCCAGCAGGCGCGTGACGTCGTCGTCGCCGAACTCCGCGACCCGCGCGGCGTCGAACCCGGCGAACGCCTGCCGGAACGCCTCCCGCTTGCGCAGGATCGTCAGCCACGACAGGCCGGACTGGAACCCCTCGAGGCAGATCTTCTCGAACAGCCGCCGGTCGTCGGTGACGGGAAAGCCCCACTCGGCGTCGTGGTACGCAGCGTAGTCAGGCGTCGATGCGCCCCAGGAGCACCGGTGCCGTCCGTCATCGCCGATCACGATTCCGTCGTTCACGCGGAACAGCATCGCCGATCCGGCGCCCGATCGGCGTTGCGGACGGCTGCTCGCCGCGGCATGATGGAGGCGTGGCTGTCGTTGCGAGACGAGAGCTCCTCGAGCGCGAGTCCGTTCTCGAGAAGCTGGGCCTGGCGCTCGCCGATGCCGACGCGGGAACCGGTCGGCTCGTGTTCGTGGCGGGTGAGAGCGGCGTGGGCAAAACTGCCGTCGCCCGCGCCTTCGCCGCCGCGACGACCCACCCGGTCCGTTGGGGAGCGTGCGACCCGCTATCCACCCCGGTGCCGCTCGCGCCATTTGCCGATGTCGCGCTGAGCTCCAGCGAGTGCCTGCGAGCTGTGCTCGCACAGCCGAGCACCGCGCACGACGTGTTCGGCGCGCTCCGCGACGACGTCGCCGACGGGACGTCCGTGCTCGTGATCGAGGACGCGCACTGGGCCGACGAGGCGACGCTCGACGTGATCCGGATCCTTGGCCGCAGGATCGCCACGATGCCCCTGCTGGCGATCGTGACGCACCGCGCCGGACCGAGCGCGGCGGGCGACCCGCTGCGCGTCGCGCTCGGCGACCTCGCGAGTGCCGACGGCGTCTCGCGCGTCTCGATCGAGCCGCTCACCCGGGCCGCGGTCGGCACCCTTGCGGACGGTCGCGCCGTCGATCTCGACGAGCTGTACCGCCGCACGGCCGGCAACCCGTTCTTCGTCACCGAGGTGCTCGCGGCCGGCGACGACGCCGTCCCGGCGACGGTGCGCGACGCCGTCATCGCGCGCCTCTCGCGCCTCGACGACGCCACCCGCGACGTCCTCGACCTGATCGCGTGCTCGCCGCAGCCGACGGAGGACTGGCTGCTCGATGCGGCCGGAGCGAGCCACCACCACGCGGCGGCCGGCATCGATGCCGGAATCGTGGACGAGCGCGACGGCGCGATCGCGTACCGTCACGAGATCGCGCGGGAGGCAGTGGCCGACGCGATGTCGGCGGCCCGGCGAACCGGGCTCCACCGCACGATCCTGGCCGCGCTCGCGGACACCCCTGCCCACGCCGATCCGGCGCGGCTCGCACACCACGCCGAGCTGGCCGGCGATGCCGACGCAGCCCTGCGGTTCGCGACCGAGGCCGCCGCGCGGGCCACCGCGGTCGGCGCGCACCGGCAGGCGGCCGCCCAGTACGGCCGCGCCCTGCGGTTCGCCGAGCCTGCGGCGCGCGCCGACCTCCTCCAGCACCGGGCGGCCGCGCTGTACGCCGCCGACGACCAGGTCGGGTCGATCGCCGACCTGCACGAGGCGATCGACCTGCACCGCACGGCGGGCGACATCGGCCACGAGGCGGACGCCACCGCCCTCCTCGTCTCACGCCTGATGTGCCGCGGTCACGTCGATGAGGCGCACCAGGCGGCCGAACACGCCATCGAGCTGCTGGCCGGGACCGACCGGCCCGAGACCGCCAACGCGCTCGCGGCGCGTGCGCACCTGCACCTCGTTCGCGACCGGCTCGACGACACGATCGCCGACGGCGAGCGCGCCATCGAGGCCGCGGAGCGGTTCGGCAACATCGAGGCACACGGCGATGCCGCCGTCACGGCGGGCGCCGCGCGGGTGCTGCGCGACGGCCGCGGCGCATCGGCGCGGCTCGAGGAGGCGCGGGGGGTCGTGGGGGCGCCCGCAATCCGGAGGCGTTGACCCCCCGCGCGCACACCCCC
>JBBQFB010000307.1:0-3725 GCA_038321545.1 Gaiellales bacterium
GTGGAGGATCCCGAAGTCGACGCCGGCGGCCTGCAGCAGGCGGGCCAGGGCAATCGTATTGCGCTGGTTGCGCGGGTCGAGGCTCGCGTAGTCGCCGACGAACCACAGCACGTCGACCGGCTCGGTGCGGGCATCGCGGACCTCGAAGTCGAGCTCGCGCGTCCACCGGGCGCGCTTGCGGCGCGACTCGCCGAACGAGTTGCCGCTGGTCGCAACCGCTTCGAGCACGTTCTGGAGCCCGTCGTCGAGGTCGCCCTGCTCGATCAGCCCGCGCCGCAGCAGGTTGATGATCGGCACGTGCTCGATGCCGACCGGGCAGATCTCGACGCACGCCATGCACTGCATGCACGACCACAGCGTGTCCGACGCGATCCCGGGCGCGACGCCGGCGCGCGCCGTCGCCTGCAGGTCGAGCACGAGGTCGCGTGGCGACAGCGGCAGCCCGGCGGCGGTGGCTGGACACGCCTCGTGGCAGCGGCCGCACCTGGTGCAGGAGTCGAGGTCGATCAGGTGCCGCGGCAGAAAGTCGGCGAACGTCGCGTATCCCGCCTCGGGCTCGGCCGGCAGGCCGGCCCCGCCGGTGCCCTCGCGCACGGACACGCCCGCTGGGCCGGCCAGCATGTGCAGCGCCTTGGTGCGCGGGATCGCCGCGACGAACGACAGCGCCACGATGCCGTGCACCCACCACGTGACGTGCCGGAGCGACTCGGCGGTGGCCGGCCCGAGGCCGGCCGCGTGCAACCCGTTGCCGATGACGTAGCCGAGCGGCGACCACACCTCGAAGCTCGGCCGGTCGATCGCGATCCGCAGCGCCTCGAGCGCGAACCCGCTCAGCGCGAGGAAGAACAGCAGGCCGAGGAACGCCCAGTCACCGGCGGTGTACGTCAGCTTCGATGGGCGCGTCGTCAGGCGCCGCCACACGAAGAAGGACAGCCCGACCACGAGCGCGACGCCGAACAGGTCGAGGAACAACGAGTAACCCTTGTAGAAGGCGCCCTCCCAGAACGTCCAGCCCAGCACGGGCTGGGCGAAGTCGTCCTGGATCGCGAGGATCACCGTGCCGGCGAACAGCACTCCGAACCCGTAGAAGACGCCGGCGTGCGCGTACCCGCCGGCGCCGGCCCGGCGCCGGATCCAGGCGTGCGTGAAGACGATCTTCAGCGTGCTGCCGATACGTGGGCGCTGGAGCGCGCCGCGACCGCTCCGCCACCGCTGCACGAGCCGCCAGATGCCGTAGGCGAAGAGGCCGGTCGACAGCAGCGACGCGACGTACCAGATGCCCTTCTCGACGCCGCCCATGCCGGCGAACGTCTCGCGCGTTGCCGTCACGCCTGGCGCCAGATCGGCCCGCGCTCGATGACCGGGTCGAGGATCCCGTCGCGGAGCCAGTAGTCGCTCTCGTCGTCGGCTGCCGGGTCGGGCTTCTGGCCGGGGTAGCCGATCAGGCGGCGCACGCGCGGGTGCAGGTAGTAGGCGCCGGTGGCCATCAGCCCGAGCGCGAAGAACGCGGCCGGGTCGTCGTCGTGCACCGCTCGCGCGGACGAGCCCGACGCCAGCGCCCGCTCGAGGTCGGCCTCCAGATCGGGACGCGTCGCGAGCGCCCGGTCGAGCCACTTCTGCTCGACGCCGAGCGACGACGGCGCCGGCAGGTCGCCGGTCGCGGGCAGCAACTCGTCCGCCAGCCGCGCAAACGCGGCCCGCTGCTCGGGCGTCACGTCGCCACCGCCTGCTTCGATGCGGCGTTCGCGATGTGCTCTGCCGTACGCAGCGCGAGCGCGCAGATAGTCGACGTCGGGTTCAGGCCACCGGCCGTGACGAACAGGCTGCCATCGACGATGAACAGGTTCTCGACGTCGTGCGCGCGGCCCCATGGATCGGTCACGCTGGTGGCTGGATCGGTGCCCATCCGCGCGGTACCGAGCAGGTGGCCCGGCTGGTCGTTGCAGACCCGCAGGCGGTAGGTGGCCTTCGCGCCGCCCGCCAGGTGGGCCTCGGTGATGCGGTCGAGATGCCAGTCCAGCTGCCGCCAGTTGTTCTCGGCGATGGTGTACGTGACGCGCGGCGCCGGGATGCCGTCGCCGTCGGTGACCGAGTCGTCGAGCGTGACGGTGTTCGCCTCGTCGGGCAGATCCTCCGTGATCGCGCCCCAGTCGATGCAGCGGCCGAGGTGGCTGCGGACGTGCTCCTGCATCTTCGTGCCCCAGGTCTCGTCGTACGGGCGGCCGTCGAGCAGCGAAATCATCCGGTGCGGCCCCTGCGTCGGCATCACCTGCCACTTCGCGCCCCGCACGAAGCCGCGGTCGGTGTCGGTCTCGTAGAACTGGAGGGAGTGGATCGGCTGGCCGGCCGGCCCCTTCCAGGACTCCAGGTCGTCGTCGTAGACCCCGACCACGACGCCGGTCGGGTGCAGCATCAGCCGGCGGCCGACGAGCCCGGACGAGTTCGCCAGGCCCTCGGGGTGCTGCGCCGAGCGCGACAGCAGCAGCAGGCGCGGCGTGCCGACGCCGTTGGCGGCCATCACGACGAGATCGGCAGCCTGGTGATGCTCGGCGCCCGCGCGGTCACGGTAGATGGCGCCGCTCGCGCGGCCGCGAGCGTCGACGGTGATCTCACGGACGCGCGCGCCCGTCACCAGCCGGGCGCCGTGCTTGATCGCCGCCGGCCAGTGCGTCAGGTCGACGCTGGCCTTGGCCCCGTGCGGGCAGCCCGTCTCGCAGGTGCCGTACCGCGCGCACCGTTGCAGGTTGCCCCAGTCGCGCGAGGCGATCGCGTTCGGGGCCGGCCACTAGTGCCAGCCGAGCGCGTTCATGCCCTCCGCGGCCTTCCGCCCGTACGCGTTGATGGGGTGCGGCGGCAGCGGCGGGGCGGCGCCGGGCGGGATGGCCGGGTCGCCGCCGAGGCCGGAGACCCCGAGATCGCGGTCGGTCTGCTCGTAGTACGGCTGCAGGTCGGCGTAGGAGATCGGCCAGTCGTCGCCGACGCCGTCCAGGCTGCGGACACGGAAGTCGGACGGCATCAGCCGCGGGAAGTGCCCTCCGAAGTGGATCGTCGAGCCGCCCACGCCCGCGAACATCTGGGGCATGATCTCGGCATTCGTGACCTCGACGGGATAGTCGTCGGCGCGCCGCCGCAGGTTCGGGTCGTGATGCCAGCGCTGCGACATCTCGAGCTCCCACTCGGGCCGGTTGCCCGGGAACTCGGAGGCGTTCACCCAGTGGCCCTGCTCCAGGCAGACGACCGAGCACCCGCGCTCGGCGAGGTAGCGGCTCACGATCGCGCCCGAGGCGCCACTGCCGATCACGAGCACGTCAGCGCGGTCAGGCATGGCGGCACCCTGAACGCTCCGGACCGCACCGTCAAGCGCCGGCGTGCGAATGCATGGGTGACATGCCCTATGCAATCGCGTCGGATGGCGCCTCCATCTTCTACCGCCGCCGGGGCCCGTCCGGCGCGCCGCCCGTGCTGCTGCTGGCCGGCCTCGGTCTGACGCTCGCCTCGTGGCGCCAGACGGTGGCCTGGCTGGAGGAGCGACACGACGTGATCCTGATGGACACGCGCGGCGCCGGGCGCTCCTCGTCACGCGGCCGCCTGTTCACGACCGGGCGACTGGCGGCCGACGCGGTCGCGGTGCTCGACGCGTGCGGCGTGCGGGCGGCCGACGTCTACGGCTACTGCTTCGGCGGCCTGGTGGCCGAGCGCCTGGCCGCGCTGCACCCGGCCCGCGT
>JBBQFB010000308.1:0-3678 GCA_038321545.1 Gaiellales bacterium
CCGCCTGTTCACGACCGGGCGACTGGCGGCCGACGCGGTCGCGGTGCTCGACGCGTGCGGCGTGCGGGCGGCCGACGTCTACGGCTACTGCTTCGGCGGCCTGGTGGCCGAGCGCCTGGCCGCGCTGCACCCGGCCCGCGTCCACCGCCTGGTGCTGGGCGCCGCTCTGGCGGGCGGCCGAGACCTCGCGCTGCCACGGCTGCGAATGGTCGGTGCGACCATCCGCGCAATGCTGCGCCGCGACCCGCGCGAGCGCCTCCGGGCGCTGGCCCGCCTGGCCGGCCCGGCCGGCTCGCTGCAGGAGGTCCGCTCGGCGCTCGTCCACGTCCGCCTCGGATCGGCCGGCCTGCGCCGCCAGTTCGTGGCGGCGGTGCTGCACCTCTGCCGGCGTCCCCGGCGGCTGCCGATGCCGGTGCTCGTCCTGCACGGCGCCGACGACTTGATCGTGCCGCCGCGCAACGCCGTCCGCCTGGCCGGCCGCACCGGCGGCACGCTGGCCCTGATCGACGGAGCCGGACACGCGTACCACGCCGACGCGCCGGAGGCAACGCGCACGGCGGTGCTGACGTTCCTGCAGCGCACCGGCTGAGCTCCCCAGGGCAGATCCTCGGCCGGAGTGGTGCCGCGGGAGTGCGGCCAACCTTGCTCTCCGCGCAACAGTAAAGGTCGAGTCGAACGTAAGGGTTGCTTGGTGGAGAGGTGCCGGTCAGGCGACCCGGCGGCCGCCGCCGCGGGTCGCGAAGCCGCCCGACCGAGCAGCCTCCTGCACGCGCTCGGCCGGGTCGCGCGGCGGCAGCACCAGCCGGCGGCCGTTCGACCCCTCGACCGCGCGGCGGCAGGCCTTGCGGAGCGATTCGGGGCGGTACACAGCGTCGTGCGACTCCTGCATCTCGGCCAGCTCGGAGGCGTCGATGACGACGATGCCGCGCTGGCGCAGCTCCTGCGTGTCGGAGACCAGGAACCGTCCGCGGCGGATCACGAGCGTCGGGTCGTCCTGGAGCTGGACGATGGTGCCGTCGCAGCGCTCGGCGATCTCCGCCAGCTCGTAGCGGGAGAAGGGGTCGTCGCCGATCGTGGCGATGCGCGCGCCGTGCAGCCGGGAGGCGCGGGACTGCCGGCGGTCGTGGGCCTCGTGCATCGAGGAGACGGCACCGAGCAGCGCGCGACGCCGGTCCTCGGAAGACTGGTCGTGGGAGATCACGTACTTGTCATCGGCTGATCGGCGGCCGCGGAGCTTCCCCCGGTCGGGTCAAACTGCGGTCGCCGGGCCTCACGGCTGCCGACGCCGAGGTTGTTCGCCACCCGCTCGTCGGCGAGCGCGTCGGTGACCGGGTCGTAGCGGTGCCGGTCGACGAAGTCGGTGATCGCGCCCGCCAGCGCGGCGAGCACGAACAGCGCGACGGTGACGGCGATCGCGGGCCGCAGGTCGACGAGCTCGGCGACGGGACCCGCCAGCGCCGCGCCGAGCACGCCGACGCCGAACGAGAACGAGTAGATGAAGGCGATCGTCGAGGCGCGGTCCTCGGGCGCTGTCGCCACCTGCATGGTGGTCCGGAACCGGATGATGACGACGCCGTTGCCGAGCCCGGAGACGAGGATGCCTGCGGCGATCAGCGGGATGCTCGAGCTGAACAGCATCGGCAGCAGCCCGGCGCCCATCACCACCATGCCGAGCAGGAAGGTAGCCGTGCGCTTGGGCAGAAACGGTCCCGCCCACGCCCCGAAGACGAGGCCGAAGGCGTGCGTGGCGAGGACGAAGCCGATCGCCGCCGCCGACGCGCCGACCGCGCCGCGCAGGAGCGGGATCTGCAGCGCGTTCCCCATGCCGACCGCGGCCGTCGCGACGGGCAGCGCGACCAGCACGACGCGCAGCCGCGGGTGACCCGCCATGCGCCGTGCGCCTGCGGTGATCTGCTGGCGCCACGGCTCGTGCGGCATTCCGATGTGGCGCGGCGCCGGGATCGCGGGCAACGTGAACAGCAGCGCGGCCGAGAACAGGAAGGTGACCGCGTTCATGCCGAGCACGAGCTCCGGCGCCGTCGCCCCGATCAGGACGCCGCCGATGGCATACCCGGCGAGCGTCATCAGGTTGTCGATCGACAGGGTCGCGGCGTTGGCGGCGTCGAGGTTCTTCTCCGAGACCAGCATCGAGGTGGCCGAGGTCGCGATGATCTTGTAGGCGCCGGCGGAGGCGCCGTTGACGACGGCCAGCGCGACGACGATCGGTGGCGCGTCGACGACCACGAGCACCAGCCACGTCACGGCTGCCGTCACCTCGAACACCGCCAGCGCCCGCACCGGCGGCAGCCGGTCGAGCAGGCGTCCGAGCAGGATGCCGATGAATACCGTCGGCGCGAACTCGGCCACGTACAGCAGCGACGACCAGGTGGTCGAGTGCGTCTGGTCGTAGAGCCGGACGGTCAACGCGACAGCGCCCGCCCACGTGCCGAACATCGTGATCGCGAGCGACAGCCAGAACCGTCGGAAGCCGTTCTCCTGCGGCCCTGCTGCTACATGCAGGGCAAGACGAAGGAGTCGTCGAGGTTGTGCCGTCGCCATGTGTTCGGGGGGCCTGCGCGAGCGTTCGCGCAACGAACCCGGCCATTGTGACGTAGGTTGCCCCCGGGCGCTATGCGAAATCGACGACGGGCGCATCGACGCGCTTGCCGCCGCGGAGCTCCGGGCGGTGGCGGAGCAGCCGCTCGTCGAGATCGTCGAGCTCGCGCGTGCGCGCAATCGCCGCGCGTTCGCCGACCCTCGCGTAGTGCTCCTGCACGGCGTCGCCGCCGATCAGGAGACCGGGCCGGTAGTGCTGCCAGCCGACCAGCATGTAGAGGTAGATGTCCACGACGGTGTAGCGATCGCCGAGGCACCAGGTACGCCCGCGCAGTTCGGCTTCCAGCACGGCGCCCAGCTCGGCCAGCTCCGCGAACCCGCTGGCGCGCACGCCGGCGGTGTCGGTGGTGGTGAAGAACTGTGGCGCCATGATCCGCTCCCAGAGCGGCCGGAACGCGTCGGAGAGCCAGACCAGCCAGCGCAGGTACGCACCCCGGCCGGGATCGCCGGGCGGCGGCTCGAGCCCGGCGGCGGGAAACCGCTCGGCGAGGTACAGCAGGCAGGCGCCGGTCTCGTACACCTCGGCCTCACCGTCGCAGATGGCAGGGACGCGCCGCCACGGGTTGACCTGCCCGAAGCTCGCCGGTCGCGCGCGGTCGAGCGGCTCGATGTCGATCGGGCGGTACTCGACGCCGATCTCCTCGAGCGCGCAGCGCACCGCGAAGGAGGTGCTGCCGGTGATCTGGTAGAAGTCGAGCACGCGGCGAAGGGTAGCCACGGCTGCTTCAGGAGGCGCGGCGCGCGGTGACCTCGGCGGGGCGCTCGGCCGCCAGGCGGACGCGGTTGCGGCCGCCCCGCTTCGCCTCGTAGAGCGCGTCGTCAGCGGCCAGCACGAGCCGCTCCAGGCGCTCGTTGGCGCAGCTCGGCCGGCCGACGCCGATCGAGGTCGTGACGGCGACGAGCGTGCCGTCGTCGAGCCGGACCGGCTCGTCGGAGACGGCGGCCCGCAGCCGCTCGGCCGCGGCCAGCAGCGACTCGTCGTCGTCGATGTCGGTCAGCAGCACGCAGAACTCCTCGCCGCCCCAGCGCGCCACGAGGTCCTCGGCCCGCGTCGCCGCCAGG
>JBBQFB010000309.1:0-3647 GCA_038321545.1 Gaiellales bacterium
GCCGGTGCGGTTGAGTCCGCCGGTCAGCTTCCGCAGCGCCTGGCTCATCAGCCGGGCCTGCAGGCCGACGAACGAGTCGCCCATCTCGCCCTCGATCTCGGCCTTCGGCACGAGCGCCGCGACCGAGTCGATGGCGACGACGTCGATGGCGCCGGAGCGGACGAGCAGCTCGGCGATCTCGAGCGCCTGCTCGCCGTTGTCGGGCTGCGAGACCAGCAGCTCGTCGACGTTCACGCCGATCCGGCGGGCGTACGCCGGGTCCATCGCGTGCTCGGCGTCGATGAACGCCGCGATCCCGCCCTGCTTCTGGGCCTCCGCGATGATGTGGTACACGAGCGTCGTCTTACCGGACGACTCCGGACCGAAGATCTCGACGACACGTCCGCGCGGGACGCCGCCGATACCGAGCCCGATATCGAGCGACAGGCAGCCGGTCGAGATGGCGGCGGCGGGCACGTGCGAGTCGTCGCCGAGCTTCATGATCGAGCCCTTGCCGAACTGGCGCTCGATCTGCGTCAGGGCGGCATCGAGCGCCTGAGTCCGTTGATCCATGGTGGTGGCCTCCTCCCCGCGGTGATGGCGAGGTGCGATTGGGCGTTGTCGCCGGTCGCAGCAGCGGCCGGGAGGTCAGTATAGGAACGACACCGGACAGACGTTCGTATCGGATAACTCCGATCGGGCGCCGTGTCAGGCCGACTGCGCGACGATCCGCACCAGATGCAGCGCGGCCGTGGCCGACCAGTCACGGACGTTCTCACGCGGCCCCGGGAAGCGCCGTTCCAGCGCCCGATCGACGCCGTCCGCCGCGACGTGCAGGTAGACCAGGCCGACCGGCTTGTCCGGCGTCCCGCCGCCCGGGCCGGCGACGCCGGTGACCGAGACGGCCACG
Organism: Gaiellales bacterium; assembly: GCA_038321545.1. Classification (GTDB taxonomy): domain Bacteria; phylum Actinomycetota; class Thermoleophilia; order Gaiellales; family F1-60-MAGs149; genus VFJZ01. The sequence continues at coordinate 890 of JBBQFB010000309.1, forward strand.
TCGGCGCCGGTCGCGCGGCGCGCTCCCTCGGCCATCGCGCGGGCCACCTCGGGCGATACCGCGCCGTGCTCGGCGAGCATCTCCGCGGGCACGCCCAGCAGCGCCTGCTTGACCTCGTTGGCGTACGACACGATGCCGCCGAGCAACACGTCGGACGCGCCGGGCACGCCGGCCAGGCGCGCCGCGACGAGCCCGGCCGTGCAGCTCTCGGCGGTGGCGAGCGTGCGGCCCTGCGTCCGCAGCGCGTCCAGCACGATCGCCTCCAGCGTGGCGGGGCCCTCCGAGAAGATCGACCGCCCGAACCGCTCCCAGAACCCGGCCACGAGCCGGTCGGCCGCGGCTGTGGCTGCCACCGGGTGGCGAACCACGATCTCGATTTCGGCGCGCGAGGCGCAGATGGTCGTCTCGGTGCCGCCGCCGTCGCCGCCGAGGTCCTCGAACGCGTCGGCGATGGTCGACTCCGCCACGCCGTAGACGCGCAGCACCTTCCGCGGCAGCCCGCCCGCCAGGAACGGCGCCACCAGCGGGCTCGCGACCGCCGCCGGCCACATCCGGGACAGCTCGACGGGCGGCCCGGGCAGCACGATGATGCGTTGCCCGCCGACCGGAACGATCACGCCGGGCGCGGTGCCGACCGGTGCGAGCACCTCGGCGCCGGCCGGAACGGTGGCCTGCTTGCGGTTGCCGCGCGCGAACCCGGCCGGGTCGACGCCGCGGGAGCGCGCGAACTCCGCCACGATCGCGTCGATCTGCGCGAGCGTTCCCTCGTCGAGCACCATCTCGACCCCGGCCACGCGGGCCACGCACGCGACCGTGCGGTCGTCGTGCGTCGGGCCGAGACCGCCCGACGTCAGCACGAGATCGACGCCGCTCGCGAGCAGCGACGACAGCGCCGAGACGATCTCCTCCTCGCGGTCGTCGACCGCGACGATCCGCTCCAGCCGCACGCCGTAGTCGTCGAGCTGGCGCGCCAGGTAGGACGAGTTCGTATCGACCGTCCGCCCGATCAGGATCTCCGAACCGGTCACGAGGACGGCCGCGCGCGCCTGTGTCACCCGATCGCTTTGACCTTCTCGGAGTCGGGATCGAGCCAGAAGACGGTGAGGTTGTCGGGCGCGAACAGGTGCCGATCGCCGACCACGAACGACACGCCGCCGGCGTTGCCGAGCTCGAACGTGTACCCGCCCTCGACGCGCGGCAGCTTCACCTCCGCCAGCTTCGTATCGGGGTCGAGCAGGTCCGAGAACAGCACGCGGCCCTTGCGGCCCTCGCCCTCGTAGACCGTCACGTAGCACGCGCGCTCGGCGACGACGCTGACGCCGGCCGGCTCGGCGGCGGTCGTGGCAGGCGCCGCCGTGGTCGTGACCGTGATCGCGGCGTTCCCCACGCCCGACTGCGTCGGTGTGGCGGCGGCGGTCGGCAGCGGCGGCTCCTTCGCCGTGTTACCGGGGTAGCTCGCCGCGGCGATCACGAGCACAACGAGGGCCACGATCGCGACGATCGCGATCAGGATGATGTGCGACTCGCGTTTGCGGTTGCGGCGCTCGCGGGCGGTGGGACGGCGGCGGGGGAACACGTCGTCGTCGCGCGGGTCGAAGTGGCGCGAGTTGTACTCGTCGACGAACAGCTGGCCGTCGAGTCCGAGGTGGCTGGCGTACGACCGCAGGAAGCCCCGCACGAACGTCGGGCCGGGCAGGACGTCGAAGTCCTCGTCCTCGAGCGCCCTCAGGTAGCGGGCGCGGATCTTCGTCTCGGCCTCGCAGCGATCGAGGCCGAGCTGTCGGCGCTCACGCGCCTGGCGAAGTGTCGTCCCGATCTCGAACATGAGCAGCCGCCCTCCCCACGGGCGAGGTTCCCAGTGTACGCCTCTCACCTCGAGAGCGCCGCACGGGAGGGTGAGCGACGGGATTCGAACCCCGCAGTTGCGTGCCGTTCGCAGTTCACCGAGGCCGTTCGCCCCGTTCGCGGCGGTCAGTTCTTGAAGTTGGCGAGGACCCGGTAGGTCATCGGAGGCTCGGGCGGCGCCGCGAGGTGCTCGCTGAACTCGGACCAGATCGCCTGAATCTGCTCTGTCGGGGGGTTGGCGACGGCGTCGTCGTCGATGAGGGAGATCACGTAGCCGTTGCCGTCGTCGTTCGCGACGTGGATGAAGTGCTGCATGCCGGGAAGCGCGGCGATGCGCGGCTTCATCTCCTGGAGCTTGGCGGTGGCGACGGCTACAGATTCCGGCTTTATCCGGAATTGCGTGATGCGCGCGTGCATAGGAGCTCCTTCGAGGAACGCACAGGACGTACGAGGGTGAGCGACGGGATTCGAACCCGCGACCGCCGGGACCACAACCCGGTGCTCTACCAACTGAGCTACGCCCACCGTGCCGGCCGCAATCGACGGCCAGCTTCAGTATACGACGGCCGGTGGCCTATCTCGACGTTACGATGGATGTCGTGGCGACCGTCTTGATCGTGGAGGACGATCCCGTCCTGCAGCAGGTGATGCGCCGACACTTGTCGGCAGCGGGCTTCGACGTCGAGACGGTGGACGACGGCGATCGGGCGCTGCGCAAGCTCCGGTTCGAGCGCCCCGACCTCGTCGTGCTCGATCTGATGATCCCCGGCATCGACGGCTGGGCACTGCTCGACCAGGTGCGGGCGGAGGGCGACACGACCCCGATCATCGTGCTCTCGGCTCGGTCCGCCGAGTTCGACAAGGTGCACGTGCTGGAGCGCGGCGCCGACGACTACATGACGAAGCCGGCGTC
>JBBQFB010000310.1:0-3635 GCA_038321545.1 Gaiellales bacterium
CGTCCCGGGCGGATCGGACGGTGCCCGCGCCGCGTAGCGCACGCCGGGATACAGGCCGGGGCCGGACACGTCGTAGGCGACGGCCAGGTTGCCGGCGCTGTCGACGGCGGGGGAGGCGATGAAGCGGCTGATGCCGTCGTCGGGCGCGAAGGTGGCCTGCTGCGTGATCGACGGGGTCCCGTAGGGATCGGCGACCTCGAACCACCGGACGCCGGCCCGGTTCTCGCTGTCGGCCTGCACATCGGCCGCGAGCACGAGACTCGTGCTTCCGTCCGCCGCCACCCGGACGGGCACACGGCTCATGCTGTAGAAGCCGAGCGCGTCGAGGCGCTGGGTCGTGTCCGGTTGCGCGATGCACTCGAGCTTGCCGCCGCAGAGCGTCGAGTCGAACGTGGCGGCGGGCAGGCGGATCACGCGCGGTACCGGCACGGCGGCGGTGAAGTCGACCGGCACCTGCACGATCACCACCTCGTCGGCCTGCGACGTGCCATCCGACCAGTTGTCGTCGGAGATGCCGGCGAAGACGGCGGGCGCACCCGCCGGCGGTGTCCCGTCCACGTCGGCCGGGATCAGCGGCAGCCAGCCCGGGCCGACATCGAAGGTCTGGACGCGGGGCGCGGTCCCGGGTCCGGCCAGCAGGGCTTCGCGATCGATCAGCGCGAGGCGTGTCAGCGACCGGCCGTCGGGGAGGGTCGAGTAGGCCGTCAGCGCGTAGGCGCCCGGCGCGAGACCGATCTTCGGATAGTCGTGGAAGCGGTCTCCCCAGCGGAAGCTCGTGACCGACCACTTGCCGGTCGCGTCGGCCGAGTCGCTGATCGCGAGGCACTGGAAGGTCTCGCGTGCATCGGGATCCTCCGCACCGCTGCTGAAGGCGAACTGCGTGAGGACGAACCGGCTGGCGTCCTCGTCGTAGATCAGTGCCGGGTCGCCGCGCGGGTTGGTTGCGCAGCGGCCGCCGGCGGACTCCCAGAACTTCCCGAGCGGCTGGTCGACGAGACGCGTTCCGTCCCGCCCGAGGATCAGGAGCGTGTCGTTCGTGGCGAGCACGAATTGTTGCGGCCCGATCGCCCCGATCGCGTCGGGCGGCTCGCTGTCGCCGCGGGTGCCGGCGAACCGCTGCAGCCGGTCCGGCGCGGGCCGGCGAACGGTGCCCCGGTCGAGCGCGCCGTCCCCTGACGCCTCGGGGGTGCGCGGCGCACGTTCCCGCAGGCCGACCGAGTCCTGCTGCTCGGGGTTCTCCTCGCCGAAGGTCGGCCCGCCGAGGGCGCCGCCGATCTGCGCGAGGTCGGTCAGTGCGAGGGTCGGACGCAGCTTCGCGCCGACGCTCGCGTCGGCGGCGATTGCCGGTGCGGGCGCCGTGGCCGTCGCCGGCGCCGGCCCGGGTGGCGCGGCGTCCGTCGAGGTGGCCGGCGGCTGGGTCGGCGTCGTCGCCCGCTGGCCCGTCGTCACGGCGCCGTTGGTGCCGTTCCCGCACGCGGCGAGCACGACCGCGCACGTTGCGACTCCCGCGAGGCGGATCCACTGCATGGATCCACCATACGTCCGCGGGGGACGATCGGCAGCACGCGGGGCGGCGTCGTCCGCCCCGCGTGGTCGGGTCACTTGCAGAGGAGTGCCTGGCAGGGGATGGAGTGGCGCTTGTCCGGTAGGGACACCGCCGGGCCGGGGCTGTACGTGATGCCCCCGCCGCCGCCGCTGGTGACGTGCTTCTTGGGCGACGGGAAGTTGACCGTCACGGCGAACCGCCGCTCCGCCCCGACGACGTAGTCGGTGCTGGCCCGCTTCGGCGTGAACCGCACCCGGTAGCGGTAGGTGCCCTGCTTGGAGAACGCGAGCTTGATCGTCATCGCGCCGGTGCGCGTCGGGTGGAGCGTCCGGACGTTGCGCCATCCGGCCCGCGCCTTGCTCTGCAGGACAACCGTTCCGGCGTGGGCCGGATCGACGGCGTCGAGCTTCGCCGTGACGGTCAGGCTGCGGCCCCGGGTCGTCTTCTTCCGGTCGATCCGCACCACCGGCCGCACGTCGATCACGATCGGGTCGGAGATGCCGGGTAGCAGCGGCCACGCCACCGGGGTGCAGGCCTGGGACAGGCCGCCGCGCAGCTCGGGGTCGAGCTCCGCCCACACGTACATGTTCCGCTTCAGCGCGGGTGTCTGGTACCGGAACTGCCCGCCGGCGCCGGACGGCAGCCGGCGCAGCAGGGTCGGGTGCAGGTTCTCGCCGGCGTGGTAGCCGGCCATGTACAGGTTCACCTGCCGGCCGGCGAGCGGCACGCCGCCGGCGTCGCGCACCTCGCCGAGGATCGCGAGCCCGTGGCCGGTGTCGACGTTGACGTAGACGATCGAGGACCACACGGCGCCTCCCGGGGCGACGCAGTCGCTGGTGTCGACGAAGTCCCAGTTGCCACCGGGGTTCGGGGCGATCATGACGCTGTTGATGTCGGCGGCGGCGATCGGCGGGCAGGCGAGGCACGCCCACGCGATCAGCGTCGCGGCCCGGCGTCTACTTGCCACTGGCGGCGGTTCGCGGCAGGACGTTCGGCACCCGGGCGGTGGCTGCGGCAGCGGAGGTTCCCGGGTCGCGGTAGCCGAACACGCCGAGGCAGAACGCCGAGTTCTTGACCCCCACCGACCACTGCTGGTGCAGCGAGCTGGCAAACGGGGTGTTGATCTGGGCGGCGGGCAGCGTGAAGAAGTAGTTCGCCCACACCGGCCCGACGACACCCTGGTTGTTGTACTGGAACCCGAGCGACTCCGCGACGGAGGCGCGCTCCAGGCAGTTGACGACGTTGTTGTGGGCCGTCAGCAGCTGGTTGTGGAGCTTCTGCAAGGCGACGTACTGCGTCCGCAGCGTCGTGACCTGGCCCTGGAGCTTGTGCAGGTCGCGCGCCAGGCTCGAGACCGTGGCAGCGCCGGCAGCGGCCGGTGCGGCCAGGCTCAGGGACATCGCGACCACGGCGATGCCGACCATTCGTCGACTCACAGGGCTCCTCCTCCGTCGATGGGCGCCAGCGTAAGCCCGGTGCCCGCGATTTGGATAGGGGCGGTCCGCTACGCCGGCGCCTTCAGGCTCGTCGCCGAGGCGCCGAGGCGCACCGATGTGGCCCTGATCCGGTTCGCGCCGGCGCGCATCTCGGTGACGAACCCGTTCTCCTGGACGCACAGCCGCAGCTTCTCGGGTCCGGCCGGCTCGGCACAGAGGAGGGCGTAGCCGAGCGCGGCATCGATGCTGACGTCCCCGACCGACCCGCTGGTCTGAAGCGGCCGCAGATCCGGCAACGACACCAGCGCGTCGTAGTACCCGGCCTTCTGGCGGGCCAGCGTCTGGAAGGCCTCCGAGGTCAGTTTCAGCGCGGTCGCACTGGTGCCGCACCGCGTCCGGTCGTCGCGGCGGAACACGCAGGCGCCGACCAGGCGGCTGCCCGCGTAGCGCGTCCAGATGCGGCTCGTGCCGCCGGTCTGGTACCGGACATCCACGATCAGGTCGCTGCCGTGGACGACGATCGTGAACGCCTGCCTGACGGCCGGGAACGCGTAGTCGACGATGCCGTCCTGGGGCGTCCGCGCGAAGGCGAACAGCTCCTTCGCAGCCGTCGGCGCCCAGCCGGCCTTCGGGTTGTCGGAGGTGTGCAGCAC
>JBBQFB010000311.1:0-3634 GCA_038321545.1 Gaiellales bacterium
TCTCGGCATTGTAGTCGGCGGTCAGGAACGCCTCCCGCTCGTCTCCCTCCGGCAGCGGGAGGTACCCGACGAAGTCGGTCAGCCAGGCGAACGGGGCCTGCTTCAGCTCGGGGTTCTCGTGCAGGAAGTGGTCGAGCTCCCACGCCTCGTCACCGACCCACAGGTCGTACTGCTCGTCGCGCACCACGTGGTGGAAGACCATGAAGTTCGCGAGCAGGATCTCGTCCATCCGCCGCAACGCCTCGAAGCAGCCCAGCTCGTGGCCGCGGGACTCGCGGGCGAAATGGTGCGACTCGTTCGAGAGCTGCGCGCTGGCGGGATGGACGCGCTCCGCCCGTGCCGCGAGCACCTCGGTGACGGGGTGTTGCGCCAGCCAGTCGACCTCGATACCGGGGTGCAGACGACGCAGCTGGTCGACGATCGCCAGGTCGCGGCGGGCGTGCCCGAGGCCGATCGGCGACGACACGTAGAGCACGCGCTTCGTCCGCGCCCGCGTGCGCGTCCAGCGCGCGGGCGGCGAGGCCGGCAGCGCGAATTCGCGCACCAGCAGGTTGAACCTGACGGGGTCGCGCAGGTGCGGTGCGTGACCGCTGCCCTCCATGACGACGAGCCGCGCATCGGCCAGCCGCTCGGCGACGGCGGCGCTGCGGCCACTTCCGACGATGTGGTCTTCCGTTCCCTGGATCAGGAGCACCGGACAGCGGACCTTCGGCAGCAACTCCATCGGACGGACGCGGTGCCGGTACTGGCCGAGGATGATCGTCTCGGCATCGGTCTCGAGGCCCCAGGAGACGCCGTCCTCGATCTGCTTGGTCGAGTGAGGCTCCGGAAAGCACTGGCCGTGGAAGAACTCCAGGTAGCCCTTCCAGTCGCGCAGCCAGTAGTGGCGATTCTCCTTCGACCACCCCTCGTCGCTGTCGAGCACGTCGTCGAACGACGGCTCGTCGTGGGGCAGCGGGCTGAGGGGGATGTTCGGCCCGATCTGCACCAGCGACGTCACCCGGTCCGGGTACCGGGCGGCGAGGATCACCTCGGAACCGCCACACCAGGAGACGACGATCGCCTGCCCGACGCCGTTGGCGTCGAGCACGGCGACCGCGTCCTCTGCAGCCTGGTGCCGCTGGTAGGCATCAGGGCTCTGCGGCCGGTCGGAGCGACCGTTGCCGCGCGGGTCGAAACAGATCACGCGGCAGTGACGGGCAAAGTAGGGGATCTGGCAGCGCCAGAAGCGTGAGTGGACGATCTCCCACGTGGGCATCAGCAGGATCGTCGTGTCGCCCTCGCCGTAGCGCTCCCAGAACACCCGGACGCCGTCGCGCTCGACGAAGCCACTCGCGTCCGGGTAGCGGGCACGCGTCTGTTCGGCCGAACCGGCCATCGGCATCGTCGTCGTCGGCGTCATCATCGCTCCCTCGGCTCGATGGTACCTCGCCTACGGGCGAGCCTCGAAGACGGCGTTCAGCGGGGTCTCCGCGGCACGGCGGAAGCGCGTGAAGCCGCCGGCGGTGACGACGTCCCGGATCCGCGCCTCGCCGGCCTGTGTACCGAGCGCCAGCCCGACCTCCTGCGACAGCGACGCCGGCGTGCACAGCAGCGTGGAGAACCCGTAGTACGCACGGCCGATCGGGTTGAGGTTGTCCTCGACGCGGTCGCCTGCGCGCGGCTCGACGATCATCCACGTGCCGTCCGGGGACAGCGAGTTGTACACGTGCCGCGCCGCGCCGACCGGGTCGCCCATGTCGTGCAGGCAGTCGAACATCGTGACGAGGTCGTAGCCGGTGCCGGAGTACGCCGACGCGCCGGCCGTCTCGAACCGCACGCGGTCGCCGAGGCCGGCTTCGGCGGCGCGCTCCGCGGCCGTCTCGATCGAGGCGCCGTGGTAGTCGGAGCCGGTGAACGAGGAGCGCGGGAACGACTGCGCCATCAGCACGGTCGACGCGCCGTGGCCGCAGCCGATGTCGGCCACCGACGCGCCCGCCTCGAGCTTCGCGACGACGCCTTCCAGGGCGGCCAGCCAGGCCGAGACGAGGTTCGCGAGGTAGCCGGGCCGGAAGAACCGCTCGCAGCCGTGGAACACGTCGGGGTCGTGCTCGTGCCAGCCGACGCCGGCACCGCTGCGAGCGGCTTCCTCGATCCGGGGGGCATCGCGGACGGTGGCGGTGGCGAGCTGGAAGGCGCCGGGGAGGAACGCCGGGCTCGACTCGTCCGCCAGCGCGAGAGCGTGCTCGGGGGGCAGGGTGTAGCGGTGCGTGGCCGGTTCGTACTCGACGTAGCCGCCCGCGGCCTGCGCGTTCAGCCACTCGCGGACGTACGGCTCCGCCGTCTCGGTGCGCTCGGCGAGCTCCGACGCCGTGATCGCGCCGGCGCCGGCCATCGCGCGGTACAGGCCGAGCCGGTCGCCCATCACGACCAGGGCCGCGTTGAGGGTCGCGCCGAGCTCCTCGACGGCCCGGAAAACGAACGCGTTCAGCTTGTCCTCGTCGATCCGTGGTGCACTATCGATCGCCATGTCGGCCTCCAGGTGGTGGGACGGTCGCGACCGAAGCTACGCCCGCCCCGGAGCCGTCGCCTCGGGCACCCCGCCTAAACCACTTCGGCGCCCTCGCCGGGCGGCGTAGACTGACGCGGTGCCCGAGCCCGCCGGGGTCCTCCGCGGTCCGCAGCTCGTCGGACGCGACGCCGAGCTGCGGTCGCTCGCTCGTCTGCTCGCCAACGCCCGCACGGGCACCAGCGGCGGCGTGTTCCTGGCCGGCGACCCCGGAGCCGGCAAGACGGCGCTGCTGGACGCCGTCGCGACGACCGCGGCGAGCATGTCGGTGGTGCGCGTGCGCGGCGTCGAGTCGGAGGCCGACATCCCGTTCGGCGGCCTGCTGGAGCTGCTGCGGCCGATGCTCGGCGCGCTCGATCGCACGCCCGCGCCGCAGCGCGCCGCCCTGTCGGCCGCCCTTGCGATCCGGGCCGGGCGGATGCCCGACCGCTTCGCCGTCGGCGCAGCGACGCTGAGCCTGATCGCAACCCACGCGGAAGCCAGGCCGGTGCTGATCCTGGTCGACGACGCGCAGTGGCTCGACAGCGCGTCGGCAGCGGCGCTCGCCTTCGCGGCGCGCCGGCTGGTCGCAGATCCGGTGGCGGTGATCGTCGCCGGGCGCACGACGGACGCCGTCTTCGCCGGCCTGCCCGCCGTGGAGATCGCGGGCCTGGATCGCGACTCGGCAGCGGCGCTGGCCCGGAGCCGGGGCGGTGACGGCCTCACCGCAGCCGCGCTCGACGAGCTGTACGCCGTCACGCTCGGCAATCCGCTCGCGACGCTCGAGCTGGCGGCCGGCGCGGAGGAGCTCGCGCTCCAGCCCGCCGGCGCGGTGATCCCGCTGCCGGAGCGGCTCGCGGCGGCGTTCGTGAGCACGGTCGAGCACCTGCCGCACGAGGCGCGCGAGATGCTGCTGCTGGCCGCCGCGATCGACCGCGGCGAGGTCGCGACGCTGCACCGTGCGGCGGCGCTCCTCGACCTCGACTTCGGGTCGCTCTCGCTCGCCGAGGCGCAGGGCATCGTGACCGTCGCCGGCGGAATGGTCGACTTCTTCCACCCGCTCGCGCGCTCCGCCGTCTACGCGCAGGCGGCGCCGGCCGACCGTCG
>JBBQFB010000312.1:0-3625 GCA_038321545.1 Gaiellales bacterium
GGCTCGCCCAGCAGCCGACGCCCGCGCTGGAGGCCGGCGCCGAGGCGGCCGCGGCCAAGCTGGGCCTTGTGCTGGAGGTGCGCGAGACCGGCGACGCAGGCCTCGCGCAGCTGCTCACCGCCCGACGCTGAGCCGAGAGGATCGCCGGGAGAGGAGCCCGTTGCGACTGGCGGCGCGAACGGATCGCCCGTACGATCGCCTGCGTGGATTTTCCCCTTGCAGTCGACACCCTCATCCTCGGCGGCGGCACCACCGGCGCCGCCCTCGCCGGCCTGCTCGCCGAGCGTTCCGACGAGACCATCCTGGTCTGCGAAGCCGGTCCCGACTTCGGTCCGCTCGGCTCGCCCGGCTGGCCCGAGCAGCTCGTGAACGGCGGGATGCTGGGCACCGGCGTCTGCGACTGGGGCTACACGTCGGGGCTGAGGCGGCACGGCAACATGCTCGACTTCGAGCGGGCCCGCGTGATCGGCGGCTGCTCGTCGCACAACGGCTGCGCGGCCATCTGGGGCGCCCGCGAGGACTACGACTCCTGGGCCGCCGCCGGTTGCGACGGCTGGTCGACGGACGAGCTCGTGCCGTTCATGGAGGCGTCGAACAGGCGCCTGCGCGTGCAGACGCCGCCGCGCTCCGACCTGACGCCGTTCCAGGCCGCGGCGCACGCCGCGCTCGAGACGATGGGCATCCCGGCGACCGACGACCTGAACGACCTGGACGAGGCCCAGGGCGTGTCGCCGAGCCCGGTCAACATCGACGACGGCGTGCGGTTCAACACGGCCTTCGCGTACCTCGACCCGGTGCGCGGCCGGCCGAACCTGACGATCGTCGGCAACTGCATGGCCGACCGGTTGACGGTCTCGGGCGGGCGCGTGACGGGTGCCGAGGTGATCGTCGACGGCCGGCGCGTGACGATCACGGCCGGGCGCACCGTCGTGGCCGGCGGCGCGTACGGCTCGCCGGGCATCCTCGAGCGCTCCGGCATCGGTGATCCGGCGGTGCTCGAGCCGCTCGGCATCAAGGTCGTCCACGACCTCCGCGGGGTGGGGGCGAACCTGCACGACCACTCGGCAGTCAACTACTTCTTCTCGGGCACCGACGAGCTCGTCGAGCAGATGCGGCAGCGGGCCCGGACGGGGTTCTGCCCGGAGGAGCAGGTGATCGCGAAGGTGCGCTCGCACCTCGCGACCGAGGCGTTCGACCTGCACGTCTACCCGGTCGGCGGCCCGTATCGCGACGGCCGCGACGGGTACTTCTTCGAGCTGCCCGTCGCGTGCATGACGCCGCTCAGCCGGGGGTACTGCCACATCGTCTCGAGCGACCCGGAGACGCTGCCGGCGATCGACCACGCGTTCCTGTCCGATCCCGAGGGCCGCGACGCCGCGGTGCTCGGCGCCGGCCTCGACTTCGTGCGCCAGATGGCGCAGAAGGAGCCGTTCGCCTCGCTGATCGGCACGGAGGCGTCCGCGCCGCCGTCCGATCTCGCCGAGGCGTGGATCCATTACTACCACCCGGTGGGCACCTGCAAGATGGGGCCCGCCTCCGACACGGCTGCCGTCGTCGACCCTCGTCTGCGCCTGCACGGGCTGGAGGGCGGCTACGTGGCCGACTGCGCGATCATCCCGGTCGTCCCGCGGGCGAACACCAACATCCCTGCGGTGATGATCGCGGAGCGGCTCGCGACCTGGATGTGATCTCACGAGAGGAGCGGCCATGGCCGACGAGTTCGACTACGTGATTGTTGGCGGTGGCAGTGCCGGCGCCGTCGTCGCGGCGCGCCTCAGCGAGGATCCGGGCACCACGGTCTGCGTGCTCGAGTGGGGCCCGACCGACGTCGGCAACGATGACGTGCTGCAGATCCGCCGCTGGCTCGGCCTGCTCGAGGGCCCGCTCGACCTGGCGTACACCACGACCCTCCAGCCGCGCGGAAACGCGCACATTGTCCACTCCCGCGCGAAGGTGCTCGGCGGGTGCTCGTCGCATAACACGATGATCTGGTTCAAGCCGTTCCCGGACGACTGGAACGACTGGGTCGACCAGGGCTGCGCCGGCTGGTCGAACGACGAGATGGATCCGTACTACGACCGCATTCCCGGCCCACACGGGCTGGTCGGCGAGGCCGACCGCAACGCGATCCTGTTCGACTGGATCGACTCCTGCGGCTCGGCGCTGGGCGTGCAGAAGAACGTCGACTGGAACGCCGCGCCGTACCGCGACGGGGCCGGCTTCCTCGACGTCGGCTACGACTCCAGGACCGGCGTGCGCTCGTCGTCGTCGGTCATGTACCTGCACCCGATCCTGCACCGGCCGAACCTGTCGGTGCAGACCGAGTCCCGCGCGATGCGGATCGAGACCTCGAACGGCCGCGCGACGGCCGTCGAGGTGCTGCGCGATTCCGGTACGCGCGACCGCGTCGCCGCGCGCAAGGAGATCATCGTCGCGGCCGGCTCGGTCGACACGCCGCGCCTGCTGCTGTACTCGGGCATCGGGCCGCGCAAGGACCTCGAGCGGCTCGGCATCGACGTCGTGGCCGACCTGCCGGGCGTGGGCGAGAACCTGATCGACCACCCCGAGTCGATCATCATCTGGAAGCTGCGCAAGCCGATGGGGCCCGAGGGCTGCATGGACGCGGACTGCGCGCTGTTCGTGAACCGGCTCGGCGTCGACGACCGGCCCGACCTGATGTACCACACCTACCAGCTGCCGTTCACGTTCAACACGGAGCGGCTCGGGTACGAGGTGCCGGACGACCGCTGGTGCATCTGCATGACGCCGAACATCCCGCGGTCGCACTCCAAGGGCCGGCTGTACCTGCTGTCGAAGAACCCCGACATCCGCCCGGCGCTCGACTTCCGGTACTTCACGGACGAGGACGGCTACGACGAGCAGACGATCGTCGACGGCCTCAAGATCGCTCGCGAGGTGGCCGCGTCGGGACCGTTCGCCGACTGGATCGAGCGCGAGATCGCACCCGGCCCGGATATCACCAGCGACGAGGCGCTGTCGACGTACGGCCGAGCCGTGCACCATACGGTCTACCACCCGTCGGGCACGTGCCGGATGGGTGATGCCGGCGACGATCTGGCGGTCGTCGGCCCCGACCTGCGGGTGCGGGGCATCGAGGGCCTGTCGATCGCGGACGGCTCGATCTTCCCGTCCATGCCGACCGTGAACCCGGTCGTCGCGACGTTCATGATCGGCGAGAAGTCGGCCGACCTCGTGCGCGGCCGAAACTCCTAGGAGGTAGACCGATGGCAATTGCGACCAGCTACGGAGCGTTCATCGCCGGCGAGTGGGTGCACGGCGAGGGCGGCGACGAGATCGAGGTGCGCTCGCCCTACGACAACGCGCTCGTCGGCTCGGTCACGCCGGCCTCCGCGGCACAGGTGGACGCGGCCGTCGCCGCGGCGAAGGCGGCCTTCCCGGCCTGGCGGCGCACGCCGCTGCGCACGCGGGTCGAGCTGTGCCGGCGCGCGTTCGACCTCTGCACGGAGCGCAACGAGGAGATCGCGGAGATGATCGCCCGCGAGGTGGGCAAGACCATCCGCGAGGCGCGCGAGGAGATGGAGGAGTACACCGCCGACCACTTCCGGCGGGCCTCCGAGGACGTGCTGCGGTACGCCGGCTCGGT
>JBBQFB010000313.1:0-3613 GCA_038321545.1 Gaiellales bacterium
CGGATCGGCCCGGTGGCGCCGGGCTCGTTCGAGAAGATGGAGAGCTCGAGCGCCCGCTCCTCCTCGGCCAGGATCTTGTCGCCGTCGTGGCTGACCACGCTCAGGTCGATGCGGTACACGCCGTCGCGGAACGGGAGCGTCTCGAGGTGCAGGCGCAGCGCCTCGGGGATGCCGGCCCGCAGCGGGAACGACTGCGTGCGGGCGGCGATCAGCTGCCCGGCGGTATCCCGGAAGGCGAGGGTGAACTGCACGCTGTCGGTGGCGGTGTCGGCGAGCACCGTCGTCTCGAGCACCACCGGCTCGCCCTCGACGAAGCGCGTGCGGATGGTGCCGTCGCCCGAGATGGCCCGCACTCCGAGGATCTGCACCGCACCGGGCGGCGTGGCATCGTCGGTGCGCTCGACCTTCGACGTCACGCGCGACGCGAGGTGGCGGTGGTACGTGCGCAGCACCTCCTCGGGCGTGCCCGCCTCAACCACTCGGCCCTTCTCGAGCAGCATCGCGCGGTCGCAGAGGCGCTCCACCGAGGTCGCGTCGTGCGAGACGAACACGATCGTGCCGCCGGCGCGCTTGAAGTCCCAGATGCGTCCCTGGCACTTCTGCTGGAAGGCCTCGTCGCCGACCGCGAGCACCTCGTCCAGCAGCAGGATGTCGGGCTGGATGTGCATCGCGACCGAGAAGCCGAGGCGCAGGTACATGCCGGACGAGTACGTCTTGACGGCCTGGTCGGCGAACTCCTCCAGCTCGGCGAACGCGATGATCTCGTCGAGGTGCTCGTCGATGTAGCTGCGCGTGATGCCGAACACCGCGGCGTTCAGGTAGACGTTCTCGCGGCCCGAGAAATCGGGGTGGAAGCCGGCCCCGACCTCGAGCAGCGAGCCGATCCGGCCCTGCACGGTGATCTCGCCCGCGCTGGGCGGATAGATGCCGGCGATCAGCTTCAGCAGGGTCGACTTGCCGCTGCCGTTCTGGCCGACGATGCCGAACGACTCGCCGGGATGCACATCGATGTCGACGTCCCGCAAGGCCCGCAGCTCGCGCCGCTGCACGCGCCGCCGCGTGATCAGGACCTCCTTCAGCGAGCGCGCGGTCTGGTCGCGCAGCTCGAAATTCCGGCCGAGGCCACGGCCGTGGATCGAGCCGCCGGTCACGCCCTTGGGATCAGAGCTCGACGGCAAGGCGATCCTCGTACCGACGCAGAATCCAGAGCCCGAACGCTGCAGCGGCCGGACCGACGACGGCCATGTAGATCAGCTCCGCAGGGCCGACGACGACGCCGTTCCACAGCACGCCGCGAATGCCCTCGACGTAGGGAGTGACGGGGTTTGCGTAGCGCAGGATCGTGACGACCGAGGCGTTGTTGGTCGCGGCCGGAATGCTCTCGAGGCTGTAGAAGACCGGCGTCAGGAAGAACCACGGCAGGAACAGCACGGTCAGCAGGTGCTCGATGTCGCGGTAGAAGATGTTCAGCGTGGCGAGGGCCCAGGCCAGGCCGAGCGTCAGCAGCAGCAGTCCGAACAGCATCGGGATCGCAAGCAGGAAGGTCCGCAGCGTGCTCGGGAGCGTGATCAGGTTGGCGGGCACGATCAGCGCGAACATCACGAGCGACGTCGTGACCTGCGCCAGCACGACCGCCGTCGGGATCACCGGGCGCGGGAACCAGACCTTCTTCATCAGATCGCCGTTGGCGACCAGGCTGCCGGTCCCCAGCATCACGCCGCCCTGGAAGAAGGTCCAGACCGCGAGGCCCGTGAGCACGAACTGCGGGTAGTTGTGGATGCTCCCCGTCGCCCGCAGCAGCACGCTGAACACGAGCCAGTAGACGATCATCATCAGCATCGGCTGCAGGTAGGTCCACAGCACGCCGAAGACCGACGACTTGTAGCGCGCCCGCAGCTCGCGCCGCAGGAGCGTCAGCAGGAGCTCCCGGTGGGAGGTCAACCACCCCAGCGATTCGGGGAGGAAGCGCCTCGTCGCTACCGATGCGGCCACCGGGCGATGGTAGCGCAGCGACCGTCGCCGGCCCGCTGTAGGATGCCTCCATGCAGGAGCATGCCGCCCCCGGGAACGCGGTCGCGGAGACCGAGTCCTCGCCCCTCATCGTGAGCCTCGGGTTCGCCCTCGGCATCATCGCGGTGATCGGAGAGGCCACCATCAAGCTCGCGCCGCTGGCGTTCATGATCGCCATCCCCGGCCTCGTGCTGTGCGCGCTCGGCTTCGTGCAGGGCACCATCCAGTCGCGGCCGGTCAGGGGTGCCATCCCCGGCATCTTCTGCTGCCTGTTCACGATCCTCTTCTGGCTGCTCGCGCGGAGCGACATCCACGCCGTCGTCGGCGGGCGCGACGCCTGGCCCAGCTGGCTGTTCTGAGCGACCGCCGCGTCCTCGTCACCGGGGCGCCCGGGTTCGTCGGCGGGCACCTGTGCGCCGCGCTGGGCGAAGCTGCCGTGCCGTCCATCGCCGACGTCACCGACCCGGCGGCGCTGCTGGCCGAGGTCGAGGCCGCCGCACCGACCGCCGTCGTCCACCTGGCGGCGATCGCGAGCGTCACCGACTCGCTCGCAGACCCCGGCACCACCTGGGCCGTGAACACGATCGGGACGGTCAACCTGGCCGAGGTCGTCCGTCGCGCGGCGCCCGGGGCCCGGCTGCTGGTCGTCTCGTCGGGCGAGGTCTACGGGGATACCGGCCCGACGCCGGCGGACGAGGGGCGTCCGCTCGCGCCCCGCTCGCCGTACGCCGCCTCGAAGGCCGCCGCCGAGCTGGCGGCCGAGCAGGCCGCTCGTGCACACGGCCTCGACGTCGTCATCGCCCGGCCGTTCGCGCACACCGGCCCGGGCCACGACCGCCGGTTTGCGCTGCCGTCGTGGGCCGCGCAGATCGCGGACCTGGAGCGCACGGGCGGCGGCGCTCTGATGGTCGGAGACCTGACCGTCGAGCGGGACCTGCTCGACGTGCGCGACGTGGTGGCCGCCTACCTCGCGCTGCTCGATCCGGCCGTCCCCGCCGGCACGTACAACGTGGCTCGCGGCGAGGCGGTGCCGCTGGGCGACCTGCTGGCGCTGCTGATCGCAGCCGCGAAGGTCGAGATCACCGTCGAACGCGACCCGGCGCGGCTGCGTGCGGTCGACACGCCGCAGCTGTGCGGCGACGCCGGCCGGCTGCGTGCGGTCACGGGCTGGCAGCCGGTGCATCCGCTGGCGGGCACGCTCGGCGATCTCCTGGAGGCGGCACGCCAGTCCGTGATCGGCGACACTTCCGCCCGATGACCGTTCGCCGTGCGCTGATCACCGGGGTGACGGGCCAGGATGGCTCCTACCTCGCCGAGCTGCTCCTCGACAAGGGCTACGAGGTGCACGGCACCGTGCGTCGCTCGTCGACCGAGAGCTCCGACCGGATCGACCACCTGCGCGGCCGGATCAACCTGATCCAGGCCGACCTGCTCGACCAGGCCTCGCTGATGGCCGCCCTGCAGGAGTCGCAGCCGCACGAGGTGTACAACCTCGGCGCGCAGAGCTTCGTCCCCACCTCCTGGTCGCAGCCGGTGCTGACCGCCGAGTTCACCGGCACCGGCGTGACCCGCCTGCTGGAGGCGATCCGGGCCGTCGACCCGA
>JBBQFB010000314.1:0-3559 GCA_038321545.1 Gaiellales bacterium
ACCACCTGCGCGCCGATCTCCTCGAGCTCGCGCGGCGACATCGCCTTGACGGAGGCCTTCGTGCCGACCGGCATGAAGGCGGGCGTCTCGATCGGGCCGTGCACCGTGTGGAGCGTTGCCGCTCGTGCCGCGCCGTCCGTCGCATGTACCTCGAACGCGCCAGGCTGCATCCGCCGCAGGGTAGTAGGGTTCGACCGATGGGACGCAAGGCCCTCGTGGGCATCCTGCTCGCCGTCGTGGTCCCTCCGGCCGCCGCCGCCCCCAGGCCGGCCGCCGGGCTGCGAGCGACGAAGATCACGACCACCTCCGTCACGCTCGCGTGGCGCGACCGGTCGCGCAGCGAGACGCGCTACGAGCTGCGGGCCGGCTCAAGGCGCCTGAAGCTCGGGCGCAACGCGCACGCGGCGACCGTCACGAAGCTGAAGCCCGACACGGGCTACGCGTTCCGCGTTCGGGCATGCAAGGGAAGGTCGTGCTCGGCCTGGACGGGGTCGCTGGTGCGCATCACGCTCGACGCCCGCGGCATCCGGCCGCCCGTCGTCGGCGGCTGCCAGGTGTTCCCGGCTGCGAGCCCGTGGAACCGCGACGTGCGCGCCGATCCGGTCGACCCCTACTCGCCGGTCTACATCGCCGCCTCGCTGGGCGGCCACCGCGTGCACCTCGACCTCGGCGCGACCGAGCGCTTCTACGGCCTGCCATGGACGCTCGTGCCGGCGACGCTGGCGAGGAGCACTGCGCGGATCACGTACGGCACGGACGGCGCCGACTACTCCGGCGAGTCCGATCCGGGGCCGATGCCGATCCCGCTGGACGCGCCGATCGAGGGCTGGGACGGGCCGGGCCACGACCCGAGCGGCGGCGACCGCCACGTGCTGGCGCTGCAGCAGGGCGCCTGCCGGCTGTACGAGCTCTACAACGCGGTGCGCACGGCGAGCGGCTTCCGCGTCTCTTCGAGCGCGGTCTACGATCTGTCGAAGACGACGCTGCGGCCGGCCGGGTGGACGTCGGCCGACGCGGCCGGCCTGCCGATGTTCCCCGGCCTGCTGCGGTACGACGAGGCGGCGACGGGCGAGATCCGGCACGCGATCCGATTCACGGTGCCGCGGGCGCAGCGCGCCTACGTCGTGCCCGCCCGGCACCTCGGGACGCAGCGGACGGCGGCGTGCCTGCCGTACGGGGCGCGGCTGCGGCTGCGCGCGTCGTTCTCGGAGGCGCCCTATCGCGGTCCTGCGCTGGCGATCGTGCGGGCGCTGAAGCGGTACGGGATGCTCTTCGCCGACCAGGGTTCGGCCATCTACCTGTCGGGCACGAGCGACGCGCGCTGGGAGCCGACGATCGGCGCGATCAACCAGCAGCATCCCATCTCGGGCGACGACTTCGAGGTCGTCCGCCTGCCGTCGATCACGCGCGACTGGAAGCCGTCGGGTCCGCCGTCCGGCGCCTGCTAATCGCGTCCTTTCCGTGACGGTCGCCCCTTCCGCGCGCCTTTCGCGCGCCTTCCGTTCAGGGGTCTGACCCCGAAACGCCCGGCCACGGGGGTCAGACCTCTGAACGTTTCAGGCAACGAAGGCGCGCAGATCGCGCGACATGGCACTTCGCGGCGCGTTCTGACGCGAGGCATGCGCTCGAGGACGCGATTGGTGAGGAGTTGGCGGCGGACTACACGATCAGCATCGCGTCGCCGAACGAGTAGAAGCGGTAGCGCTCCCGGACCGCCTCCTCGTACAGGCGCCTCGTCTCGTCCTCTCCGGCGAGGGCCATCACCAGGGCCAGCAGGGTCGAGCGGGGCAGGTGGAAGTTCGTCACCAGGGCGTCGACCGAGCGGAAGCGGTACGGCGGCTGGATCTTCAGCCGCGTCCGCCCCACGTCGGGCGCCCCCTCGTCGGCCACCGTCTCCAGCACGCGGGCCGTCGTGGTGCCCACCGCGACCACGCGCCGGCCCGCGGTGCGGGCCGCGCGCAGCTGCGCGCGCACCGCAGGGTCGATCGCGTACGCCTCCGAGTGCATCTCGTGCGCGTCGAAGTCGTCGGCAACGATCGGCCGAAACGTGTCCAGCCCGATCCGCAGATCGACCTCGACCACCGTGCATCGCTCTCGCACGGCCGCCAGCAGCTCCGACGTGAAGTGCAGCCCGGCAGTCGGCGCGGCGGCCGAGCCCGCCGTCCGCGCGTAGACCGTCTGGTAGCGCTCCGGGTCGGACGACCGCTCGTGGATGTACGGCGGCAGCGGCATCTCCCCCGTCTCGCGCAGCGCCTCCT
This sequence comes from Gaiellales bacterium, assembly GCA_038321545.1. Lineage (GTDB taxonomy): Bacteria > Actinomycetota > Thermoleophilia > Gaiellales > F1-60-MAGs149 > VFJZ01. Next base: position 2,259 of record JBBQFB010000314.1, read on the forward strand.
CGAGCGTGCCGGCCGCGATCGGCCGCACCACCAGCCTACCTCCCTCCAGCCGCTCGCCGATCTCGATCTCGAGCGCCGCCGACGCCACCAGCCGCATGCCGGGCGTCAGCTTGCGGAGCGGCCGCGCGAGCGCCTCCCACGTGCCGTCACCGCGTGGCTCGATCAGCAGCACCTCGGCCATGCCGCCCGTCGGGCGCCGGGCGTGCACGCGCACCGGCAGCACCCGCGTGGCGTTCACGGCCACGACGTCGTCGTCGCGCAGCTCGTCGACGAGGTCGCGGAAGTACCGGTGCCTGGTCGTGCGGGCGGCGCGGTCGTAGACCAGCAGGCGCGCGGCATCCCGCGGCTCGGCCGGAGCCTGGGCGACCAGCTCCGCGGGGAGGTCGTAGTCGAGCTGATCGGTGCGCACCGCGCCGAACGGTACGCTCTCCGCCCAGGATGGTGGGTGGAGGAACGGACGAGGAGCTCGTCCGGCGCGCGCAACGAGGCGACAGGGCGGCCTTCGACGAGCTGGTCGTCCGGCATCGCGACCGGGTGTACGCCGTCGCGCTGCGGCTGACGCGCAACCCCGCCGACGCCGAGGACGCGCTGCAGGACACGTTCCTGAACGCGTACCGCGCGCTCGGGCGGTTCGGTGGCCGGGCGCGCGTGTCGACGTGGCTGTACCGGATCACCGCGAACGCCTCGTACGACGTCATCAACCGGCGCCGCGGCCGCGACCAGCCGCTCGACGACGGCGCCCACGAGCCCGTCGCCCCGGGTGATCCGTACGCCCAGGACGCCCAGCGACGCGCGCTCGAGCAGGCGCTCGCCGCGCTGCCGGACGAGTTCCGCGAGGCCGTCGTGCTGTGCGACATCGCGGGGCTCGGCGCCGGCGAGGCGGCGGAGCTCCTCGGCCTACCGGCTGGTACGGTCAAGTCCCGCGTGTTCCGGGCCCGTGCACTGCTCGCGGCCGCGTTGCGGGAACCCGATGCCCTCGATTCCGTCGAACCTCCCGAATGAGCGACAACCCCGGCATGCCCGAGCACGACGAGCCGTCGGCGGCTGAGCTCGATCGCGTGCGCGCGCTTCTCGCCGGCCTCGGCCAGGAGCCCGCGCCGCCCGCGGTCGTGGCCCGGCTCGAGCGCGTGCTCGAGTCGCAGCTGCCCGTCGCCGGCGCGACGCCGCAGCGTCGCCCGCGCCGCTGGATGCCGCGCGTGGTCGTCGGCGGGCTCGGCGTTGCGGCGATCATCGCCGGCGCCCTCGTGGTCTCACGGCCCGGCGACGACAAGGGCGGACAGCGGGCAGCCGGAGGAGAGGCT
>JBBQFB010000315.1:0-3502 GCA_038321545.1 Gaiellales bacterium
GTCTGCGTGGCCGACGAGCGCACAGGCCGCCGCGCAGGAGTACCACCGCACGGCCGTCACGACGGGCGATCCGGGCGCACCGCCGTTGTCCCAGGTGCCCGGCACGATCGCGAGCTGGCGATCGACCACTGCGGGTGCGCCGTCGATGAACGGTTTGCCGCCTGAAGGGAGCGCCGGGAGCACGACCGCCGACGCTGCGGTTTCGCCGACGGCCGAGCCGGCTGCATTCGTCGCGGTGACGCGCCCGACGATCGTGCTGCCGTGGTCGGCCCGGCCGACGAGGTAGTCCCGGTTCGGGCCCTCGGTCTGCACCGGCTCGAGGACGCCGCCCGCGAGCCGGTAGAAGCGGTAGGACATCGCCGTCGGCCCGTTCGTGAAGGTGCCGTTGGCGATCGTCAGGGTCTGGCCGACCTGGGCGACGCCGCCGAGCGTCGGCGCTGCAACGAGCGTCGGCAGGCCGGTGACGACGCTCGGAGTGCGCGCGCTGACCCCCGTCGCAGTGCCGGCGGCGTTGGCGACATCCACCTCGGCCATCAGGTCGCGGCCGATGTCGGCAGCCGTGGGAACGTAGGCCGCGACGTGACCGACCAGCGCACAGGCCGCCGCGCATGCGTACCAGCGCACGGCCGTCACGGTGGGCGCGCCGGGGGCGCCGCCGTTGTCCCAGGTGCCGGGCACGACCGCGAGCTGCCGGTCGACCACCGCGGGCAGACCGTCGATGACGGGCGCCCCGCCGGATGGCAGACCGGGCAGCACGACCGCCGAGGCCGGGGTATCGGCGAAGGCCGAGCCGGCCCCGTTCGATCCCGTCACGCGCCCGACGATCATGCTGCCGTGGTCGGCCCGGCCGACGACGTAGCCCCGGCTCGCGCCGGCCGTCTGCACCAGCGTCAGGACGCCGCCCTGAAGCCGGTAGAAGCTGTAGGCGATCGCCGACGGCACGTTCGAGAAGGCACCGTCGGCGATGGTGAGGGTCTGTCCGACCTGCGCGACGCCGCCCAGCGTCGGCGCGACCACGACGCCCGGCGCGGCGACGCGCACCAGGTCGATCGCCTGCGCGGCGACGTTGCCGGCGCCGTCGGTGGCGGTGACGGTGGCCGTGTAGGTACCGGTGACGGCGGGCAGGTTGAAGGCGGCGGCGCCGGACACCGAGGTCTGGCAGCCGGAGATCCACTGTCCCGAAAGACACGCCCGGTTGGCCGCTGCGGCGCCGGTCCAACCGGGCGGCGCGATCACGAAGCCGTTCGGGCCGGTCACGCGGAGCGTCACCGTGTGCGGCCCGGCCTGGCCGTCGACGGCCGACCACGAGACGGTGCGCGCGGCCGCGGTGGACGCGCCGCCGGTGACGATCGTGACCGGCGGCACGGTCACGTCCTCGATCGTGCCGCTGATCTGGTTGATCAACACGTAGGTGCCGGCGGCATGGGCGCTGTCCGACACGGTCGAGCCGAGCTTGAACCGGACGCGGTCGGGGCGCGCGATCGTGGCCGAGCCGGGGTGCTCCGCAGGCACTTCGGTGCAGCCGTCGGGCGCCGGCAGCACCCGGCGGGTGCCGAGCGCCTCGGACTGCCCGACGAGCACGGACACCTCCATCCAGAACCCCTTGTTCGCCTCCTTCGAGCACCCGCGGTAGCGGGCCACGATCGACGACTGGACGAACTTCGCGGGCGACGGCGCGACCAGGTCGAGCATCGCGTACGAGCCGGCGGTGTGTCCGCCGGCGGTCGTGCGCACCCGCGGCCCGTGCCAGCCGGCGATCGTGACGGAGGTGTCGCGGAGCGCCGCGAACGAGCCGTGCACGAGCGGCCCGTCGAGCCGGTCGTCGACGATCGACTCCTGGAACGAGAACGTGTAGGTGCCGGCGCGCGCTGCCGGAATCACCGCCGCCGCGACGGCCAGGAACGAGGCCACGAGGACGAACCGGAGTGCCGTGCGGTGCCGTTGCGCCATACCCCGACGCTAGGCCGCGGGAGGGCGTCGACGCATCGGGCGACCGCCCTACCCCTCGAACATCACCCGCGGCTCAGTGCAGGCCGAAGTGGCTCTCGACGAGCTCGCGGGCGCGCTCGAGGTCCTCTGCGCGCACGAACACCTCGCGCGGGCCGCCGGCCAGGAAGTCGGGCACGTCGAAGGCCGCCGTTCGCTGGATCAGCGCCCGGATGTCGGCGTTGGCCAGCAGGCCGGTGATCATCTCCGCCTCGGGTCCGCTGGACGCGCTGGTGAGCCGGACGAGGTCACCAGCCATCGTCGTCGCCCTCGCCGTCGCTCTCGGCCTCCGCTGCGGCCTGGAGTGCGGCGAGCGCCGACTCGTGCTGGTCGGCTGCGACGAGCACGCGAAGCGGTCCGTCGCCCGTTCCGGCGGCACCGTCGGCGTCGACGCGCTCCAGCGTCGACTCGATGCCGGCCCCGGCGAGCAGGCGTTGGACCTCATCTGCCTCGGTGATGTCCGCGGCCACGAGGATCGAGATCGTCATGGCGTCAGCTCCTCCTCGGCGGCGCGCTGTGCGCCACCGCCATGGACGATACGCGGTTCGCCGCGCTCGCGGAAGGGCAGCTCGACCGAGTCGAGGTCGCGAGGCGCGTGCGCGTTCGCGAAGATCGCGCGCGCCTCCTCCTTGACGGCGCGCGGCGCGTACCGGGTCGAGAGGTGCGTCAGCACGAGCATCGAGACGCCCGCCTCGGCCGCCAGCTCGGCCGCCTCGCGGGCAGTCGAGTGGCGCGTCTCCCGCGCCCGCTCGACCTCGTCCTCGAGGAAGGTCGCCTCGTGCACCAGCAGGTCGGCGCCGATCGACGCCGCCAGCACGCCGTCGCACGGGCGCGTGTCGCCCGAGACCACGATGCGACGGCCGATGCGGGCCTCGCCGACGATGTCAGCCGCGCGCACCACGGTGCCGTCGGCGAGCTCGACATCCTCCCCGCGCTGCAGCCGGCCGAACAGCGGGCCCTCCGGGACGCCGCGCCGGCGGGCCTCGTCCAGGTCGAAGCGCCCGGGCCGGTCGTCCTCGACCAGCGACCAGCCGCACGACGGGCCGCGGTGCACCGTCGGCACCGAGATCAGCCGGTAGCCGTCGCAGGCCACCTCCTCACCGGCCGCCAGGTCGACGACGACGAACGGGAACGAGAGGCGGCCGATGATCGGGGCCAGCGATGCCACCAGGGCGCGGGTGCCGGGCGGCCCGTACAGGGCGAGCGGCGCGGTTCGCTCCCGCAGATCGAAGGTCTTCAGCAGCCCGGGCAGGCCGAGGTAGTGGTCGGTGTGCGCGTGCGTGAGCAGGATCAGCTCGATGTCGGCGAGGCCGGCCGCCGACTGCATCAGCCGACGCTGCGCCCCCTCGCCGCAGTCGACCAGGATGCGCTCGCCGCCCCGGCGGATCAGGGTCGCCGAGGTGATGCGGGAGGCGGTGGGCACGGAGCCGGCCGTGCCGAGGAAGATGACGTCGAGGTCCAAGCCGGGTTGAGGGTACCCGAGGCGGTCCGGCGGGTCACCCGGAGCGCAGCGAAG
>JBBQFB010000316.1:0-3478 GCA_038321545.1 Gaiellales bacterium
CCGGTTCGAGAAGGCGTGGAAGAAGATCGAGGCTGCCGCCGAGAGCGGCGAGCCCGTCGACGGCCAGGTCATCGAGGTCGTCAAGGGCGGACTCATCATCGACCTCGGCGTGCGTGGCTTCCTGCCCGCCTCGCTGGTCGACATCCGCCGCGTGCAGGACCTCGAGGAGTTCCGCGGCGAGACGCTGCGCTGCAAGGTGATCGAGCTCAACCGCTCCCGCAACAACGTCGTGCTGTCACGCCGCGCGGTCCTCGAGGAGGAGCGGCGCGAGGTGCGCCAGCGGATCCTCGACGACCTCGAGCCCGGCGCCGTGGTCGAGGGCGTCATCTCGAACATCGTCGACTTCGGCGCGTTCGTCGACCTCGAGGGCATCGACGGCCTGATCCACATCTCCGAGCTCTCGTGGACGCACGTGAACCACCCGTCGGAGATCCTCGAGATCGGCCAGACGGTCAAGGTCAAGGTGCTCGACATCGACCGCGACCGCCAGCGCATCTCGCTCGGTCTCAAGCAGACGCAGGCCGATCCGTGGCAGCGCGTGCTCGAGTCCTACCAGCAGGGCGACAACGTCCACGGCCGGGCCACGAAGGTGGTCACGTTCGGCGCGTTCGTCGAGATCCTGCAGGGCGTCGAGGGCCTCGTGCACATCTCGGAGCTGGCCGCGCATCACGTCGAGAACCCGCGCGAGGTGGTCGCTCCCGGACAGCACGTGATCGTCAAGATCATCGACATCGACGCCGACCGGCGCCGGTTGTCCCTCTCCATGAAGCGCGTCTCGGAGCACGAGCCGCTGCTGCCGCCGATCGCCCTCGTGCCAGGGGAGAAGCCGTTCCTGGCCGACGAGATCGCCGCCGAGGAGTCGGGCGTGCCGCTGCCGAGCGCGCCGATGCCCGACGCCCCGTACACCGACGAGGTTACCCCCGAGGAGGAGGCCGCGCTCGCGTTCTACGCATCGTCGGCTGCCGCCGACGTGGCGGGCGACCCGGTCGAGGAGCCGCGTGACGCCGACGCCGCCGACGACGGCGAGGATCACCACCTGGAGGCCGATCCGGTCGACGAGCCGGAGGCATCCGCCGACGTCGCGGAGCCCGAGGTCGAGGTCGAGCCCGAGCCCGAGGTCGAAGAGGTCGCCGTCGAGCCCGAGGCCTCTGCCGAGCCGGAAGCCGCTCCCGAGGTCGAGGAGGCGCCCGCCGACGAGGCGGTTGCCGAGGCCGAGGGGGAGAGCGGCGCGGACGCCTAGCCGCCCGCCCGTCATCGGGCTGACCGGCACCATCGGTGCCGGCAAGTCCACTGCGCTGGCCGCCTTCGCGCGGCACGGGTGCGCCGTGCTCGACGCGGATGCGGTCGTGCACGACCTGTACCGGACCGCCGGGGTGCGCGACACCGTCGTCGCGCGCCTCGGCCCCGGCGTGCTCGGACGGGACGGTGCGATCGACCGCTCGGCGGTCGCGCGCTGGATCTTCGGTGACGACGACCTGCGAGCGTGGCTCGAGGCCTACATCCACCCGCTCGTGCACGACGCCGCGATCGTCTGGCGGGAGACGGCTCTGCACGCCGACCCGCCGCCGCGGGCGCTGGTGGAGGAGGTGCAGCTGCTGTTCGAGGGCGACCGGGTCGAGGGGTACGATCGGACGCTGGTCGTGACCGCGTCGCCGCACATCCGGCGCGGCCGGATCGTCGCCCGCGGTCGCATCGAGGGGCTCGCCGCGCGCGAGGCCCGGCTGCTGCCCGAGTCCGAGAAGGTGGCGCTGGCCGACGACGTGATCGTCAACGACGGCGACGTCGCGACGCTCGACCGCGCAGTCGTCGCCTACCTCGACCGCGTCGCGCCGCGATGAAGCGGTTCCTGCTCTGGTTCTCGGCCTTCATGGCCGTGATCGGCCTCGCCGCCGCGTACGGGCTGTCGCAGGAGCCCGACTGGTACGTCCGCGCCCGGTATCCGCTGCACTTCGAGAACATCGTCCGCACGCACGCGTCCAACTACGACCTCGACCCGGCGATGGTCGCCGCCGTCATCTACGCCGAGTCGAAGTTCGACCCCGCGACGCGCTCCCGCGCGGGTGCCGTGGGGCTGATGCAGCTGCTGCCGGAGACCGCTCAGGGCATCGCGGACCGCACCGGCGGTGCGCACTACACCGAGGCCGACCTGGCCGACCCCGATATCAACGTGCGGTACGGGTGCTGGTACCTACGCCACCTGCGCGCGAAGTACCGCGGCTCGGGCGACGCGATGCGGCTCGCGCTGGCGGCGTACAACGCGGGCCAGGCGAACGTCGACAAGTGGATCAAGGCCACACCGAAGGGTCAGACCGTCGCGATCCCGTTTCCGGAGACCCGCGCGTACATCGATCGCGTGATGCACCTGCGCGACCTCTACCGGCGGGCCTACAACCTGTGATCGCGGAAGATTCCCGCGAGACGATTCCCGACGTGAGAGGCAGTCCGTGAGCACGAAGTCGCCCATCAAGGTCGCCGTCACCGGCGCCGCCGGTCAGATCGGATACGCCCTCCTGTTCCGCATCGCGAGCGGTGCGATGCTGGGTCCGGACCAGCCCGTGGAGCTGCGGATGCTCGAGATCCCGCAGGCGGTCGGGTCGCTCACCGGCGTCGGCATGGAGCTGGACGACTGCGCCTTCCCGACGCTGTCCGGCATCGTCGCCACCGACGACCCCGCGGTCGCGTTCGACGGCGCCAACATCTGCCTGCTGGTCGGCGCGCGCCCGCGCACGAAGGGCATGGAGCGCGGCGACCTGCTGGAGGCCAACGGCGCGATCTTCACCGTCCAGGGCCGCGCGATCAACGACCACGCCGCCGACGACGTGCGCGTGCTGGTGGTCGGCAACCCGGCGAACACGAACTGCCTGATCGCGCAGCGCAACGCGCCCGACGTGCCCGCCGAGCGGTTCACCGCGATGATGCGCCTCGACCACAACCGGGCGAAGACGCAGCTCGCGAAGAAGGCCGGCGTGCCCGTCACGAGCGTCACGAAGATGACGATCTGGGGCAACCACTCGGCGTCGCAGTACCCCGACATCTTCCACGCCGAGATCGATGGCCGAAACGCCGCCGAGGTGGTCACCGACCGCACGTGGCTGACCGACGAGTTCATCCCGACGGTGCAGAAGCGCGGGGCGGCCGTGATCGAGGCGCGCGGCGCCTCCTCAGCCGCATCGGCCGCCAACGCCGCGATCGACCACGTCCACGACTGGGTGCTGGGCACGCCGGCCGGCGACTGGGTGTCGATGGGTATCCCGTCCGACGGCTCCTACGGCACGCCGGAAGGGCTGATCGCGGGCCTGCCGGTGACGACGTCGGGCGGCACGTTCAGCGTGGTGCAGGGACTCGAGCTCGACGAGTTCTCCCGCGGCCGCGTCGATGCGTCCATGGCCGAGCTGGCCGACGAGCGCGACGCGGTCAGCGGCCTCGGCCTGATATAGGCATCCGGGCCGGACGCTCGGCTACCCTGGAAGCCCTATGC
>JBBQFB010000317.1:0-3440 GCA_038321545.1 Gaiellales bacterium
CCTCCGAGATGTCCGCGAACTTCCGACGCGGGACACTAGCGGCGGCGGGCACGCGTACGCTTCGCGGGTGCAGCAGCGGCCCGCCCAGAACGTCCCCCTGCTGTGCCTCGCGTTCGCGTCGTTCGGCACCGTGTGGGGCGCGCAGCAGGCGGTCATCGCCGAGCTGCAGCGCGACTACGGCTTCGACGAGTCGCGCCTCGGCCTGTTGCTGCTGATCCCGCCGCTGTTCGGCATCCCTTCCGCCCTATCGGGGTCGCGTCTCAGCGCGCGGTTCGGGCACCGGGCACCGCTCGTCGCTGCCTCCGTCATCCTGGCGACGGGGCTGCTCTTGCTCGCGATCGGACGGGGCATGGCGACCCCGTGGATCGCGATGGCGATCATGGGCGTCGGTGCGGGCGCGTTCGACATCGCGATCCTGACGGCCGCGAGTCGCGTGCAGGCGGACGGTGGAAGCCCGGTGATCGGCAGGGTGCAGGCGATCTTCTTCGTCGGACTCGTGGCGGGTGGAGGAATCGGCGTCGCCGTCGTGGCGCTCGGTCTGAGCTACCGGTTCAGCTTCGTGATCGCCGCCGCGCTCGTGCTGGTCGCCGCGGGCGCGGCGGCGCGCTTCCTCGTGCTGCCGCCGATGAGCGCCGCCGCGTCCCGGCATCGTTCGATCCGCGCCGTCCTGCAGGTCGCAGGCGTACCGGTGCTGATCGGGCTCGCGTTCGGCGGCTTCTTCCTCGAGGGCTCGATCACGAGCTTCTCGGCGGTGCTGTTGCGCACCGAGATCGGGTCGAGCGCCGTGATCGCGAGCACCGCGGCGTTCATCGTGACGGTCGGGCTCGCAATCGGTGCCGGCGGCGCCGACTTGCTATCCACGCGCATCGGCGCACAGCGCACGATGGCGGTGGGCGCCGCGGTCGCCGCGATCGGCGTCGCGGCGGCCGCGACGGCGACGGTCTCCGGCACCGCCGTGGCCGGCCTCGGGATCGCCGCCATCGGGTTCGGCGGCATCGGGCCGGCGGCGTTGACGCTGACCGCGGCGATCGACCAGGAGCACGGCGGCGGCGTGCTGTCGACCGTCACGGCGCTGTCGTACCTGGCCTTCCTGTTCGGCCCGGTCGCGATCGGGCAGCTGGGCGACCTGTTCGGGCTCCGGCCCGCGTTCGGCGTGGCGGCGGCTGCGGCCGCCCTCCTCTCCGTCACGGCCGTGGTCGGGCTGCGGACGCGCGCGCCGGCATAGGAGATGGGAGGAAACCAGTGGGCGACGACCTGCTGCGCCGAGCGGTATGGTCTCCCGGCCCACGCAGAGCGGCGTACCCGACCGAGCTGAAGGAGACCCGATGGCGAGTTTCAAGGTCGCGCATCTCGAGGACATCGAGGAGCTGAACGACGGCCGGTGCCCGTACCGGGCGGTGCGTCACCACCTCGGCATCAGCTCGTTCGGCGTCAACTCCTGGACGGCGAAGGACGCCGGCGACCGGATCATCAACGAGCATGACGAGTCGGAGCAGGACTCGGACGAGGAGCTGTATCTCGTGCTGAGCGGCCGCGCTCGCTTCGAGCTCGACGGCGAGAACGTGGACGCCCCCACGGGCACGTTCGTCCTGGCGGGCCTCGGCGTGAACCGGACGGCGTTCGCCGAGGAAGCCGGCACGACCGTGATCGTGATGGGCGGTCGTCCCGGGAAGGTCTACTACCCGCACGGCTGGGAGGTGTGGGCGCCGTTCACTCCGCTCTACGAGGCCGGCAAGTACGCCGAGGCGGCCGACCGCGCGCGCGAGCTGATCGACGGGAAGGAGCTGCAGTACCCGCAGCCGCTGTTCAACCTCGCGTGCTGCGAGAGTCTCGCCGGGCGTCCGGCGGACGCGATCGAGCACCTCCGGCGCGCGATCGAGCTGGCCGGCGAGTGGCGCGAGTACGCGAAGGCCGACTCGGACTTCGATGCGATCCGTGACGACCCGGCGTTCAGGGAGCTGGTCGGCTAGTCGCGCGAGGGAGCGTCGCCAGTTCGAGCGGGATCGCTGCTGAGCCGCGACGCGAGCGCGTTGGCCGGACGGCGCCGATGCGGCGAATGCTCGTGGTGAGTCGCCCAGGGTCGCATGGTACGATCGCCCAGATCGTTGCTCGGATGATCGACTCCGCCGAGGCATTCGGCCGGCTCGCTACGGCGTGGGACAGCGCCGTGTGGGCGAGCCCGGCACCCGCGCCGTCCCTCCTGTACGGGTGGCTGTCTGCCTCGATCGCTGTCCTCCCGCCCGGCGCGGAGCTCGCAATCATCGTCTCCGGGGACGAGCACCGCGTCGACGCCGGCTTGCCGTTGGTCATCCACCGGCGCGGTCCGCTGCGCGTCGCGCGCGTGCTCGGCGGCCAGCGCACGTCGCACGGGGACGTCGTGGGAGCCGAGGGTCCGGCCGTGGCCGGCGTGCTCGCTGCACTCGGTGACGTGCCGTGCGACCTGCTGATCGTGAAGGACGTGCTCGCTGCGAGTCGTCTGGCGCGCGGTGCGGAGCTCCGGCTGGTGCCGCACAACAGCTCGCCGCTGCTCCGGCTCGACGACGGTTTCGGCGCCGTCGTGGCGGATCGCCTGAACGCGCACGACCGCCAGGACATCCGTCGCCGGCAACGACGGCTGGCCGCGCTCGGCGAGGTGTCCTACGAGGTCGCCTCGACGCCGGAGGACGTGCGCCCGGCGCTCGATGACGTGTTCCGCCTTCACGACCTCCGGTGGGCCGGGCGGCCCGACGACCGCTCCGACCTCAGGACTGCTGCCGACCGGACGTTCCAGCGAGCGATGTGCCCGGCTCTCGCGGGCGGCGGGCAGTTCGTCCTGTACCGGCTCTGCGTTGACGGCGTCGCCATCGCCTTCCGGTCGGTGTTCCTGATGGGCGACCGCGCCTTCGCATACCGGATCGCGTTCGATCCCGCGTTCGCGACCTTCGCGCCCGGCCGGCTGCTGATGCATCACGTGTTCTCGGCGCTCTCGGACGGCGGAGTCCGTGAGATCGAGCTGATGGGTGGCGACTCGCAGCACAAGCGCGAGCTGACGGACGACAAACCGATCCTCTACTCCGGCGTCCGGGCCGGCAGCGGCCGGCTCGGAGTGATCGCAGCGCCGGCGACGGCCGGCGTGAACGCCGCGCGGGTACGGTTGAGGGAGTTCGAGGCGGCGAGAGCCATCCATCGCCGCCTCGTCGCGGTAGCGCGCCGGCTTCGCGGGCGTCGACGCCCGTAGCCCAAAACGCGCCGGGTCTCCATCCGGAGCGGTGCCGCAGGAGGTTAGGGAACCGTTACCGCACCTTCCTCCGAACGAGGTTGACGGAGGCTGCGCTACTGGAAGGCGCCCCCGATCAGGATCTGCTGGGCGCTGGCGACGTCCGGGAGGGCGCTGTTGACCCGGATCTGATCGCGCGAGACAGCGAAGAGTCCCAGGTTGTAGGCGGCCATCGCGCCGGCGC
>JBBQFB010000318.1:0-3419 GCA_038321545.1 Gaiellales bacterium
CAGGTCGGCGCGGGCGGTGCCGCTGCCCTGCACGGGCAACACGTCGAACCGGTAGGAGATCGACGACAGCCGGTCCGGATCGAGCTCGAGAACGGTGACGTCGTGCGAGCCGTGGAGCGCCGCAACGACGGCCGTGCCGACCTGGCCGGCGCCGATGACGAGTACCTTCACGGGGTGCGAGCGTACCGCACCCGGACGCGGGCGGTATGCTCTACGTGACCCGTACATGCAGCCTTCAGCTCACCACCACCATGCCCCGAATCCGCCCTCGCAGGCACCGCGCAGTGACCGTTACGGCTCCACGCCCGTCGGAGCCGCGCATCGCCGTGCTGGAGGAAGCGGGTCTCCGGTGGATCCAGATCGAGTCGCCCGGCGCCGCTGAGGTCGCCTGGCTCGACACCGAGTTCCCGTTCCACGAGCTCGACCTGGAAGACGTGCGCTCGCGCCGGCAGCGGCCGAAGGTCGACGACTACGACGACTACCTGTTCGTCGTGCTCCACTTCCCGTGGTACGACGCCGGCACGCAGCGGCTGTACGCGGCCGAGCTGAACGCGTTCATCGGCCGCGACTACCTGATCACGCTGCCGAACGTCCCGCTGAAGCCGATCTCGGCGCTGTTTCGCCGGTACGAGAAGGATGACGAGGAGCGCAACGAACACTTCGGCAAGGGCGCCGGCTACGTGTTCTACGAGGTGCTGGACGCCATGTACGCGTACTGCTTCCCGATCCTCGACTCGATCGGCCGCAAGCTGGACGACATCGAGGACGCGCTGTTCGATGGCGGCGAGACGGTCGTCCAGGAGATCTCCAACGCGAAGCAGGAGATCATCTCGTACCGCAAGATCATGAAGCCGCAGCGCCCCGCGCTGCGGCTGCTGGAGCGCGACACGACGCGCTTCTTGGCCGGCGACCTCGAGATCTACTACGACGACCTGGTCGACGCGTCGGAGCGCATCTGGGACGTGCTCGACAACTACAAGGAGGTCGTCGAGGCCCTGGAGCGCACCAACGAGTCGATCATCGACCAGCGCCAGAGCCGGATCCTGCGCATCCTGACCGTGCTGACGGTGCTGTTCCTGCCGCTCACCTTCGTGACCGGCCTGTTCGGCATGAACACGGGCGTGCCGTGGGAGGGCCACATCCACGGGTTCTGGGTGCTGACGGGCGTCCTGGCCGCGATCGGCGGCGGCATGATCACGGCCTTCAAGCTCGCGCGCTGGCTGTAGACCGGGTTATCGCGCCAGGCGGTCGATGTCCTTCGTCGGCCCCGCCACGACGATGATGTCGCTCTTCTCGATCCGCTTGTCGGGGCTGGGAATGACGTCCACCTCGTCGCCGGTCTTGACGCACAGCACGATCACCCCGTAGCGGCCGCGCACGTTCGCCTCGGCGAGGGTGCGCCCGGCGATCTCGGCCGGGCAGCGGATCTCCGCGACCGCGTACCGCGGGTCGAGCTCCATGTAGTCGATCAGGTTGGTGCCGGCCAGCGAGTTGCCGAGGCGGACGCCCATCTCGTGCTCGGGGAACACGACGCGGTGGGCGCCGACCTTCTCGAGGATGCGCGCGTGCGGCAGGGTGAGGGCCTTGGCGACGATGTCGGTGCAGCCGAGCTCGGCCAGGTTCGCGGTCGTCAGGATCGAGGCCTCGACGTCGGCGCCGATCGCAACCACGGCGACGTCGAAGTCGGCGACGCCGATCTGCGCCAGCGCCGAGGAATCGGTCGAGTCGAGCTGCATCGCCTGCGTCACCAGCGGCGCGACGCGCTGGATGCGGCGCTCGTCCGTGTCGACGCACGCCACCTCGCAGTCCAGCTCGGCGAGCGTGGTCGCGACGGCGGAGCCGAACCGTCCGAGGCCGACTACCAGGACCTGTCGTTTTCTAGCCAATGATCGGAGCCTCCGCTGCGTACCGGAACTTGATCGGCCGCTGGCGCAGCGCGAACGCCACCGCCAGCGTGAAGGGGCCGACGCGCCCAAGGTACATGAGCGCGACGAGGACGTACTTCGAGAGGTCGGGCAGCGTGAACGTGATGCCGGTCGAGAGGCCGACCGTGCCGAACGCCGAGAAGGCCTCGAACAGCAGCCGGACGAAGCTCACGTTGCTGTCGATCATCATCACCAGCGTCCCGAGCACGACGGCGTTGATCGCGATGAACGTGATCGAGAACGCGGCCCGGACCGCCTCGACGGGGATGCGACGGCCGAAGACGACGGCGTCCGGCACGCCCCGCGCCTCCGCGACGATGAACAGGAACAGCACGAGCATCGTCGTCACCTTGATGCCGCCACCGGTGGACGCCGGCCCGGCCCCGATGAACATCAGCATCATCTGCGTCAGCCACGTCTCCTCGCGCATCTGGGAGTAGTCGAGGGTGTTGAATCCGGCCGTGCGGGGCGTGACCGACTGGAACACGCTCGGCAGCAGCTTGTGGAACGCGTCGTACTGGCCGAGCGTGCCGGGGTTGCCCCACTCCAGCGCCAGCACCGAGACCGTCCCGAGCAGCAGCAGACCGGCGGTGCCGAGGATCATCAGCTTGGTATGGATCGACAGGTGCCGGATGTCGCGCAGCCGGGTCTGGTACAGCTCCAGCCAGACGGGGAACCCGAGTCCGCCGCTCACGATCAGCGTCATCACGACGAGGTTCACGGGCCAGTCCTGCGCCCACGGCGTGACGTTGGTCGGCAGCAGGGCGAAGCCGGCGTTGTTGAAGGCCGAGACGCAGTGGAACAGGCCGTACCAGAGCGACTTCCAGGCCGAGTAGTCGTACGAGACCCGCATCTGGATGGCGAAGATGATCGTGCCGGCGCCCTCGAAGCTGAGCGTCAGGATCCCGACCAGCAGCGCCAGGCGCTTCACGAACGCGAGGCCCGACTGTCCCTTGTCGGCGGCTCCCAGCACCTTGCGCCGCAGGCCGATCCGCCGGCCGAGGAGGACGAGGCCGATCGAGGCGAGCGTCATGATGCCGAGCCCGCCGACCTGGATCAGGAGCAGCATGACGACCTGGCCGAACGGCGACCAGTACGTTCCCGTGTCGACGACCGCGAGGCCCGTCACGCAGAGCGACGAGGTGCTCGTGAAGAGCGCCGTGATGAAGGGCGCGTCATCGCCGGCTGACGTCGCGAACGGCAGCATCAGCAGCCCGGTGCCGACCGCGATCACCACCGCGAACGAGTAGGCGATCAGCCGTTCCGGGTGTGCAACCTTCCGTCGACCGCGCGCTTCGACCGGCCGCAGAGGCGCCGCGACATCCACGGCGCGGGAGCATAGCTACTTCGGCTCGTCCAGCGACAAGACGGCGAGGAAGGCTTCCTGCGGCACCTCGACGATGCCGAGCTGCTTCATCCGCTTCTTGCCCTTCTTCTGCTTCTCGATCAGCTTCCGCTTGCGCGAGATGTCGCCGCCGTAGCACTTCGAGAGCA
>JBBQFB010000319.1:0-3312 GCA_038321545.1 Gaiellales bacterium
CGTCGGTGCGATCGCGGAGGCCGTGGGAGTCTCCGTCGAGACGGTCTACAAGGCGTTCGGCAACAAGTCTGGCCTCGCCCGCGCGGTGTTCGACCGGGCGCTCGCCGGGGCGGGGCCCGTCAGCACCGGTGAGCGGGCCGCGGTCGTGAAGCGCGACGAGCACGATCCGCGCCGCCGCCTGCGGGCCTTCGGAGGCTTCGTCGGCGAGGTCGCACCACGCGTCGCCCCGGTGATGCTGGTGCTGCGTGCGGCGGCGGAGACGGATCCGGAGGCGGCGGCGGTCTGGCAGCGCATCAACGACGAGCGCCTCGCCGGGATGCGCCGCGACGCGGAACAGCTCGCCGCCGAGGGTGCGCTGCGTCCGGGCGTGACGGCCGAAGATGCGGCGGACGTCTTCTGGTCGTTCACCTCCCCGGAGCTGTATGACCTGTTCGTCCTCCGGCGCGGCTGGTCGCCGGAGCGGTTCGGCGCCTGGGTGGGCGAGACGTTCGTGGCGACGCTCCTGCCGGCGGGGTGATCAGCCGGCCGGGCAATCCGTGGTCGGCCTGTCCGCCTGCCGTGCGTCGGGATGCTGCGCGTGGAGATCGAACAGCTTGAGATTCTCCGCTGTCACCGGGAGGATCTCGTAGGTCGTGAATCGTTGGGTCTCGGACGGGATCGGCGCTGGAGCCTCGGTCGGGCTGCGGCGGAAGTACGTGATCGGATGGTGCGTCACCGGGTCGAGGTAGAGACCGTTCACGCTGTCGCTGTCGCGGCCTGGCAGTCGAGCGAGCGTCGGCACGGCGAGCGCGGCTACGGCCACGACGTCGAAGGTGCCCGCTCGAGCCGGTTCCCGTCGGGTGGAACGGCGCGGGATGTAGCCGGCACTCTGCCAGGGTATAGGTGTCGTGACCGATGACACCAAAGCGGACGCGCTGCTGGTGCAGGCGGCCCGGAGCGGAGACGAGGCCGCCGCCGGTGAGCTGTTCCGCCGCCACTGGACGGCGTCGTGGCGCATCGCGTCGGCGATCACGCAGAACGCCGCGCTCGCGGACGAGGCCGCCCAGGACGGGTGGGATCGAGCGTTCCGCTCGCTCGCGCGGTACGACGCCGGGCGGCCGTTCTTTCCGTGGCTCGCGCGCATCGTCGCGCGGCGCGCGTTGACAACGGTCGAGCAGGAGGCGCGCCGCCGCCGCCGGGTCGCGGTCCTGCACGGTCGCGCGGAGCCGGCCGACGACGGCGAGCAGTCCGAGCGTCTGCGGGCGGCCGTGTCGGCGCTGACGCCGGAGCGCCGTGCCGTGGTCGCGCTCCACTACTGGCTCGGCTACAGCCTCGGGGAGACGGCCGACTACCTGGAGATCGCGCCGGGGACGGCGGCGTCGCGACTGTCGCGCGCGCTCGCAGATCTCCGCTCGATGCTGCACGAAGGAGATGGATCGTGAGCTACGACCTCGAGGATCGGTTGCGAGATCTGGCGAGCGGCGTCGGGATGCCGTCGGAGACGGCGACGGCGGCCGCGGAGGCGCGCGTGATGGGCTCGCTTGCGCGGCCGCCGCGCCGGCGACGGCCAAGCACGCTGCTGATCGGGATCGCGCTGCTCGTGCCGATCGCCATCGCCGTCCTGATCGTCGTCGGGCGGCAGGTGGGCACCAGCACTGACCGGCTCGCGACGCCGACGACGACCGCCGTCGTGGCTCCGGCGCTCGCGGAGCAGATGGTCGGGAACTGGATGCTCGAGGGCGTCGAGAACGACGGGAGTCTTCGGCCGGAAACGCCGCTGGTGTCGTTCTTCGCCGACGGGACGTGGGCCGGGTCCGACGGATGCAACGGCATCGGCGCGAAATGGCGGCTGGACGAGGACGTCTTCCACACGACGGACTACTTCTCGCACCTCGTCGGCTGCCACAACGTCCCGTACAAGGAGATCTTCGTGGATGGCGCGACCGTCGCGATCGCGGGCGATCGCATGACTGTTCGAGACCCTCGTGGGGTGTCCCCGGTGGCGCAGGTCCTGGTCAGGACGGACGCGCTGCCGACACCTCCGGCTCGGGGCTGGCTGCCCGGTTACTCGTCATTCACCCCGGACCGGGTCGTCACGGATCCGACGCTCCTCGCCAGGTTCGTCAGGATCGCCAAGAACCTGCCGGTCGGCAACCCGACCGCTCCGTCCGATCGGATCGTCGTGTGGCGGCCCGAACGCTTCGATGGGCTCGACCAGTACCTCGTCGCCGTCAAGGGCTCCGAGATGGTCTGCCACGTGTCGCTCGTGGTCGCCACCGGGAAGGGTGGTGGCGCCGGCTGCGAGACGCGTTCGCACCTCACCGACCATCTCGACATCTCTGGCGGCGGCAAGACCTTCCTCGTCGCCGATGACGTCCGATCCGTGACGCTGACCGGCGATGACGGTACGAGCGCCGCAATGATGATCCGCAACAACTTCGCGCTCGGCAGCCTCCACGTGCCGGTGGTCAGCTTCACGGTGGTGCTCAACGACGGCCGGATGCGAACCCGATCGCTCGTGAAGGTCGACGCCGGCGCCCAGCCGGGCCGGCAGGGCGTCGTCGATTCTGGCGGCGTCGCCCTGCCGGACATCGCGGCGCTGCCTGGCGCCGAGCTCGGAATCCATGCCGGGTTGCCAGCGTCCACGCCAATCGAGATCGCCAAGGTGCCGGCGACGCTGCTCGCGGACGGCGGGCCGATCGCCGCTGCCGGAGCGTTGCCGATCGTGACCGCCGCCGTCTACGAGGAGGGTGGCGTGCGCGCCGCGGCCGATCTGCGGCTCGAGTCCGGCGTGCGCGTGATCGTCGAGGCGCCATCCGTGAAGGCGGTGAAGCGCGGGTTCGCGACCTCGGTCAACCTCGCGTACGAGCATGACTGCTCGACCTGTACGCGGATCGCGCATCCGAGCATCGATGCGGTGACGACCATCACGTACGCCGAGTCGGCCGCCGGGACGTTCGTCGGGTGGCGGGTCGGGACGCGCGCCTACCTGGCCGCCGCTCCGCCCGGCGTGCTGACACTGGACACCGCGAAGCAGCTGATCCGTCAGACCGTCGGCTAGGTACCCGCGCGTCGGCAAGGTCTCCGCCGCCCATTCGAGGCCGCCAAGAGCATGGGGGCCGCCAAGAGCATGGGGTCTGACCCCGAAACGCCCGGCCACGGGGGTCAGACCCCAGAACGCTTTGTGCCGGGAGGCGCGCAGGTCGCGCGACCTGCGCGGTGTTGTCTGGGAGATGGCACGGAGCGAGCGCCTTTCGGCACGCGGCGCGCACGCACCATGTCGGCACCTCCGCTCGCCGGCGGCGCGCTTCGCGCGACTTCAGGCGTCGAGCC
>JBBQFB010000320.1:0-3270 GCA_038321545.1 Gaiellales bacterium
CTGGCGGGCCGCCGGGCCGTGCCAGTCGTTCAGCGCGATCCGGTGCGGGAACGGCCCGCCGGCTCCCAGATCGGCCATCCCGACCGCGGACATCACGGCGTGCGGCTCGAAGCCGACGACGTCGGCGTAGAACGCGTTCGCGAGCTCGAGATCGGGCACGTGCAGGTGCACGTGACCGACGAAGGTGCCCGATGGAAGCGAGCCCGCGATCTCGCGATCGCCCAGCGGCGCGAGAGCGCCGTCGACGTCGAGCGGCTCGCTGCCGCCCCTCGCACGCCCCTCGCTGTCGCGCAGCACGATGCTGTTCGGGCCGATCTCGATCGAGCCGTAGCGCTCCATCGTCTCGAGCGTCAGCTCGAGCAGGATCCCGTCGGGGTCGTTCAGGTACGTCGCCTTCGAGAAGATGTGGTCGGTCGGTGACTGCGGCACGCGGGCCTGCATCAGCCGCGCCAGGATACGCGCGAACTCGCCCTCGTTCGGCACGTGGATCGCGACGTGGTACAGCCCGGCATGGCCACGGCCAACCGGTCGAGTGGCACCGGGGTGGAGCACGATCAGCGCACGACCGTCGACGCCGAGGCGGGCCTCGCCCGCGGGTGAGGCGAGCTCCTGGAGGCCGATCAGGTCACGCCAGAACGGCAGCGAGCGCTCGAGGGAGATCACGTCGAGGTGCACCGCGCGGTAGCCGATGCGGTCGACGCCCGCGATGGCGCCGGGCGTCGCAGTGGAGATGCTCTGTGAGTTGGTCATGGGAGTTCCTGGAGCCGAGACAACATCGGGCGGTACGAGCGGCTTGCCCGCACCGCCCGATCGGAAGCGGTGGGATCAGGCAGCCTGCTTGATGGCGGACACGTCGAGGCTGAGCTTGACCTGGTCGGACACGAGCACGTTGCCGCTGCCGAGCGCCTGGTTGAACTTCATGTCGAACTCGCCGCGGCTGAGCTTGGCGGTCAGCTCGAGGCCGACGCGCTCGTTGCCCCAGGGATCGGTCTCGAGGCCCTGGACGACGGCCTTCAGCTCGACCGGCCGGGTGATGCCGTGCATCGTGAGCTGGCCGGCGATGGTGAACGTCTCGTCGTCGACCGGCGTGAGCGCGGTCGAGGCGAACGTGAGCTCCGGGAACTGCTCGGCGTCGAAGAAGTCGGGGGAGCGCAGGTGGGCGTCGCGCTGGTCCTCGGCGGTGTTGACCGAGGCGGCGTCGATGGTGGCCGCGACGGTTGCGCCGGCCAGGTCGTCGCCGACCGTCAGCGTGCCGGAGAACTTCTGGAAGGTGCCGCGCACGGTGGCGATGCCGAGGTGCTTGACGGCGAAGCCGACGCGGGAGTGGGCCGGGTCGATGACCCAGGTGCCGGCCGGGACGAGCGTGGTGGGAACGGTGGTGGACACTGATTGCTCCTCGGGTTGGGGCGCGACTCGCGCCTCCGAATTAACTTGCTAGCGCAAGTGTATCAGTGAATACGTGCTACCGCAAGTAAATATTCCGGCCGCCAGACCCCCTCCGCCGACTACCGGTGCAGGCGCAGCTCCACGACCGGAATCCGCCGTGCCGTCAGCTTCTCGTAGTCGCCGAACGACGACACGCGGCTGGCCTGCAGCGCGTAGATCTCACTGCGCGCCGGCTCCGGGACGACAGCGGCATCGGCCGCCAGCGTCTCGGTGCCGATCTCGACCTGCACCTCGCCGGGATGGGCGACCAGGTTGTGGAACCAGGCCGGGTCCGTGTCGGCGCCGGCCGCCGACGCGAAGATGTAGACCCGGCTCGGCTCGTCGGGATCCGCGAGGTACATCAGCGGGTGGGTGCGGTGCTTTCCCGACTTGGCGCCGATCGTCCCGAGTAGC
This sequence comes from Gaiellales bacterium, assembly GCA_038321545.1. Taxonomy (GTDB): domain Bacteria; phylum Actinomycetota; class Thermoleophilia; order Gaiellales; family F1-60-MAGs149; genus VFJZ01. The sequence continues at coordinate 1,840 of JBBQFB010000320.1, forward strand.
AGCACCGGCGCGTCGCCGAATGCCGGGATCTTGCCGCCGGTGGCCCGGAAGTCTGCGATGTTCCGCTCGTTGAACGTCAGCTCGGGTGCTTCATCCATGCGGTGACCTCTCGTCGTCGACCCGCACGGAGCCTACCGGCGCCGGAGCACGTCACGGCGACGACCCCCGAGGGCTACACCTCGCCGGCGTCGTGCGCGAGCAGGGCGATCTGGACGCGGTTGTTCAGCTCGAGCTTCTCGAGCACGTGTGACACGTGCGCCTTGACGGTCGCGACGCTCATGAAGAGCTCGCGGCCGATCTCGGCGTTCGGCTTGCCGAGCGCGATCGCGAGGGCGACCTCGCGCTCGCGCTCGGTGAGGAGATCGAGCTGTGCGCGGGCGTGTCGCCGCGCCTCGCCGCCCTCGTTGTCGGTCACGTGGCCGATCAGGCGCCGGGTGATCGTGGGCGAGAGCATCGGCTCGCCGGCCGCGACGGTGCGGATGGCGCGGACGATCTCGGCCGGCGGCGTGTCCTTCAGCAGGAACCCGCCGGCGCCGGCACGCAGCGCGCGCAGCACGTAGTCGTCGGCCTCGAACGTCGTCAGGACGATCACCTCGGGCGGGTTGTCCTGCGCGCGCAGCAGCTCGGTGGCGGCCAGCCCGTCCATCCGCGGCATCCGGATGTCCATCAGCACCACGTCGGGCCGGTGGTCGGCGACGGCCCGCGCGACCTCGCTGCCATCGGCGGCCTCGCCGACCACCTCGATGTCGTCGGCACCCGCGAGCAGCATCGACAGGCCGGCGCGTACGAGCGCGTCGTCGTCGACCATCAGGACGCGGATCCGCTCGCTCACGCCGGCCACGGCAGCCAGGCCTGCAACCGGAAATCGCCGGCCGAGTCGAGCCCGTGCGCGAGCCGGCCGCCGGACAGCGTGGCCCGCTCGGCGAGGCCGACCAGGCCGGTGCCGGTGCCCGGGATCTGCGAGGCGCCGGCCGCCAGGGCCAGCACCGGGTTGCGCACCTCGATCACCAGTCCGTCGCCCGGCTCGCCCTCGATCAGGAGCTCGACCGTGGCCTCGGTCGCGTGCTTGCGCGCGTTGGTGAGCGCCTCCTGGACGATCCGGAGCGCGTGGCGCCCAATCGCGTCCGGCACCGCGCCGAGGTCGGGAATGCGCACGTCGGCGTTCACGCGCATGCCGGCGGCGCGCGACTCCTCGAGCAGACCGGGCAGTGCGGCGAGGGTCGGCTGCGGCGGCTGCGGCCCGTCGCCGTCCCCGTCGTCGCGCAGGAGTCCAATCACATCGCGCAGGTCCTCCAGCGCCTGGTGCGCGCTGGCGCGGATCACTGCGGCGGCGCGCCCGATCTCCTCCGGCGGTGCGTCCGGGCGAAACTCCAGGGCGCCCGCATGCAGGCTCAGCAGCGAGATGCGGTGCGCGAGCACGTCGTGCATCTC
>JBBQFB010000321.1:0-3258 GCA_038321545.1 Gaiellales bacterium
CCGATCGCAAGCAGGGCGACGGCGGTCGCCTCCGAGACGTTGGGCACGTTCAGCGGCGGCACGTCGTCGAACCCCTTCGAGGCGATCACCTTGGCGTAGGCCGCGATCGAGAACCGCGACGCCGACGCCGCGAAGTTGCCGATCGAGCCCTCCCACAGCAACACGTAGAGGATGCCGGCGAGGATGCCGTGACGGATCGACAGCGACAAAAGCAGCGCCAGCGCGGCGTACGCCGCGGCCGCCAGCACGAGCGCGAGCAGCGTGGTCAGCACGCCGCGCAGGCCGACCGCGCCCGGCACCACCGTGATCGCGAGCGCCGACGGGACGAGCAGGCAGACGGCGAGCGCGCTGGTGGCCATCCACGCCGAGACGACGATCCGCCAGCGCGGCAGCGGCGTCGCGACCACGTACAGGATCGTCCCGTCGTCACGCCCGTCGCCGATCGCGCTCGCGCCGAGCACCACCGTGACGAGCGCGAGGATGACCGGGATCAGCAGCCGCTCGATCAGCCGCGCGGTCAGCCGGCCCGGATCGTCGACGACGTCGAGCGTCGTCACGAGCACGGCGATGATCCCCGGCAACAGTGCCAGCGCCAGCAGCGCCAGGATCCGGCGCCGGCCCGCGAGCGACCGCGCGAACAACCCCGCGAGCGGCATCAACGGGCGGCGCCCCTGGCCCGGGCGTGCAGGTACGCGTAGACGCTCTCGAGGTCGTCGCCGATCGGCTCGACGCGTGAGACGGTGATCGACCGGTCGCGGGCAATCACCGGCAGCTGCCGGGCCAGCGCATCCGGATCGGGTGTCTCGAACAGCGCCGCGCCGTCGACCAGCCGCACCGCGTCGGCGAGGCCGGCGCCGACCAGGGCCTGCGCGAGCTCGCGCGTGCCCGCCCCGGCCTCGATCCGGACGCTGCGGGGCCGGTCGGCGATCAGCGCGCGGATGCTCGCCGTCTCGCCCTCGGCGACCAGGCGGCCGTTCACCAGCACCACGACGCGCGGCGCCATCCGCTCGACCTCGTGGAGCACGTGCGACGACACGATCACCGTCTTGCCGGAGTCGCCGAGGCGCTGGACGAGGTCGACGAATGCCCTCCGCCGGGCCGGATCGAGGCCGTTCAGCGGCTCGTCCAGCAACAGCACGTCGGGATCGTGGACGAGCGCCTGCGCGAGCTTGACGCCCTGCCGCATGCCCTTGGAGAAGCCTCCCAGACGGCGGTCGGACACCTCGTCGAGGCCGACCGTCGCGAGCGCCCGGTGCGCCGCCTCGTCGGGGTCGGAGACGTCGCGCAGCCGCGCCAGCAGCGCAACAGCGCGGTGCGCCGTCAGGAACGGCCACAGCCCATCGCCGTCCGGCACCAGCCCGACGCGCCGGAACACCTCCGGCTCACGGCGGGGGTCGGCGTCCAGGATCCGCACGCTGCCGCGGCTCGGCGACGTGAACCCGGCCAGCAGGCGCAGCACCGTGGTCTTGCCCGCGCCGTTGTGCCCGAGCAAACCGGTGACGCCCGGTCCGGCCGCGAACGAGACGTCGGCCACGGCGACGCGGTCGCGGAACCAGCGCGAGACGCCATCGACGACGACGGCGTCGGTCATCCGTCCGCCCGCCGGTAGCGGGTCAGCAGGATCATCAGCGAGACGCCGCAGACCACGCCGTAGGCCGCCAGCCAGACGCCCGTCGAGACCTGCTCCACGTCGGTCTGGCCGCTCGGGAACATGCGCTGCGCGAGGATCACCGGAATCACCGGCAGCGCGATCACGAGCACCTTGGCGGACGCGCCGAGGCCGTCCAGCAGCGCGCTCGTGGCGCTGCTCGCCACCAGCAGGGCGATCGCACCGCCCATCGCGAACGCCTTGCGCGACGTCAGCGACGACACGGCCAGTCCGACCAGCGCGAAGTAGCTCGCGATCACGAAGCCGGCGGCGGCGATGCGCGGCAGATCCTTCCAGTGATCCTGCAGGTAGCCGAATGGATGGACGGCGAACAACACGTTGCCGGCGAACAGGAACAGCACCGGCGCCAGCGTGGTCATCAGCAACGGCATCAGCGCCGCGCCGAACTTCGCGGCCAGGTACTCCCGCGGCGAGACGGCGGTCGAGTAGTAGAGGTCGAGCAGACGGTCGCGCCGGTCCGGGCACAGCAGGTCGGGCGTGACGATGCCGGCCAGCGCCAGGATCAGGATCGAGACCGTCGTGTAGTACGCCTCGTACGGCACGAGCTGCGTGAGCGCCTGCGGCCCGTCGACGTTCTGCGGCAGCCGCGAGGCGAACAGCGCGCGGGCGCCGAGCACGACCAGCGCCGGGCTGAAGGCGAAGAAGATCAGGCCGAACGGGATCAGCTTGCCGCGCCACCCGCGGCCGGCGCCGAGCGCGTGCAGCGCACCGTCCCGGGCGAACGCCCACAGGCAGGCGAGACGGCCGCGGCGGGCACCCTCGTACGTCGTGTAGCGGAGGTCCTCGACGCGACTGGCCACTACGCCTCCTCCATCGCACCGACCAGGATGTCCTCGACGGTCGGCACGGCCGGCGACAGCTCCCGGATGCCGACGCCCGACTCGGCGGCGGCGTCGCGGATGGCGTCGAACACCGCCTCGTCAGCTCCCTGCACGACCAGCCGCTCGCCCGACTCCGCCGCCGTCAGGCCGCGGGTGACGAGCGCCGCCCGGAAGCCTGCCACGTCGCCCGTGACGCGCACGGCGATGGCCGTCGCGTCGGCGCCGCGGAGCTCGTCCAGCAGCCCCGACGTGACCACGTGCCCGTCGCGCAGCACGACCACGGCGTCACAGGTGCGCGCCACGTCCTCGAGCACGTGCGACGACAGCAGCACGCGCACGCCGAGGTCGAGCGACAGCCGTCGCACGAGCTGGAGCATCTCCTCGCGGCCCGCGGGGTCGAGCCCGGCGGTCGGTTCGTCGAGCACGACCAGCTCGGGACCGTGCACCAGCGCCTGGGCGAGCTTCACACGCTGGCGCATGCCGGTCGAGAAGGTGCCGATCGGCCGCGAGCGCTCCTCCTCCAGCCCGACCTGGAACAGCACCTCCGACGCTCGCAGCACGGCGGCCCGCTTCGGCAGGCCGCGCAGCTCGGCCAGGTGCACCACGAACACGTGCGCCGACGGGTCACGCGGCAGGCACTCGCCCTCCGGCATGTAGCCGACGCGCCGCCGGATGTCGCGGCTGTCGCGGGCGGCGTCGAGGCCGAGGATGTTCAGCGTCCCGGCGTCGGGGCGCACGAGGCCGAGCAACGCCCGCATCAGCGTCGAC
>JBBQFB010000322.1:0-3210 GCA_038321545.1 Gaiellales bacterium
GGGATCGCCGGCGTCGGATCTTCGAACGTCGTCAGCACCCTCGCGCCCGCGGCGATCGCGGCCTCAGCCAGCTCGAGCGGCGCGCCGGCCGGCGCCGGTGCGGCGGGTTCGGGCGGCAGGCCGAGCTCGGCGCGAAACGGCGCGAGCACCGCCGCGATCCGTTCGGGGTCGCCCGTCGCCGCGGTGCGCGTCGTCAGCTGCACGTTGACGCCGATCGGCGCGCCGCCCGCGAGCTCGACCGCGGCGCGCGTCGCCGCAGCCGTTGCGTCGACCGTCAGGCCGGTGACGCCGAGCACGCCCAGCCCGCCCGCGCGTGAGACGGCGCCGGCCAGCTCGGGCGTGCTCGGACCGCCCGTCATCGCGGCGAGCAGGAGCGCGTAGCGGATCCCGAGCAGCTCGCAGAGCGGAGTCTCGAGGGAGCCGGTCACGGCCGCTCAGTCGGACGCGCGGAGGAAGGTGAGGACGGCGAGCACGCGGCGGTGGTCCTCGACCGCCGAGCCGAGGTCGAGCTTCTCGAAGATGTTCGTGATGTGCTTCTCGATGGCTCGCGGCGTGACCACGAGACGCTCGGCGATGGCACCGTTCGAGCGGCCCTCGGCCATCAGCGACAGCACCTCCCGCTCGCGCGCGGACAGCACCTCGAGCGGCGCCGCCTTGCGCTTGCGGGCGATGAGCAGCGACACGATCGACGAGTCGAGCGCCGAACCGCCCTGCGCGACGCGACGGACGGCCGACGAGAAGTCGTCGATCTCGGCGATGCGGTCCTTCAACAGGTAGCCGACGCCGTCGGTTCCGTCCGCGAGCAGCTCCATCGCGTACGCGGGCTCGGCGTACTGCGACAGCACGATCACGCCGACACCCGGATGCGCCTGCCGGATCCGCAGCGCGGCGCGGACGCCCTCGTCGGTGTGCGTGGGCGGCATCCGGATGTCGACCACGACGACATCCGGGCTGTGCGAGGTGATCGCGGCCATCAGCTCGACGGCGTTCGCGACCTGCGCGACGACCTTGAACCCGGCGTCGCCGAGCACGCGCGCAACGCCCTCGCGCATGAGCGCGGAGTCATCGGCGATCGCCACCTTCAGGTCGGCCATGGGCGCGACGTTAGCAGCCCGGGGCACGGCTGCCGACCCCTGCGGCGTGGTTCGGGTAACCGAACCTGCGGGGTTCGGGCGGCCTGTCGGCTGCCCACCCGCGAGACACCGGCACTCCGTACACGGACCGGCCCCGCCGCGAGCGATGCTCCTCCTGTGCAGTCGGCCCGCCGGCCGCCATCATCCAAGGAGCACATCATGACCACCACGACCCAGAATCAGGCAGCGCTCCTCCTCCACCGTGAGCGCATCCAGGACGCCCTGCGAAACGCCACGACGCGCACCGCCTTCGGCGGCCGCCGGCGCTTCCCGCGACGCAATCGCAGCCCGCTCCTCAGGCTCGCCTGAACCTCCCTGATCACCTCCCTCCCCGCAGCAGGGCGTCCAACCGGGCGCCCTGCTTGCGTCCTGGAGAACACGCATCGGGCCGGTGTGGTTCTCCGTACGTCGGGACGCCAGTTCTCCGTAGCCGGGGCACCTGGGCCTGCCGCGAAGCTTGAGAAGCGCGATCGGACAACCGGTCGCCGCACTCCGCCCCTCTCCGCCCGCAAGGAGCCCTCCGATGGCCTCGTTCTCCAGCACGATCGACGCAAACGACCTGCGCAACCAGTTTCGCGGTGCTCTGATCGAGCCGGACGACGCCCGCTGGGACGCCGCCCGTCAGGCGTACAACCTGACGCTGGTGCAGGCGCCGCTCCTGATCGCGTTCCCGGTCGACTCGGCCGACGTCCAGGTGCTCGTGTCGTACGCCGCGGAGCGCGGCATCGAGGTCGCGCCGCAGCGCACCGGGCACAACGCCGAGCCGCTCGGCTCGCTGGGCGACGTGATCATGATCAAGACGGACGCCATGCGCGGCGTCGAGATCGACGCCGAGCGCCGCGTGGCGCGGGTGCTGTCCGGCACGAAGTGGGCGGATGTCGTTGCGCCGGCGTCCGATCAGGGCCTCGCCGCGCTGCACGGCTCGACGCTGGACGTGAGCGTCGTCGGCTATGCCCTCGGCGGCGGCATCGGCTGGTACGGCCGCAAGCTCGGCATGGCGGCGAACAGCGTCGTCGCGATCGAGCTGGTCACGGCCGACGGCCGGTTCCGGCGCGTCGACGCCGACCACGACGCGGAGCTGTTCTGGGCCCTGCGCGGCGGCGGCGGCAGCTTCGGCATCGTGACGGCGATCGAGATCCAGCTGTACCCGCTCACCGAGGTCTACGCCGGCGCGCTGTCTTCCCGTGGGAGCGCTCGGCCGAGGTCCTGAAGGCCTGGCACGAGTGGACGCAGTCCGCGCCTGATGAGGTCACGTCGATCGGCCGTATCCTCCAGCTGCCGCCGATCGAGGAGCTGCCGCCGTTCCTGCGCGGGCAGAACTTCGTGATCGTCGAGGCGGTCGTGATGGGTGACGAGGCGTACGGGGCCGATTTGCTACGTCCGCTGCGCGAACTGGGACCGGCGATCGACACGTTCGCGATGCTGCCGCCGGTCGGCATCTCGGAGCTGCACATGGATCCGCCGGCGCCGATCCCGTACGCCAGCGGTGCCGGGATGCTGCTGTCCGAGCTGACGCCATCGGTGATCGACGACTTCGTCGCGGCGGTCGGCCCCGGTTCGGGCTCGCCGCTCGTGTCGGCCGAGATCCGTCACAACGGCGGACAGCTGTCGCGCGCCGTCAAGGGCAACGGCTCCTCCGCATGCGTCCCCGGCGAGTACATGACGTTCGGCGTCGGCATGGTCTTCGGCCCCGGCGGCCGCGAGGCCGTGAAGGCGCGCCTCGCGATGGTGGAGGAGGTGCTGGAGCCGGTCGACACGGGCCGCAAGTACCTCAGCTTCACGGAGGAGACGACTGATCCGGCGAAGTTCTTCGACGGGGCCACGCTCGCCCGTCTCCGCAAGGTCAAGGCCCGCGTCGACCCGTTCGACGTGATCCGCGCGAACCACCCGATTCGTCCCGCAGTCGCCCCGGCCTGCTAGCCGGCGCGTCCGTCCGCAGCACTCCGTGGCCGACTCGCACGGCCATAGCAGCTCTGCGTGGCCAATCTCGGGCCCGGGCCCCGTAATGGCCCAACGGCCCGGATGCGCGCACGGAGGCGGCCCCGCCGGCGCGGGCGTCGGGGGGGGGCCGTCGAGC
>JBBQFB010000323.1:0-3162 GCA_038321545.1 Gaiellales bacterium
GATCCCGATCGCCGTCATGGCCGCGAGGCCGAGCCGCTCGAGGCGGCGCAGGCCGGCTGGCCGCAGCGGGAGCGTGGCCACCGTGCCGAGACGGATCGCCGCGACCGATGCCAGCACGGGCAGGAGCACCGATCCGAGCACCGGCCCAGTTTAGAGGCTGTAGTCTTGTCCGCCGTGTCCGACCTCACCGTTTCCGTCGTCATCCCGACGTACAACGAGTGCGGCACGATCCTCCAGGTGGTCGAGCGCGTGCGCGCCCTGGGGCTGAAGGGCGAGGTGATCGTCGTCGACGAAGGCTCTACCGACGGCTCGCGCGAGCTGCTGGCCCGCCTCGACCTGCCGGGCGTCCGCGTGCTGCAGCACGAGCGCAACCGCGGCAAGGGCGCTGCGCTGCGGACCGCGTTCGCCGCGGCAACCGGCGACGTGATCGTCGTGCAGGACGCCGACCTGGAATACGACCCGGCCGACATCCCGGAGCTGCTCGCGCCGATCCGCGCCGGCGCGGCCGACGTGGTCTACGGCTCGCGGCTCTCGGGCGGCCGGCCGCAGCGCGTGTTCATGTTCTGGCACCTGGTCGGCAACCGGTTCCTCACGCTGCTCACGAACGTCCTCTACAACACGACGCTGTCGGACATGGAGACGGGCTACAAGTGCATGCGCCGTGAGGTCGTGGCACCGCTGCGCCTGCGCTCCGACGACTTCACGATCGAGCCGGAGCTGACGGCGAAGATCCTGAAGGCCGGCTGGCGCGTCTACGAGATGCCGATCTCGTACTACGGGCGCACGTACGCCGAGGGCAAGAAGATCACCTGGCGACACGGCTTCAGCGCCATGTTCGCGCTCGTCCGCTTCCGCTTCAGCGACTGATGCGGCGCGTCCTCCGGATCGGCGTCCCGCTCGCGATCAGCGTCGCCTGCGCGGTCTACGCCGCGCGCGGCGTGGATCTGGACGCGCTCGGCAACCAGCTCTCCGGCACGCAGCCCGGGTGGATCCTCCTCGCCGTCGCGCTGCTCGGCGTCTCCGTCTGGATCCGCGCGCTCCGCTGGCGCGCCGTGTTCCCGCCGGCCGACCGGCTCCTGCTGACGCCGTCGGTCGCCTGGTGGACGGTCGCCGTCGGGCTGTTCTTCAACGCCGTGCTGCCGGCCCGGCTGGGCGAGGTGGCTCGCATGGTCGCCGTCTACCGCACGACCGGCATCGCGCGCACGCAGTCGCTCACCGCCACCGTGGTCGAGCGGATGTACGACGTCGCGTCCCTGGCCCTGCTGCTGCTGTGCATCGCGCCGGTCGTCCCGCGCTCGGACGTGGTCGGGAGGCTCGCGGCCGCGTCGGTGGTCGTGATGGTCGCGACCGCCGCCGTCGCGCTGGCGATCCTGCGGTCACAGCGGCTGCGCGCGCTCGCGCTGCGCCTGCTCGAGCGGGCTCCGCGCGTCGGCGGGCTGCGCGCCGGCGGGACGCAGCTGGCGGTCCGGGCGGGTCTCGTCGGCCTCCGCGACCGCGGGGCGGCGGCCAAGGTGGCCGGGTGGTCAGTCGTTTCGTGGATCGGGCTCGCGGCGACCAACTACTGCTGCCTGCGGGCGCTCGCGATCGAGGTGCCGTGGCACGCGGCCGTGCTCGCGCTGGTGGCGACCAACTTCGCGATGGTGGTGCCGTCGACCAGCGGCGGCCTGGGCGTGTTCGAGGCCGCCGCCGTGAGCGCGCTGAGCGCCTACGGGGTCGACCCGACGACCGCGCTGTCGTACGCCGTCGTGCTGCACGCGGTCAACCTGCTGCCGTACCTGCCGCTCGGCCTGGCCGCGATGGCGCGGCTCGGCCTGCGCCGGTCGGACATCGCTCAGCCGGAGACGGGCCGGGCAGAGCCCGCCTGAAGCCGGTCGCCGAGCGCGACGAACGCCGCAGCGGCAAGGGCCGCGGCGCCCGGCAACCAGAGCTCGACGTACCGCACGTTGCCGAACTGGAGCGCCGTGCCGCCGCCGGCCACGAAGGCGTTGTAGAAGATCAGACCGAGGATCGCCGACGCGGCGTAGGCCCACGAGATGGCCCGCCAGACGCGCGCGGCGATCACGATCCCGACCGGCACGGCCAGCATCCACAGCATCGACCACAGGTACGGCGTGCCGCCGTGATGCGGACCGGTGAACTGGGGCGAGACGAACATCTCGAACACCTGCCGCGGGACCGATCCGAGACGGAACGCCGACAGCGACTGCTCGGTCCTGCCGTTGGCCCCGATGTGGAACGAGTACGGCGTCGTGAACGCCGAGCCGAACACGCGGTACTGCGCCCAGAGCGTGAGCCCGACCGGCACGGCACAGCCCGCGGCCGCCGCGAGCCACGATCGCAGCCAGGGCCGCAGCGCAAGCAGCGCCGGCAGCGCCAGCAGCGCGAGGAAGACGGCGTCGAGGTACCGCGTCGAGAACGTCCATCCGACGAGGAGGCCGAGCATGGGTGCGGCCCGGCGGGGCGGCGACGGTTGCGTGGCCAGCAGCAGCACCGCGACGGCGGCGGCAGCCGAGACGCTCGAGTTCCAGTGGATCACGTTCACGGCCGCCAGCGGCGAGGCGAGCATCAGCAGGCCGGCGGCGAGCAGCGCGCCGATCCGCGAGCCCGTCAACCGCTCGGCGACCACGGCCGTGCCGCTCACGATGAACGCGTACGAGAGGATGTCCGGCACCACGAACGGGTCGCTCAGCCCGAGCCACGCGAACGGCGCCCCGAGCACCGGATAGCCCGGCCCGTACAGGAAGTGCCGGCCCGTCAGCGTCCCGTTCGCGAAGTCCTCCGCCATCGACCGGTAGAACTTCTGGTCGATGAAGCCCCACCAGCCGAGCGGCGTGCGGACGCCGGGGCGCGACGGGTGGACGGCGAACAGGTAGACGAACTGGGCCGCCGCCGCGAGCGCCACCAGAAGCGTCAGTTGGTGCGAGCGGACCCGGGCCCTCACGGCGTCGAAGTGTCCCACACGGACCTCAGAGATCAGCGCGCTTGAGCGCCCGCGTGGACGCCGCCAGCAGCAGGACCGTGCCGATCGCAAGCAGGGCGACGGCGGTCGCCTCCGAGACGTTGGGCACGTTCAGCGGCGGCACGTCGTCGAACCCCTTCGAGGCGATCACCTTGGCGTAGGCCGCGATCGAGAACCGCGACGCCGACGCCGCGAAGTTGCCG
>JBBQFB010000324.1:0-3105 GCA_038321545.1 Gaiellales bacterium
ACGACGGGCCTGTCCGACGCCGATTTCGAGCAGATCGACGAGGCGGCGCGCGCGGCCGGCGTGGGAGCCGTCACCGGCAACTTCGCGATCACGGCGGCGCTGCTCCAGCACCTGGCGAAGATCGCCGCCGTCCACGTCCCGAACTGGGAGGTGGTGGAGTACAACAAGGCCTCGAAGCCTGACGTGCCGAGCGGCACGGCCCGCGAGCTGGCCGAGCTGCTCGGCCGGGTCAGGCATCCCGACGTCGAGCTCTCCGACGACGAGCTGATCGGCCCGCTCGCGGCGCGGGGCGCCGAGTTCGGCGGCGCCCGCGTGCACTCGATCCGCCTGCCGGGCTACGGGTCGGCGGTCGAGGTGCACTTCGGCCTGCCGGGTGAGCGGCTGATCATGCGGCACGACGCGGATACCGACGGCACCATCTTCGTGCACGGCTCCCTGCTGGCGGCGGAGCGCATCCAGACCATCGAGGGTCTCGTCCGCGGCCTCGACACGCTGCTGTTCGACTAGCCGGCGCCGCGCTGCGCGAGCGCCACGCCGCCCAGCACCAGCACGCCCGAGATGCCGAGCGCGGGGCTCCACGGCTCGTCCAGCAGCACCACCGCGGCGAGCAGCGAGAGCGGCGTGATCGGGTACAGGTACACCGATGCGCGGGACGGGTCGAGACCGCGGACGCCCTCGTTCCAGGCCAGGTAGCCGATCACGGTCACGGCCAGCGCGAGCCACAGCAGGATGAGCAGCTGGTGCAGCGTCAGGTTGACGATCGTGTCGACGGTGGACGACCGCACGAACGGCAGCGTGCAGGCGGCGCCGGCCAGCGTCGACGTCGCGGTGATGCCGAGGCTGTCGCCCGTCGCCAGGGCCGGCTTCATGACGATCGTGTAGACGGCCCAGGACAGCGACGCCGCGAGCACCCACAGCGGCCCGGCGAGGTGGTCGAGCTCGAGCCGCTGGCCGGGCGCCCAGATCGCGACCACCGCGATGCCGGCGAACGCCAGCGCGATGCCGCCCAGCCGGGTCGGCGTGAGCCGCTCGAGGCCGGTCATGCGCGCGATCAGCAGCGTCAGCGCCGGGCACGACGCGATGATCAGGCTGGTCACGCCGGCCGTTGCGCGCAGCGCGCCCTCGTTGAGGGTCAGCTGGTAGGCCGCCACGCCCAGAGCGCCGCCGGCAACGATCCGTGGAAGAGCGGCCCGCGTGATCCCGAGCGGCCTCCGTGCGAGCGCCACGATCGCGAACGCCGGTGCTGCGATTCCGAACCGGATGATCACGAGGTCGGAGGTACCGATGCCGGTGTCGAGGGCCGCCTTGATACCGACGAAGGCGCCCGACCACAGCGCCACCATCAGCCCCAGCGCGAGGTGGGCGCGCAGGTTGGACGGCGTCCGCATCGGCCGTGATTCTGGCAGCGATACGATCCGCCGGGACCATGCTGCGGCTTCTGCCGATCATGGCGGTGCTGCTGGTCGCCTGTGGCGGCGGTGGGACGCCGCCCGCTCCGCTCGCGTCCGGCGCCGTCACGTCCGAGGGGATCGGCGTTGCGACGGGCTTCCCTGCCACCTGGGCGGGCGTGATGCTGATCAACCGCGGAGCCGCTCCGCTGACGCTGTCGACCATCGAGCCGGTGTCGCTCGCTGCCGGCCTGAAGGTCGTCGGCGTGCAGGTGCGCGTCCTGGGACCGGACGGCGACGCCGGCGGCGATCCGAACCCGTCGGTCTCGGGCTCCGGCTACCCGCCGCTGCACCGCGGTACCGCGGTGGCGGGGACGGAGCTCGCGCCGGTCGTCGCGTCTGACGAGCGGCCCCTCGCGGAGGTGCTGATCGGCCTCGTCGCAGACCGGCCCGGGCGCTACGTGCTGCGGGGCCTGCGCATCCGGTACGTGGTCGGCGGGGCCGAGCGCGAAGGAACGCTGGCGCACGCGGTGGCCGTCTGCGTGACCGACCCGGACGACCAGGCCGCCACCTGCGCGCCGCCGTAGCGCTGCGCCCTACGCGGCCTCGCCGCGCCGCTGGTCGATGCGTCGCTCAACCCCGGGATCACCACGGCCGAACCGCGCGTCGAGCCGGATCCGGTCCTCCGTCAGCACCCGGATCAGCGCCGGCACGACGACCGGGTCGAGCTGGCTCCCGGCCAGCTGCTCCATCTCGCGGAGCGCCTCGCTGCGTTCCCTCGCCCGCCGGTACGAGCGATCGGATGTCATCGCCGAGTAGACGTCGGCGGCCGCGACGATGCGGGCCTCGATCGGGATCTCCTCGCCCGCCAGACCGTGCGGGTAGCCGTTGCCGTCCCACCGCTCGTGGTGGTGGCGAACGGCGCGCACCGCCTCCTTCAGGCCCGCGACACGCTGGATGATCTCGGCGCCGATCTCCGGATGCCGCTGCATGACGGATTGCTCCGACTCGTCGAGCGGCCCGCGCTTCGTCAGGATCTCGTCCGGGATTGCGACCTTGCCGACGTCGTGCAACCAGCCGCCGAGACGGCAGCGCAGGACCACGGGGGAGGGCGAGCCGAGCGCCTCGGCTGTCCGCATCGCCACGTCGGCGACCTGCATCGGATGCAGGCTCGACGTGCCCTCTCGGAGGCTCGCGGTGAGCGCGAGCGCCTCGGCGATCCGGACCGCGTCGGGGTCCTCCGCGACGAAGTCCTCGAACAGCCACTCCGAGTAGAGCCGCGTCTGGTTGCGGCCACGGCGCTTCGCGGCGTACAGCGCGCGGTCGGCAGCGTCGACGAGGTCGTCTGCGCCGACCAGGCCGGCCGTCGCCCGTGCCGCCCCGATCGACGCGGTGACGGCGATCTCGATGCCCTCGACGAGCACCGGCGCGTTCTCGATCCGCAGGCGCACGGCCTCACCGATCTCCCGGAGCGCCGTGTCGTCGTCCACGCCCTCGAGCAGCACGCAGAACTCCTCGCCGCCCCACCGCGCCGTGACGTCGCTCGTCCGGACGGAGCCGGCGAGGCGGCGTGCGACGGCGACCAGCACGGCGTCGCCCGCCGCGTGGCCGTAGGCGTCGTTGATGCGCTTGAAGTGGTCGATGTCGATCTGGAGGACGCTCAGGGGTGCGCCGTCGCGCGCAGCTCGCGAGAGCTCTCGCGTCATGGTCTCCTCCA
>JBBQFB010000325.1:0-3094 GCA_038321545.1 Gaiellales bacterium
GGTCGGCCTGCAGGAAGAGCGCTGCGGGCCTCGCGCCGCCGGCCAGCGCGGCCTGTGCCGCCCGGTGCCGCCGCAGCGAGATCTCGGCCGCCGCCTGGGCGCGCGCGTGCGTCGAGATGCGGTCCGCGAGGACCATCATCGCGGCGGTCTGCCGCTCATCCCGCAGGTCGCGGACGCTGTCGAGTGTGAAGTGGAATCGCTTCATAAAAATGCAAACGGCCGGCACCGCCCTCCTGGGCGTCGCCGGCCATCCGTAGCCAACGTTAATATCGGTTGAAAGTTGTAAAGTCTAAAGGCCGAGCATGATCGCCAACCGGCGCTCCGCGATCTCCGGCTGCTCGACCTCGTCGGCGCCCTGGCGGAGGAACTCCTCCAGCGGCCCGATCATGTCGATCGCCTCGTCGATCTTGGCGTCCGACCCGCGCTGGTAGGCGCCGATCGAGATCAGGTCCTCCTTCGCGCGGTACGTCGCGAGCAGGTCGCGCAGGCGACCCGCAGCGGCGCGCGCGGCCGGCGTGGTGATCGAGCCGGTGAGCCGCGAGACCGACTGCAGCACGTCGATCGCGGGATACTGGTTGCGGTGCGCGAGGCTGCGGTCGAGCACCAGGTGGCCGTCCAGGATGCCGCGGACGGCGTCGGCGACCGGCTCGTTCATGTCGTCGCCCTCGACCAGCACCGTGATCAGCGCCGTGATCGACCCGCGGGTGCCGCTGCCGGCCCGCTCGAGCAGCTTCGGCAGCGCCGCGAACACGCTCGGCGTGTAGCCGCGGCTGGCCGGAGGCTCGCCGACCGCGAGGCCGATCTCACGCTGCGCCATCGCAAACCGGGTGACCGAGTCGATCAGCAGCAGGACGTCCTTGCCCTCGTCGCGGAACGCCTCGGCGATCGTCATCGCCGTCTCCGCGCACTTGATGCGCGCGAGGGCGGGCTGATCGGAGGTCGCGACGCACAGCACGGAGCGCTTCAGGCCCTCCGGGCCGAGGTCTCGGTCGACGAACTCGCGCACCTCACGGCCGCGCTCGCCGACGAGGCCGATCACGGTCACGTCGGCCTCGGTGTTGCGGGCGATCATGCCGAGCAGCGTCGACTTGCCGACGCCGGAGCCGGCGAAGATGCCGAGCCGCTGGCCGCGACCACACGGCACCAGCACGTCGAGCGCGCGGACGCCGAGCGGCAGGCGCTGGTCGATCGGACGGCGGAGCAACGGCGAGGGCGGCGTCGCGCCGAGCGGCCGGCGCTCCACGTAGCGGCCGCCGGCGTCGAGCGGCTCGCCGCCGTCGATCGGGTTTCCGAGGCCGTCCAGCACGCGGCCCAGCACGGCGTCGCCGACCGGCGCGCGCAGCGAGCGACCGGCACCGACCACGGGGTCGCCGGGGCGGATGCCGGTCAGCTCGCCGAGCGGCATCAGCATCGTGCGGCCGTCGCGGAACCCGACCACCTCGGCCATCACGCGCTCGCGACGGTCGGTGCCGATCAGGCACAGCTCCCCCACCTCGGCGTCCGGCCCGGTCGACTCGACGACCAGCCCGATCACCTCGGCGACGCGGCC
Organism: Gaiellales bacterium; assembly: GCA_038321545.1. Taxonomy (GTDB): domain Bacteria; phylum Actinomycetota; class Thermoleophilia; order Gaiellales; family F1-60-MAGs149; genus VFJZ01. The sequence continues at coordinate 1,550 of JBBQFB010000325.1, forward strand.
CATGGTGCGGTACGGGTCGGCCAGGCGAAGGCGCTCGGCGTACTGCGCGAGGGGCGCGGCGGCGTCAGTCACGTGCTTCCTCGCCGAGCATCGCGGCCCGGAGGCGGTCGAGCTGGGAGCCGATCGTGGCGTCCACGTCGCCGCCCGGCGTGCGGACGATCACGCCGCCGCGCTGCACGCGGCGGTCGCCGACCAGCTCGAGGCCCTTGAGCGTGCCGACCTGCGCCTGGAGCGCGCCCTCGGTGCCCTCGAGCAGTGCCAGGTCGTCCGGGTTGCAGACCACCTGCAGGTGGTCGCGCACGTACGCCTTGCGCAGGGCGCCGCGCAGCACGTCGGTGACGCGCTGCGGCTCGGCGGCGAGCGTGGTCTGCAGGATCTTCTCGGCGGTCTGGATCGCGAGCTCGACCAGCGCCGTCTCGCTCTCCTCCAGCAGGCGCGAGCGCGTGTCGGAGACCTCGCGGACGGCCGCTTCGGCGAACCGGAGCAGATCGCCGATCTCGCGCTGGGCCTGTGCCCGCCCCTCGTCATACCCGGTGCGGTGGCCCTCGTCGCGAGCTTGCGCGGCGATCTGCTCGGCCTGCTCGCGCGCCACCTCGACCATCGCTGCGCCCTGGCGCTGCGCGGAGGCCAGGAACGCGTTCAGGCCCGTCAGCGGCGCCTCGGCCGGCACCATGGCGGTCGCGACGCGGCCGCCGTCGTCCGGCTCGACCAGGGGCTCGAGCGGTACGGCGGAGAGACGTCGGATGCCCGCGGACGTGGCGCGGGCGATGATGCGGTTCTCGGCCACGCGGGCTACGCGACCAGCTCGTCCTCGGCGCCCGCACCACCGCGGGCGATCTGGATCTTGCCGGTCTCCTCGAGCCGCCGCACGATCGCGACGATGCGGCCCTGCGCCTCCTCGACGGAGCGCCGCTTGACGGGGCCCATGAACTCCATGTCCTCGTTCAGCATCGCGCTCGCGCGGGTGGACATGTTCGCGAAGATGAGCGCCTTGACGTCCTCGTTCGCGCCCTTCAGGGCGAGCCCGACGTCCTTCATGTCGACCTCCTTGAGGAGCTGCTGGATGGCCTTCGCGTCGAGGATCAGCAGGTCCTCGAACACGAACATCAGCTTGCGCACCTCGTCGGCCAGCTCGGCGTCCTTCTCGTCCAGGTACTCGAGCACGTTGCGCTCGGTGGCCCGGTCGGAGTAGTTCATGATGTCGACCAGCGCCTTGACGCCGCCGGCGGCCTCGAGGTCCTGGTTGATCAGGCTCGACAGCTTGCGCTCCATCACGGTCTCGACCTCGCGCAGCACCTCGGGCGCCGTCCGGTCCATCGCGGCGATGCGCATCGCGACCTCGGTCTGCACCTCCTGCGGGAACATGCCCATCACCTGGGCGGCGCCGTCGGCTGGCAGGTAGGCCATCACCAGCGCGATCGTCTGCGCGTGCTCGTGCTGCAGGAAGTTGAAGACCTGGATCGGGTCGATCTTGCGCAGGAACTCGAACGGCGTGACGCGGATGTAGGTCGACAGGCGACCCATGATCTCGATCGCCTTCTCGCC
>JBBQFB010000326.1:0-2985 GCA_038321545.1 Gaiellales bacterium
CCGGCGGTTGCCGGAGCGCCGCGCGGGCTACACCCAGAAGGCCTCGGTCGGCGGGCACAAGGTGTACGTCCGCACGGGCGAGTACTCCGACGGCACGCTCGGCGAGGTGTTCATCGACATGCACAAGGAGGGCGCTGCCTCCCGGAGCCTGATGAACTCGTTCGCGATCGCCATCTCGCTCGGCCTCCAGCACGGCGTACCGCTGGAGGAGTACGTCGACGCGTTCGTGTTCACGCGGTTCGAGCCGAACGGCATGGTCACGGGCAACCCGCACATCAAGATGTCGACGTCCGTGATCGACTACATCTTCCGCGAGCTGGCCATCTCCTACCTCGGCCGCGACGACCTCGCCCAGGTCAAGCCGGAGGACCTGCGGCACGACACGATCGGCTCGCAGAACCCGCGCTCCGAGCACCTCGCGCCGTACTCCGCACCGCCGGTCGTGCCCGTCACGTCGGTCACGCCCGCCGGCCCCGCTGCGGTCGCGACGGCCGTCGCACCGGCACCCGTCTCGGGCCGGGCGGTCACGCCCGTCGCGCCGCTGCTGATGACGGATCGCGACCAGGCCCGCCTGCGCGGCTACGAGGGCGACCCGTGCTGGAACTGCGGCCAGTTCACGCTGGCCCGCAACGGCACCTGCCTGAAGTGCGACTCCTGCGGCGAGACGTCGGGCTGCTCCTGATGCACCGCCTACCCGGGAGCCCGGCGTCCGGCCGGGCTCCCGGCCCGGCAGGCATCGCACGGTACCGGCAGTGACCGACAACGCGATCATCGTCGAGGGCCTGGTGAAGCGCTTCGGCGACACCGTCGCGCTCGACGACGTCAGCTTCGAGGTGCCGCGCGGCACCGTCTGCGGCCTGCTCGGCCCGAACGGCGCGGGCAAGACGACGGCCGTCCGGATCCTCGCGGGTCTCTCCGTCCCGGACGCCGGCCGCGGCGTCGTCTCGGGCTTCGATGTCGCCACCGACGGGCAGTCCGTCCGGCGCATCCTCGGCCTCGCCGGCCAGCAGGCGACCGTCGACGATCTCATGACGGGTCGCGAGAACCTCGTCATGATCGGCGAGCTGCACCATCTCGGCCGCAGGGTTGCGAAGGCCCGCGCCACCGAGCTGCTCGAGCAGTTCTCGCTCACCGATGCGGGCGACCGGCTCGCGAAGACGTACTCCGGCGGCATGCGCCGGCGGCTCGACCTCGCGGCGACGCTGGTGGCCGGGCCGGACGTGCTGTTCCTGGACGAGCCGACGACCGGCCTCGATCCGCGCGCGCGGCTCGAGCTGTGGGGCGTGCTCGACGTGCTGGTCGGCGAGGGCGCGACGATCCTGCTCACCACCCAGTACCTCGAGGAGGCCGACCGGCTGGCCGACGACATCGTGGTCATCGATCACGGCAAGGTGATCGCTCGCGGCGACGCCCGTGAGCTGAAGCGGCAGGTCGGCGGTGCCCAGCTGTTCGCGACGGTCGTCCGCGAGGCCGACCTCGATGCGGCAGCCGGTCACGTCGCGCGGATCGCCGGCGGTGCGCCCGAGATCGACCGGGCGCTGCGCTCGGTGCTGGCGCCCACCGACGGCGGCGCCCGCGCCATCTCGAGCCTCGCCGACACGCTGGCCGACGAGGGCATCGATGTGGAGGACCTCGGGCTCCGCCAGCCGACGCTCGACGACGTGTTCCTGACGCTCACCGGTGCCCACATCGAAGACGAGATCGCCGAGGCGGCCCGATGAGCACGAGCGGCGTCCGGCTTCCCGCGGTCGCCGACCGGCGTGGCAGCTTCGCGGGCGACACGTGGGTGGTCGCCCGCCGCGGCCTGGTGCACATGCGCCGCGAGCCCGAGGCGCTCGCCGACGTGACGCTGCAGCCAGTCATGTTCACGCTGCTGTTCGCGTACGTGTTCGGTGGCGCGATCGACGTGCCGGGCGGCGGCTACCGGGAGTTCCTGATGGGCGGCATCTTCGCGCAGACGATCGTGTTCGGCTCGTTCGGCGTCGCCATGTCGCTCGCCTCGGACCGCAAGAACGGCGCGGTCGACCGGTTCCGCTCGCTGCCGATGGCACGCGGCGCAGTGCTGGCCGGCCACGCGCTCGCGCATCTCGTCCGCGGCCTGATCCCGATCGCGCTGATGTCGATCTGCGGCCTGATCGTCGGGTGGCGCATCCACACCTCGCTGGGGGAGGCGATCGGCGGGTACGCGCTGATGGTCGCGTTCTCGTTCGCGGTCATCTGGCTGGGCGTGCTGCTCGGCAGCCTCCTGCCGACGCCGGAGGCGGTGCAGGGCGTCGGCTTCGCGGTCGTCTTCCCGATCACCTTCATCGCCAGCACGTTCGTGCCGGTCGAGACGCTGCCGGGCGTGCTGCGGACGGTTGCGGAGTGGAACCCGGTCACCGCGATCGCCGAGGCGCTGCGCAAGCTGTTCGGCAACCCCGGCGCGCGCGTGAAGGGCGACATCCCGTGGCCGCTCCAGCATCCGGTCGGGTACAGCGTCCTCTGGATCGCGTTCATCATCGTGGTCTGTGCGCCGCTCGCGGTGCGCGCCTACGCGAAGCGGACGGCCGAGTAATGCCGCTGTCGGTCTGCATCTCCGGTGCCCTCGGCAACGTCGGCCGCCGGCTCGTGGAGGGCGTCCGTGACGATCCGGGCTTCACCCTGCACTCGGCAGTGGCCCGGCGCGACGTGGGGCGCGACATCGGCGAGGCGCTGGGTGGCGCCCCGCTCGGCGTCCCCATCACCGACGACATCGAGATCGCGCTCGAGACTGCGCCCGACGTGCTGATCGACTACACCCACCCGACGCTGATCCGCCGGCATCTGGACGTCGCGTTTGCACGTGGCGTGCCGGTGGTGATCGGCACGACGGGCCTGTCCGACGCCGATTTCGAGCAGATCGACGAGGCGGCGCGCGCGGCCGGCGTGGGAGCCGTCACCGGCAACTTCGCGATCACGGCGGCGCTGCTCCAGCACCTGGCGAAGATCGCCGCCGTCCACGTCCCG
>JBBQFB010000327.1:0-2923 GCA_038321545.1 Gaiellales bacterium
TGCGCGTACCGACCATGAGGATGACCTTGGGCATCGTGCGAACCTCCGTCTCGTTCACGAGGTAGACGATCCGGCGCGCCGGGACTCATCGGCACGGCGTCGGCGAGAGCATCGCGCAGGACAGGGCCGGTGACAACGGCCGGCGATGGACCTGCGTCCCTACGCCGGTGGCGGTCTCGGATCCCCCATCGCGGCTCGGCTACCGTTGGCCCGTGGCGACGATGGACGACCTCGACGCGCTCGCGCTGGCGCTGCCGGAGACGGCGAAGGAGGTCTCCGACGACGACCGTCCTACCTACCGTGTGCGCGACAAGCTGTTCTGCTGCCACCGCTCGCAACGGCCCGACGCCGTGGATGCGACGACGGGTGAGCGCATGGCGGACGTGCTGATGCTCCGCGTGCTCGAGCTGGAGGTGAAGGAGGTGCTGCTCGAGGACCCGCGCGGCGTCTTCTTCACGACGCCGCACTTCCGCGGCTACCCGGCGATCCTGGTGCGCATCCCGCGCCTCGCCGAGCTGGGCCGGGACGAGCTCGGCGACCTCGTGGTCGATGCGTGGCTGAGCCGCGCGCCGAAGCGCGTCGCGAACGCGTGGCTCGCGGAGCAGGATGCCGCCTCCTAGCTACGCCGGCAGCAGCGTGGCGATGAGCGTGTCGGCGAGCCACGCCGCGTAGCGCTCGCGCGACCAGCCGCGCAGGCCGGTCAGCAACGTGTACAGCTCGGGGCTCGCGAACGCCCACACGGTCTCCGCAGCCTCCTCCTCGGCAAGCCGCAGCGATCCGGTGCGCGCCAGGCCGGCGGGAATCGTTCGCAGGTTCGTCAGGCGCGCCCCGTGGACGCGGCGGTACAGCTCGTCCAGCGCAGGCTCGCTCGCGGCGGCGCCCGCCAGCACGACCAGCAGCGGACCGACGCGCTCCAGGCGGTCCGTGATGTCCGACGCGAACAGGCGGAGCATCTCCCGCGCGTCGGTTGCCGCGGCGACCGTTCGCGGCCCCACCTGTTCGAGGATCGCGGCGTCCTCGGTGCCGCGGGCGGCCGTCTGGACGAGCGTCTCGAGCACCGCCGCCTTGGAGCCGAACGTCGCGTACACGGTCTCCGCCGCGGTGCCGGCGTCGGCTGCGATGGCCGCGATCGTGGTGCCGGCGTAGCCCTGCTCGACGAACCGCCGCCGTGCTGCGCCGAGGATTCGCAGGCGTGTCTGTTCGGCCGCCTCGCGGCGACGTTCCGACCGGTACGGACGGCGGGGCTTGTCTTCCTCCGGCATTTCGGTAGAGTACTGCTAAGTTCGATACAGTGAAACTCAGATGAAATGAGGAACGGTATGTCTGACCCGTCCGATCCAGCGCTCGCCGAGCGCATCGTGCGCCGCCTCATCGACGAGGGCTTCTCCCAGGGCCGGCTCGAGGTGTGCGACGAGCTGATCGCCGACGACGCTGTCGAGCACCAGAGCTTCGGCCCTGGCCACGCACCGGGAGCCGAGGGGGTGAAGGCCGTCATCGCCTCGCTGCACCGGGCCTTCTCCGACTTCCGGCTGACGATCGAGGACCTCACCGTGGCCGGCGACGTCGTGTGGACGCGGAACGTCGCGACCGGAACCCACGACGGCCCGTTCATGGGCAACCCACCGACCGGCAAGCCGATGCGCATCGACGTGTTCGACGTGCTGCGCGTGGTCGACGGCCGGGTGGTCGAGCACTGGGGCGTGCCCGACCGGCTCGGCGCACTGATGCAGATCGGCGCGATGCGACCGCCCGGCTCGCAGCCCGCGGCGGCGTGAGGTTCAGCGCGCGGCCGGCGGCACGTCGCGGAGACGCTCGCTGAGTTCGCGCATCTGCTCGGGGCTCTTCGCGGCGTGCTTGCGCGTCGTCGAGGCCGGATCGTCCAGCAGGCCAAGGCGCGGGCGGATCGGTCGTGGCGCGAAGCCCCCGCCGCAGTTCGGGCACACGTCGTGCAGCACGTTCTCCACGCAGTCGGCGCAGAACGTGCACTCGTACGTGCAGATGCGCGCGTTCGTCGCACCTGGCGGCAGGTCGGCGTCGCAGAGTTCGCAGTTCGGTCGGAGCTCGAGCATCGGTTCCTCCTTCACCGGAAGTATCGTGGGGCGGCCGGGCGTCCGGCCGACCCACGAGTGCTACACGGCGGCCGGGACCGGGTCGGGCCGGACGAACACGGTGTCGAGGATCGGCAGCACCTGGTCGGCCGGGAGGCCGGCGCGCGAGGCGTGCTCGCGAACCTTCTCGGGGCTCGATGCCTGGTAGATGCAGACCGTGCCGAGGCGGCCGTCCGCCTCCTGCACGACGTAGGAGCGGATCCAGCGGATGTCGGACGACATCTCGTCGTCGCCAACCTGCTTCGACCGCGCGGCCGCGGCCTGCAGCGCCTCGGGCGTGCTCCAGCCGGCCTCACGGCGGATGACGTACGGGGAGAGTTCGGGCTGGGTGTGGTCGGACATGGGTGCCTCCTGGGCGGTTGTTGTTAGCACGATCGTTCGTGCTGAGTAAGAGAATACGACCGATCGTGCTAAATTGCAAGCCCGATGTCCGAATCCGACCTGGAACCCACTTCCAAGGCGCGCCCGCGCCGTCGCCGCACGGACGGCGAGCGCAGCCGTACGGCGATCCTCCACGAGGCCACACGGCTCGCCACGGTGGACGGCCTCGCCGGCCTCTCGATCGCCCGACTCGCCGATGCGGTCGGCATGAGCAAGAGCGGCCTGTTCGCGCACTTCGGGTCGAAGGAGGAGCTGCAGCTCGCGACGATCGACACCGCCGGCGTCGTGTTCGAGGCCGACGTGACGGCGCCGGCGCGTGGCGAACCGACCGCGTACCTGCGGCTGCGAAAGCTGGTCGACGGCTACCTCGACCACGTCACCGGCGACACCTATCCGGGCGGCTGCTTCTTCGCGTCCGTGCTGTCGGAGGTCGA
>JBBQFB010000328.1:0-2872 GCA_038321545.1 Gaiellales bacterium
TGCTGGTTCCCGAGCACCTCTACCTCTTCAGCGAGTCGTCGATCCAGCGGCTCTTGAGCGAGAGGGGCATCGTCCACGTCGAGTTCGATGACCCGCTGGCGGAGCACGACATGATGGGCTTCGGCGCGCGGCGTGCGATTCCGGAGGCAACTCCGTCGGAGGTCGATCGTCTGCTGGAGTCATCGCCCGCTGCGAGGTTCACGGCCGCGGTGCTCGACGCGAATAGCCTCGTCGCCGCCGAACTCGACGCTCTTCGGGTGGCCCGGATGGGCGCCGAGATCTACGCGACCGATCTTCGCACGGCACTGACACGCACCGAGCAGGCCGCAGCGCGCCACGCCGACTCCCTGGAGGCGATTATCGCGGCCCGCGACGCCGAGATCGTTGCCTTGAAGGGCGTGATCGCTGGTCAGTGAACAGCACCGGGCTGCTGGCGCGTACTGGGACGTCACGGGTGCCGGCCGCTAGGGTCAACGGGATGGCCTCTCTCGGTCCACAGTCACTCGTCGTCCTGGCGGACGTCGGCGGCGACGAGTTCCACGTCGGCGACGAGGCCATGCTCGACGCGAACCTGGCGCTGATCCGCGGAGCGGCTCCGGAGACGAAGGTGACCGTCCTCGGGCGTTCTGCGGACAACGACGCCATCCGGTCCGCCGTCGGCGGGGCCGATGGCGTATTGCTCTCCGGTGGCGGCAACCTCTCGGACACGTGGCCCTGGCTCGTCGGCCAGCGATTGACGTTGCTCGAGGAGGCGCTCCGCCGCGCGCTGCCGGTCGTGACAGGCGGGCAGACCATCGGCCCTGCTTTGAGCGACCCTCAGCGCGCACGGTTGATCGCCGCGCTCGCCGGCGTCACGATGCTCGGCACGCGCGAGGCCGACTCGAGGGCCTTGGCGCTGGAACTCGGTGTGTCGCCCGATCGAGTTGACTACCAGGTCGACGATGCCTTCGGTCAGCGCGGCACGCCGCCCACCGACGGGCCGCTGCTCGCTGCCGTCGACGCGCCCTACATCGCCGTCACGCTCGACGGGTCGTACGCCTCGCAGGCGGCAGCACTCGGCCTTCGTTCTCTGGCCGGCCAGCTCGCGGCTCTCGCTGCCGAACTGCGTCTGGGTCTCGTGTTCGTCCCCCATCTCGGGCAGCTCGGCGAGCGGGCGGGCGACGACGTGGGCGCCGGACGCCGCCTGGAGCAGCTGCTGCGCCTGACGGGCACGGCGATCCACATCGCGCCCGTCCTGCCGGTCAGCGAGGCGGCCTGGCTGAGCCACCGGGCGGCACTCACGATCTCGTCGCGGTATCACCCGCTGGTGTTCGCGTCGGCCGCCGCCCAGCCATGTATCGCGCTGCACCGCGACGCCTACACCCGCGCCAAGCTGCGTGGCGCGCTGGCCCATGTCGGCGCCGAAGAGTGGTGCCTGCCCACTGCACACGCTGAGGCCGGTGGGCTGCTGGCACACACGCGCGAGCTCTGGAAGGCCAAGGACGAGACCTGCGCACGGATGCACGACGCGAGACCGGCGATCGATAGCCGCGAGGCGGTGCGCCAGGCCGCGCTGCTCGCCCGGCTGGGCATCGCGTCGCCCGCTCCCGATCGGCCGATCGCCCGACCGGAACGTATGCTGCGCGGCATGAGCTCCGACGCGACTGCCGGCGACCAGCGCACGGCTGCGCCGATCTCGGTGCGCGCGGAGATCGCGAACTCGATCACGCCCGAACAGTGGGACCAGTTCGCGCGCGACGGCTTCCTGCACCTCGGGCCGGTGCTCAGCTCCGAGCAGATCGCGCAGCTGACCCAGCGCGCGGACGACCTGGCGATGGGCCTCGTCCAGAACGACCACGTGCAGATGCAGCTCGATACCGGCGGCGCGTACGACGAGCTTCCCGAAGCCGTGCAGGCGTTCGCGAGCGGCACCCGCATGTACCGCAAGATCCAGGGCCTCGAGATGGACGATCTGTTCATCTCGCTGATCCGGCACCCGCGGTTCTTCGAGGCGTGCGCGCGCATCTACGGGCCGCACGTCCCGGTCTCCATCTTCCGGGCCATGGTGATGAACAAGCCGGCCGGCCAGGGGACGTACCTGCCCTGGCACCAGGACGGCGGCGACGTGTGGGCGCTCGACCGCGAGCCGCTGATGACGATCTGGATCGCGCTCGACCCGGCCACCACCGCCAACGGCTGCATGGAGGCGGTGCGGGGGTCGCACCAGCTCGGCCTGCTGTCCGCCCACGGCAGCACCGTCTCCGACGAGGACGCTGCCGTGCACTGTCCGGAGGAGATGGTGGTGCCCCTGGAGGTTGCGGCCGGCCACGCCGTGCTGCTGCACAACTGGCTGATCCATCGCTCCGGGATCAACTCCTCGCCGATTCCGCGCCGGGCCGTGACCGTCTGCTACCTCGACGGCCGCACGCGCAGCATCCAGACGGGCGATCACTTCCCCGTCGTCGCCGGCTCGGTCGATGCGACCTCGCAACCGTACGTCGCCTATCTCGAGACGGAGGTGGCGGCACTGCGTGAGGCCGCCTCGACCAGTGAGGAGTACGCGCTCAGCCTCGCAGCCGCGCTCGAGGCGACACGCGCATCGCACGCCGAGGCCGCCGAGTACGCGCGCAGCCTCGAGGCCGAGCGCGAGCGCTTGACTGCCGAGCTGGCCGAGGCGACCGCAACATCGAGTGGGCCGGTCCGCAGGCGCCCGTTCGCACGCTAGCCCGACCCCCGAACCTGCTACCGTCGGAATCGGACGCACCGCTTGATGGCAAGCTCAGTCGAACAGCACCAGCCCTTGCTTCGCGATGCCGCGACGGCGCGCCGCATTCTCCGCCAGATGATGCTGATCCGCCGCTTCGAGGAGCGCACGGAAGAGCAGTACACGCGG
>JBBQFB010000329.1:0-2835 GCA_038321545.1 Gaiellales bacterium
CTTCAGCCACCGGACACCATCCTTCCCAGCGCCTCGAGGTCGGATTCGGCATGGCTCTGCCTCAGGTAGACGGTGAGATCCGCGACGCGGCGGGCATGCCCACGGTCGTGGCAGAGCGGGCCGGCGCCGAGTGCCCGGCCCACGCGATCCAGGGTCTCGGTTGCCGACCGCTCGACCGCGGCGCGCACGATCCGCGCCTGCAGCTGTGCCTCGCCGGCAACGTCCAGCGGGTCGTCGTCGATGGCACGCGCCCCATCGCGCAGGACGCTGGCGCTCGCCGCGAGGGCGACCTCGACGCCGCCCAGGTGGGCCGCGGCATGCGGCGAGAGCGGACGCGCGAACGCCGCGCGGCGCAGCGCTGCGGCAACCCCGACGGCACCGCCGTGCCAGACAGCCGCCACGCCGAGCCCGCCGTGCCAGAACCCCGGTCGTGCGAGATAGGCGCCGGCTGCACCGACCAGCGCTTCGTCACCCACCGAGGCAGCGACATCCACGGTCGGGCTGTCGCTGCCCGCCATGCCGACGGCCTGCCAGGTGCCGTGCCGCACAGCCCAGTCGGCAGCCGGGAGGAGAAACAGCAGCCGGTCGTCGCCGGCGCGCGCCGTGACCAGGGCATGTGTCAGCTCGTTCGCGCCGGAGGCGTATGGCTTCCGGCCCAGGAGCTGCCAGCCGGACACCGTCCGTTCGGCCGCGATGAAGTCGCCTGGCTCGGCGGCCCAGACGCCCAGCCGGGCGTCGGGGGGAGCGGCCGTCTCGAGGTCGGCGAGGATGGCGATCGCGTCGAGGTGGCCCTCGACGAGACGCGCGAGCGCCGGGCTGATCGCGGCGATGCGGGCGAGGAAGGCGAAGCGCGCCCACGTCCGGCCCGAGCCGGGCAGTGGAACGTCGGCGGTCTCGGGAATGATCGCTCCGAACGCGGCCGCCACGTCGGCGGTCGCTCCCGGGTCTCGGAGCGCCGCCATGGCCTCCTCGACGGGATCCAGCAGGGTCGTGGAAGCCATGGCTCGTAGTGCCCACGGCGGGGGTTCGCAAACGTTGCCGGCGCGTACCCTGCGATGCCGGCGGCGTCCATCGACGGGAGGGTGGTACCGCCGTGGGTGCGCGATCGGGCTACGCGTATCGCTCGCGCGCTACCGCGTCCAGGCGCCGCCTGTCGGTGCCGCCGAGCGGCGCTGTCATGTCGAGCGTGTCCATGGCCAGCGCGGCGCGGATCTGGCCCGCGATCACGGGACGTACCGGGCCGAGCACCGTGGTCATGGTGCGGAGCATCGCGCGCGGGACGTGCCGAATCTTCGCAGCGCCCGTCCGGCCAGAGGCTTGCAGGGCCGTCGCCGCGAAGTCATCGAACGTGACGTTCTCGGGGCCGGCGGCGTCGATTACCTCGCCGGCGTCGCCCGCGAGAGCGGCGGCGACCGCGAGGGCGGCGACGTCCTGGACGGAAACGAAGTTGATCGGGTTGCGCCCGCGCCCGAAGATCTGCGTTCGGCCGTGCTCGACGAGCGGGTCGCCGACGAGCCCGAGCCAGGTCTCCATGAACGACGTCGGGCGGACGATCGTCCAGCTCAGCCCGCTGCCCCGGAGCGTCTGCTCGGCATGGTGCTTGGCGCGGAACAGCGCCATCGGGCTGTCGGCTGCCGCGCCGTGAACCGAGAGCAGGACCACGTGGGAGGTGCCGGCAGCGGCGGCCGCGGCGATCAGCGCGTCGTTGCCATCGCGATCGACGGCGTCCGTGCCTGCCGCGTCGGTGCCGGCGAACCCGTGGGCGGCGGCGATCACCAGACGGGCGCCGCTGACGGCCGCCCCGAGTGTCCGCGGCTCGCGGAGGTCGGCCACCACGACGTCGGCGCCCAGCGCGCGCAGGGGATCGGCTCGCTCCGGCACGCGCGTCATCACCCGCACCGGCGCGCTGGCCGCGAGCAGGCGCCGGACGATCTCGCTGCCGAGGAGCCCGGTGCCGCCGGCGACGAGGATCACGAGCCGGTCCCCAGAGCGACCTTCACGGCAGCGCCTGCGTCGAGGCCGTCCTGGTCGACCGGCTCCATGTAGAACTGCGTCCACGCGATCGCACCGGAGGCGTCGACACCGAGGATGGTGACGCCGCGCATCGCGAAGGGCGCGCCGTCCGCGCGGGTTCCGCTCCAGCTCCACTCCGCCCAGAGGTCGTCGTCGCGGCCGGCCGAGCGCACGATCTCGGCCCGCAGGTCGGGGATGCCGGCGAGGATCTGCGTCCAGTTCCGGCGCACCTGCTCGCTCCCCGTGAAGCTCCGCGCGGGGTGGGCGGGCGTCTCGTTCCGATAGTCCGGCGCGAAGCACCCGACGACGGTATCGAGCTTGTGGGAGTTGATCGCGTCGCGCAGCCTGCGGATCGGTTCGGGGTGGTCGTCCAGCGTGCCCACGGTGCCTCTTCCTATTTCGATACATGCACATGTATCCGTTCATGTACGATGCGCCGAATGCCGAGAGATGTCAAGCCTGGCCGCTCCTACGACTCGACACGGCGCCGTGCGCGGGCCGGTGTGACGCGCGAGTCGATCCTCGTGCTCGCCCGCGAGCGGTTCCTGGCCGATGGCTACGCGGCGACCACCGTCGGCGCGATCGCGGAGGCCGTGGGAGTCTCCGTCGAGACGGTCTACAAGGGGTTCGGCAACAAGTCGGGCCTCGCCCGCGCCGTGTTCGACCGGGCGCTCGCCGGGGCGGGGCCGGTCAGCACCGGCGAGCGGGCCGCGGTCGTGAAGCGCGACGAGCACGACCCGAGCCGCCGCCTGCGGGCCTTCGGAGGCTTCGTCGGCGAGGTCGCACCACGCGTCGCGCCGGTGATGCTGGTGCTGCGTGCGG
>JBBQFB010000330.1:0-2814 GCA_038321545.1 Gaiellales bacterium
CCGCCGTACTTCAGCAACGCGGTCGCGGTCGCGAGGCCGTCGTCCACGGTCGCGACCGAGTACCACATCAGCACGGGACACAGCAGCTCGTGCGACAGCGTGTGGTCGCGGCCGACGCCGGCCGGGCGCACCACCAGCGCCCGAGTGCCGGCCGGGACGGTCAGACCGGCCATCTCGGCGATGCGGGTGGCGAACTGGCCGACGATCTCGACGTTGAACGAGGTGCCCGGCCCACCGGGGAACAGCAGCTTCGACAACTGCTCCTGTTCTGCATCGGTGCAGAAGTGAGCACCACGCGCTGCGAACTCCTCGCGCAGCCGGTCGGCGATCGTGCTGCAGGCGATCACGGCCTGTTCCGACGCGCACGCCGTGCCGTTGTCGAACGTCTTCGATGCCAGGATGCCGGCCGCCGCCTCGCCCAGGTCGGCGCACGATCGGTGCACCCACGACGGCGAGTTGCCGGGGCCGACGGCGTACGTCGGCTTGCCCGAGGAGTACGCGGCGAGCACCATCGGGCGCGAGCCGGTCGCGAGGACCAGGTCGGTGCGGTAGTGGGCCATCAGCGCCTGGGTGCCCTCGATCGACACCTCGGTCATCGCCGTGATCAGGTTCGGCGGTGCACCCGCGCCCGTGGCCGCCTCGTCGAGGATCCGCGCCGTCTCGGCGATCGTCTGCACCGCCCGAGGGTGCGCCGCGTTGACGACCGCGTTGCGCGAGCGCACGCCCGCGATGCCGTAGAACAGCGTCGTCGCCGTCGGGTTCGTGACCGGCACCAGGCCGGCGATGACGCCGACCGGCTCGGCGATCTCGGTGACGCCGCGCTCCGGGTAGCTCGCGATCACGCCGACGGTCGGGATGTGGCGGATCTCGTCGAGGTAGCGACGCGTGCAGAAGATGTTCTTGAAGGTCTTGTGGTCGACCCGGCCGTAGCCCGTCTCGGCGTGGGCCATCTCGGCCAGGTACGCGGCGGCCTCGTGGCCGGCGTCGGCCATGGCCTGCGTGACGCGGTCGACATCGGCCTGCGTGGCCTCGGCCCAGATCTGCGCGGCGGCGTGCGCCTTGATGGCGAGGTCGGCGGCCTGCTTGATCGAGCCCTCGGTGCTGGCCATCTCTCTCAGACTCCGATCGGCACGCGGGCGCGCGCGGTGTTGACGTGGTGGAGGAGCGCCGCGCGGTCGAGGCCGCCCAGGCCGAGCCGCGCGAGCGTGCGGCCGCCGCGGCGGAAGTCGATCCGCAGCATCGCGGCGGCGAGGTCGATGATCGAGTCGGTCATCGGCGTCGGCACGCCCACGAGGCGCCCGAGCTCGACCAGCGGCACCAGCGAGTTCGGCACCTCGTCGTCGACGAACCCGAGCGCGAGCAGGTGGTGCGGCGCACCGAAGCCGGCGTAGGAAGGGTTGGACGCGACGGTGTCGCGGATCGATCCGGCGGCGTGCCCGAAGCAGGCAGCCGACCAGTCGCCGAACGTGAGCACGTGCTGCAGGCCGAGCGCCTTTCCGACCGCGACGCGCTCGGCGTCGAGCGGCTCCATCACGAGGTTCGCAACGGTCGGGTTGACCTGGTCGCGGTAGTAGACGAGCGACTCGCCGGCGGCGGCGCGCTCGGTGGCGTACGAGTTGAGCAGCATCGCCGCGGGGTGCACGATGCCGCCGACGTTGTTGATCGACGTATCGAGCACGTTCTCGGCCTCGGCGACCTGCGGGTAGAGCTGCCGGAGCAGGTGCAGCAGCGCGCCGTTGTCGGTGGCGGGGAACGCCGCCGCGCGGATCTCGGCCTTCTCGACCAGGATCTCGATGCGCCCGGGCCCGCGTCCGGCCGGCGTGTAGACCGCCGTCTCGGTCTCTCCGACCACCACGCGCGCCGTGGTGCAGTGCGCCCGCAGCACCTCGGCGAACTCCAGCGCGCCACCGGTGCGACCGGGCGTCAGGACCACGACCTGGCCGTCCGCGAGCGACCCCGACAGCAGCGCCGCGTAGGCGGCGTGCTCGGTGGCATGACAGCAGAGCAGGATCAGATCGCGCCCGCGGACGGCCTCGTCGAGGCTGGCCATGAGCTGCGGCCGGCCGGTGCCGAGGCCGACCAGCTCCACGCCGTTCGCGTACGGCGCGAGCGCCGCCCAGCGCGGCGTCGTCCACGCGACGTCGAACCCGAGCAGCGCGAGGTGTCCGGCAGTGGCGGCCGCGACGCCCTCGTCGCCGATCACCGCCACCCGGACGCGGCCGGCGCCCGGCCGCGATCCCGTCGAGCCCGGCGCCGCCGGCGCGGCGGACGACGGAGCGGCGGCCGCAGGGGCACCGCCGCCCACCTCGGCCGCGATCGCCGCAGCCAGCGGGTCGGCGGAGGCAGGCGGCAACGATCCGGTTCCCGCGCGGGAACCGGAGGCGCTGCCGCCCACCTCGGCGGCGATCGCTGCTGCGAGATCAGTCACGGCCTGATGTCAGGGGTCAGCTGACGGCCGCGGACTCGGCGCCGGGCGGCAGGATGGCCTCGACGTCCTCGTGCGGTCGCGGGATCACGTGCGCGGACAGCAGCTCGCCGACCTTCGCGGCGGCCTCGGCTCCGGCGTCCGTGGCGGCGCGGACGGCGCCGACGTCACCGCGCACGATGACGGTCACGAGCCCGCCACCGACGTGCTCCTTCGAGATGAGGCGGACGTTGGCCGCCTTCACCATCGCGTCGGCGGCTTCGATCGCCCCGACGAGCCCACGTGTCTCGACCATGCCGAGCGCCTGCAGGTTTGATTCGAACCGGGTTGCGCGTGCCATGGATCCTCCTTCAGTCCTTGCGGTAGGTGGTCTCGCCGCCAACGGCGAT
>JBBQFB010000331.1:0-2798 GCA_038321545.1 Gaiellales bacterium
CCTGCAGCCCGTCCCGCTCGACGTCCCAGCCGGCGCGCTGCAGCACTGCGTGTCGCGCCGCCGCGAGCGCGGTGAAGTTCGCCATCTGCGCGCCCGTCGTGAACCCGAACGAGACGTCCTCGGGCAGGCCGAGCAGCTCGACCAGCCAGCCGCCCGCGACCTCCTCGGCCGCGGCCGCGGCCGGGGACATGATCTGCATGCCGGCGACCTGGTCCCAGGCCACGGCCAGCGTGTCGGCCGCCAGCGCCGCCTCCACGGAGCCGCCCATCACCCAGCCGAAGTAGCGCGGGCCGGGCGAGTTCGCCAGTCCCGGCTCGGCGGCGCGTGCCAGGAGGTCGATCACCGACACCGGATCGGAACCCGCCTTCGGAAGCGGCCCGCCGAGCGCGGCGGCCACCTCCGCGGTGGTGGCCGCCGGGCCTGCCGGTCGCTCGCGAACGGAGTCGAGGAACGCGCGGGCATGCCGGTTGGCGGCATCGAGTGCGGCGTGATCGCTCATGGTGGAAAGGCTACCGAGTGGGCGGCCGCATAGGCCTCTGGGTCGTTCACGTTCCGCAGCGAGTCGAGGTCCGGGTCGGCGGCGCGCAGCGCCGGGTCGGCGAGCAGCCAGTCAGGGCCGACGACCCGCGTCCGGACGACGGCGTACAGCTCGGCCGGCCGGTACCCGCCCGCCGCCACGATCCGCTCCAGCGGGCCGGCCAGCGCCGTCCGGTACGCGGCCGCCAGCGGGTGCCGGAAGCCGCCCGCCTCCGGCAGCACCACGTCGGCGTCGTCGGCGAGCCCGTCCAGCACGCGGCACACGAACGCGGGCCGCAGCAGCGGCATGTCGACCGCCGACACGTAGACGGCATCGGCGTGCTCGGCCGCGACGCTCAGCCCGGCGAGGATGCCGACCAGCGGGCCGCCGCCCTCCCGCGAGTCCTCCGTCACGAGGACCGCGGCCGGCAGCGCCGGTAGCACCTGGCCGGCGGCCCGCACGACCACCAGCGGCCCGTCCACCGCCTCGCCGACCAGCCCGCAGACGTGGTCGAGCAGCGTGCCGGCCCCCCACGGCAGCGCCGCCTTCGACGAGCCCATCCGCAGCGAGCGACCGCCGGCCAGGATGACGCCCGCCGTACGCACGGTCAGGCGCGCGCGCCCGGGCCGTACGCGAGGCGCAGCAGCTTGCCCTCGGCGAACCGGGTCGGGCGCAGGTCGGTGACGTCGATCGGCGGCGTGCGGCCCGCGACCTCGGCCGCCACCACCTCGCCGACGGCAGGCGACAGCTTGAAGCCGTGGCCGCACCAGGCCAGCGCGAGGTACAGCCCCTCGATGCCGGGGCACGGCCCGATGATCGGGTTCCAGTCCGGCGACGAGTCGTACGGCCCGGCGAAGCCGCGCACGAGCTCGAACCCGCCCAGCCGCGGATAGCGCTCGGAGACCGCCTGCCGCACGACGTCCTCGTAGCCGTCGGAGATGCCGTTGTCGCAGTCCGACGCCCGCTCCAGCGGCTCGTCGCCGAAGTACGCGACCGCGTAGAACTGCTGACCGCGGTCGGGCCGCACGACGACGTTCGTGACGGCATCGGAGCAGACCGCGGTCGGCAGCGGGGCGCCGATCGGCTCGCGCAGCACGGCCACCTGCAGGCGCCGCAACGCGATCGGCTGCTCGGCGCCGAGCGGACGCAGGAGGTCGTTGCCCCACGCCCCGGTCGCGAGCACGACGCGATCGGTCGCGAGAAAGCCCTGTGACGTCTCGACGCCCCGCACCCGGCCGTTCTCGACCCTGATCGCCGTCACGTCGGTGCCGAGCCGGCCGTCGAGGCCGTTGCTCGACGCGGCCGCGTACCAGCCGAGGCACATCTTCTCCGCGTCGGCGAACCCGCCGTCGGGCTCGTACGCAGCGCCCGCGACGCCCTCCAGCGACAGCTCCGGCTCGGCCGCGGCGATCTCGCCGGGCTCGAGGAACCGCGTGTCGAGCCCGAGGCCCTGCAGCAGCTCGACGTTGCCGCGGCAGGCGTCGACGAGCCGCTCCGGCACCGTCAGCAGGTACCCGCAGCGGACGTAGCCCGCATCGGCCACGCCGACCTCGTCCGCCCAGTCCATGATCGTGCGCGAGCCGGCGATCGCGAGCCGGGCCGTGACGACGTTCGAGTAGTGCCTGCGCACCATCGAGAACGAGCGCCCCGAGTCGCCCGAAGCGGGCAGCCCGCGGTCGAGCAGGGTCACGCGCCCGGACCCGTCGCGACACAGCGCGTGGGCGGTCGCGAGGCCGAAGATGCCGGCCCCGATGATCGCGATGTCGGTCGATTCGGTCATGCACGGGAGCGTAAGGGACGCGCGATCGGGACACACGATAGGCAGCTCCTATCAAACAATGGGTAAAGACCAGTTGCCCCCGACCTCACGTCGGGTCACGATACGTCTCGTACGCCCGTCTCTTGCAGGAGGACCAACCATGCCCGCTGGCCGACTCACCACCCCGCTCGTCCGCGATGGCGGCGAGCTCCGGCCCGCCTCCTGGGACGAGGCGCTCGACCGCGTCGCCGAGGGGTTCGGGCGCGCCCGGGCCACGAGCGACACGACCACCTCGTTCGGCATCTTCTCGTGCTCGAAGGCGTCGAACGAGATGAACTTCCTGGCCGGCAAGCTGGCCCGGCAGGTGATGGGGTCGAACAACATCGACTCCTGCAACCGCACTTGACACGCACCTAGCGTCGTCGGTCTGGCGACGGTATTCGGGGCGGGCGGCGGCACGTCGTCCTACGAGGAGATCGAGCACACCGACGTGATCCTGCTGTGGGGATCCAACGCGCGGGC
>JBBQFB010000332.1:0-2792 GCA_038321545.1 Gaiellales bacterium
GCCCGACGTCGAGAACAGCCAGGTGTGGTCGCCGAGGTGCTCGTAGATCCAGGTGAAGCCCTCCGGTGAGAGCGGCGATCCAGTCGATCCGATTCCGCGGAGGTTCGCGAGCGTGCGACCGTTCCGCGGCTCGACGCCGGCCTTCATGCACGCGTGGATGTACGCGGCGCCGACCCCGAACGTCGTGATGCCGGCGGCCTCGGCGAGGTCCCACAGGACGCCCATGTCGGGCGAGCCGGGGCTGCCGTCGTAGAGCACGATCGAGGCGGGCGTCAGCAGCCCCGAGACGAGCATGTTCCACATCATCCAGCCGGTGGTCGTGAACCAGAACAGGCGATCGCCCGGTCGCGCGTCGATCTGGATCCCGATCCACTCGAGGTGCTCGAGCAGGATGCCGCCGTGGCCGTGCACGATCGCCTTGGGAAGGCCCGTCGTGCCGCTCGAGTAGAGCACGTAGAGCGGATGGTCGAACGGCACCCGGACGAACTCGAGCGGGTCGTCGGTGGGTGCGAAGGCGTCGTCCCAGTCGCCCGCGAGGCCGAGGTACGGCAGCGTCACGACGGCGCGCAGCGACGGGATCTCCGAGGCGATCTGCGCCACCTCGGCCCGGCGGTCGTGGTCCTTTCCGCCGTAGCGGTAGCCATCGACCGCCAGCAGTACGACGGGCTCGATCTGGGCGAACCGGTCGACGACGCTCTGCACGCCGAAGTCGGGCGAGCAAGAGGACCAGACGGCTCCCAGCGACGCCGTCGCGAAGAAGGCCGCGAGCGCCTCCGCGATGTTCGGCAGGTACGCCGCGACGCGGTCGCCGGGCTCGACGCCGAGCCGTACCAGCCCGGCGCGGATACGCGCGGTGTGGTCGCGCAGATCGCGCCACGTCCACTCCGCGAGGGGCCGCAGCTCGGAGGCATGACGGAGAGCTACCTCGTCGTCGCCGCGGTTGCGGAAGACGTGTTCGACGTACGACAGCCGCACGTCGGGGAACCACTTCGCCCCGGGCAGCTCGCGGGTGGTGAGCACCGTCGCCGGGTCGCCGTCGGCCTGGACGTCGAAGAACTCCCAGAGCGCGCGCCAGAACTCCTCGAGCTCGGTGACGGACCACCGCCACAGCTCCTCGTAACTCGCGAACGCGAGCCCGCGCGTGGTCCGGAGGTGGTCCTCGAACCGGGTCACGACGGCGCCGGCGATCCGGTCTCCGTCCGGCGTCCAGAGGACCGGCGCCGCGCCGTCAGCTTCGCGTCGCTCGGCCACGCCGAAACTGTAGGGCGTCTCGGCACCGGCGTGTCCGATTGGCTACCAGGCATCGTCGCCCAGCCGCCGGCCGAGCGTCGCGTCGGCGTCGAGCATCACCGGGTCGTGGGCGCTGGCCGCGCAGGCTGCGGGCATGACCTTCGAGAATCTGGTCGCTGCCCTGCTCGAGTCGGCTCAGATCGCCCCGAGGTAGCGGTCGATGTCCCAGGCCGAGACCTGGGTCGTGAACGCCTGCCACTCCTTGGCGGAGAGCAGCAGCAGGTCGTCGACCGCCTCGGATCCGAGCAGCTCGGTGATGCGCGTGTCGGCGCGGGCGGCCACGATGGCGTCGCCGAGCGTGGTCGGCAGCGGGTCGCCGATGCCGTACAGGTAGCCCTCGCCGCGCGTGCCCGGATCGTCGCCGTCCTCGATGCCCGCGGCGATGGCCGCCAGCATGCCCGCGGCGGCCCAGTACGGGTTGGCGTCCGAGGCCGGCGTGCGCAGCTCGATGCGGGTCGCGTTCGGCGACTCGATCAGCGACCGGATCGCGACCGTGCGGTTGTCGCCGCCCCACGAGACGTTCACCGGCGCGAACGAGTCGAGCTCGAATCGCTTGTACGAGTTGACCGTCGGCGAGCCGTACAGCGCGATGCCGGGCAGGTGCCGGATCAGCCCACCCAGCGCCTGTCGCATGAGCGGGTTCTCGGCGCCGTCGGCCGGCGCGAAGGCGGGCCCGCCGTCCTTCCAGAGCGACACGTGCAGGTGCATCGAGCTGCCGGACAGCTTGTTGAACGGCTTCGCCATGAACGTCGCCTTGACGCCGGCGCGCCGGGCCGTCTCTCGCACGGCGTACTTCAGCCGCACGCCCTGGTCGGCCGCGGCGAGCGCGTCGTCGTGCGCGAGGTTGACCTCCCACTGGCCCGGGCCGTACTCGACGTTGCCGCCCTCCAACCGGACGAAGTCGCCCAGCTCAAGGAGGATGGCGGAGGCCGCGGGCTCGAGGTCGTTCGCTTTCTGCAGCGAGTAGCAGTGCACGCCCGTCGACAGCGGCTGGTTCTCGAGATCGAGCAGGTACATCTCGATCTCGACGCCCATCCGAACGGTGTAGCCGAGCGCGGCGATGCGCTCGACGGCGCGACGGAGCACCGTGCGCGGAGCCTGCGCCAGCAGGTCGCCGTGGTGGTCGACGACGTCGCTGATCACATGCCCGGCGCCCGGCCGCCACGGCAGCCAGCGGAAGGCCGACGGGTCGGGGCGCAGGAACGCGTCGGGGTAGCCGCTCTCCGGGCCGGTGATGCTCGTGCCGTCGTGCACGTCGCCGTTGTAGTCCCACGCCAGCGCCGCGCTGCAGAACGCGACCTTCGCGCCGGCGGCCATCCGGTGGCCCGGAATGCGCTTGCCGCACATGTGCCCCTGGTGGTCGGTGAAGGCCACCTCGACGTCCTTCAGCTCGCCGCTCGCGAGCGCCTTCGCATACGGCGAGTTCGCCGCCTGAGCCGGGTCGATGACGGTCATCGTTCCTCCTGCGCCTCCGGCCGCCATCGGGGCCGATCCACCGCAAG
>JBBQFB010000333.1:0-2746 GCA_038321545.1 Gaiellales bacterium
TCGGCAGCAACACGCTGACCAACACCAACGCCATCCTCGCCAACGCCCAGGCGTGGTCGGACCTCGAACCGACCGTCACGGTCACGAGCGTCACGATCAACAGCGCGCCGGTCGTCGACTTCAGGGTGATCGACGGCTTCAACCACCCGGTCGTCGGCCTCGGCAACACCTCCAGGGGCAGCACGGCCACCGCGGCCGGCTACCCCAACCTCGCCTTCTCCCTCGCCAAGCTGGTGCCCGGCGCCAGCGGCGCGCCGAGCAAGTGGGTCAGCTACATCGTCACGACGGTGCCCCTGGTCAACCAGACCGGCACGCCGAGTTGCGCCAACAATGCCGTGTGCCTCAACCGCCCGTCCACCGACAACACCGGCACGCTGGTCGACCACGGCGACGGCACGTACACATACACCTTCTACCGCGACGTCAAGACCATGGCGGCCACGGTCGCCGGCATCACGCCGCCAAGCGGCAGCAGCGCCGCCGACCTCGGCGACCTCAGCTGGCAGCCGACCCTGACGCACCGCCTGACAATCCAGTTGTCGGGCCTGGCGCCGGGAACCGGCGCCGCCGGCGAGCGCGGCATCAACACGCCGACCGGCGCACCCTCGAGCATCAAGGGCGTGCCGATGAAGAAGCCCTTCGACGCGATCTACGACTTCATCCCCGCGACCGGCGCCAAGGTCACGCCGACCGATTTCTCGCGCGAAGTCGTGGCCAACACGAACTGCGAGGCCTGCCACCGCAAGCTCGGCGGCATCCCCGGACTGAGCGCCGCGGAAGACTCCGCCGGGTTCCACGGCGGCAGCCGCAACAACGTGCAGTACTGCGCCGTCTGCCACACCGAGCAGCGCAAGTACGGCCAGGCGGAAGCCGCGTTCACGGCCAACGGCGCGATCAAGACCTTCACGCCGGCGACCAACAACGCCTACAAGGTCGACGGCCGCGCGGTCGGCAACCTGCCCAACCTGATCCACAAGGTGCACCTGAGCAATCTGCTCGTGAACCAGAACTACGACTTCGCCGGCGTCAAGCTGAACGAGCCGACCTACCCGCAGGACATCCGCAACTGCACGTCGTGCCACGACGGATCGTCGACTGCATCGCGCACGACCAAGACCAAGGACGGCGACAACTGGAAGAAGGTGCCGACCGCGCTGGCCTGCGGCGCCTGCCACGACGGCATCAACTTCGCGACCGGCACGGGCTTGACCCTGCGCGACGCGGCCGCCGGCCTGACGGTGTCCAGCATCAACGGCACCGGCATCGCCCACCCCGCGGGCCCGCTCGCCGACGACTCGCAGTGCGCGCTCTGCCACAAGTCGAACGGCACCTTCCCGCTGGCCGACATCGACCTGAGCCACTTCCCGGTGACGCCGCCGAACCCCAACAACGCGCTCCTGCTCGGCGGCACCAACCCCTACACCAACGCGGCGTGGATCGCCTCGGGCGGCTCCGTCGGTAGGTTGCCGCCCGGCGCGATCACTGTCCGCTACGACGTCAAGAGCGTGTCGCGCAACGCGAGCAAGCAGCCGGTCATGGTGTTCAGGATCCTGCAGAACTGCAGCGCGACCGACGTGACCACCTGCGCGAGCACGAATCTCAATGCGTTCGCCACCGCGGCGCTCAACCCCGCCACCGGCAACAAGGAGATCTTCGACAACTTCATGGGGGCGCCGAGCGCGTACTTCGTGTTCGCGATGCCGCAGGACGGCATCGCCGCGCCCGCCGACTTCAACGCCAACGTCTCGGGCTGGCTGAAGAGCATCTGGAACGGCACGGCGGGCGGCGGGGGTGCGGGCACGCTGACGGGTCCCGACGCCAGCGGCTACTACACGGTGACCCTCACCGGCGTGACCGTCCCCGACAACGCGGTGATGCTGACCGGGGGCATGGGCTACACCTACACGGTGACGAGCACCCTGCCGCTGACGCAAACCAACCTGGCGGACTACCCGGTGACGGCCGCCACGGCGGTTCCGGCCCAGTCCAACAAGCAGGGCGGCCTGATCGTGATCGCGCCCAACACGCAGAAGGTCGCCACCGGCTACACCGGCCGCCGGCCGATCGTCGAGGACGCGCGCTGCAACGCCTGCCACCAGGAACTCGGCACCTTCACCGAGGACGCGTTCCACGCCGGCCAGCGCAACGACGGCACGACCTGCTCGTGGTGCCACCGGCCGAACCAGACGAGCAGCGGCTGGTCCGCGGACTCGACCGCCTTCGTCCACGCGATCCACGGGCCGGCGAAGCGGAAGGTCCAGTACACCTGGCACGCCTCGTCGCCGACCGAAGGCTTCTGGGACATCACCTACCCGGGCATCCTGAACGACTGCGCGACCTGCCACCTGCCGGGCACGTTCGACTTCAGCGCGACCACGTCCGCGGCGGCGCTCGACAACCGTCTGTTCCGAACGGTCGGCCAGGGAAGCTACGACACCAATCCCGTCTCCAACCCCGGGGGCTATTTCTCGATCTCGCCGTACGTCGCCAGTGGCATTGCGTACGGCAGCGGCTTCTCCTTCAACGCCGCCACAGGCGTCACGACGAACGCAGCGGCGACGACGCTGGTGATGTCGCCGACCGTCACGGTCTGCTCGGCGTGCCACGACTCGGCCGACGCGATCACGCACTACACGATCAACGGCGCCGCGTTCTACCAGTCGCGCGCGACTGCCCTGACCGGAACGAACGAGACCTGCCTGCTCTGCCACGGCACGGGGCGGCTCGCCGACATCGCGACGGTGCA
>JBBQFB010000334.1:0-2736 GCA_038321545.1 Gaiellales bacterium
CGCGCGTTCGAGCCAACGCGCCGCCAGCGCGCGCACCCGCTCGTGCTCCGCCGCCCGGTCGATCCAGACGACGTCGGCGTCGGCCAGGTTGGCGGCCTCCGCGTAGTGGTGGGCGAGGAACGGGCTGTCCTCGTCCGGCCCGCCGCGGCCCGCCTCGAGCCAGGCGGCATAGTCGAGATGCAGACGCGACCGCTGTGTCTTGGTCAGGCCGTTGTACGCCACGTCGCGCGTCAGCGCATGCTTGAACGCGTAGCGGGGGTCGTCCTCGCGCAGCCCGTCCACGGGCCGCACGAACTCGCGTTCCACGAGCTCGTCGATCGATGATGGCTCGCCTGCGGCGAGGCTGGCGACGGCCCGGGCCGAGAAGGTGGTGCCGATCACCGCGGCCGCCCGGAGCGCCTGCTTCGCCGGCGCGGGCAGGAGGTCGATCCGGCTCGCGAGCGCGGCGTGGATCGTGTCGGCGACCTCCATCTCGGCCGGCAGCGCGTTGAGGCGCCAAGCGTGGCCGGTGCGCTCCAGCGAGCCGCGTTCGATCAGCGCAGCGATGGTTTCCTCGACGAAGAACGGGTTCCCCTCGGCGCGTGACAGCACGAGGTCCGCGACGTCCGGGCTCGCAGCTCCACCGAGGAGCTCGTGCACGAGCTGCCGCGCCTCGGGGTCGCCGAGAGGCTGGAGGCGCAGGTTCCCTGCGGTTCGGGCGCGAGCGCCGAAGCTCGGCCGTCGCGCACGCAGCTCGGGCCGCGCGGTTGTCAGCAGCACCAGCGGCCCCGTCGCCTCTGCCGCGGTCCGCTCGACGAGGTCGAGGAGATCGTCCTCGGCCCAGTGAATGTCCTCGACGACTACCACGAGCGGTTGCCGCGCGGCCACGGCCGAGACCCAACCGACCCACGCGCTGTGGACGCGCTCGCGGGCCGTTGCAGGGTGTTGGTCCTGCATCACGTCCAATCCGAGAATGGCGGCAGCAGCGGAATGGGCGCCGAGCCGGTCCGCGACACCGACAGCCGGGGCGTCTTCGTCCATGCCGAGCTCGGCGCGGATCACCTCGCCGAGGGGCCAGTACGTGATGCCCTGCCCGTAGGGGAGACAGCGTCCGGTTCGGACGACGACGTCCGGGGCAGCGTCGGCGGCAAAGCGACGTGCGAGCGATGATTTACCGACGCCGGCCTCGCCCACGACGGTGACGAGTTGCGGCGCGTGCTCCGCGCGAGCCCGGGCCATGGCATCGCTGAGCCGTGCGAGCTCCGGTGCGCGGCCGATGAACGCCGCTTCGCGACTGCGGTCGCGCGGTCGGGCGGCCGCCGGCACGCCCAGGAGCCGGCCGCCGTCCCACGCGAAACCGTGCTGGACGATCGCACGGCAACGCTGACCGACAATGGCCTCGCCCGGTGCGGCCCGGCGCGCCAGTCCGAGCGCGAGCTGGACCGCTTCGCCGACGATCAAGAGCCGCGCCGTGTCCGACCCCGAGACCAGCACCTCGCCCGTGTCGATGCCGATCCGGACCGGCTCGGCGGCGACCAGATCGAGCGCGACCCGCAAGGCGCGGTCGGCGTGATCATCGCACGCCACCGGCACGCCGAACGCCGCGACCACGATGGCGCCCGTCGAGTGCTCGATCCAGCCGCCCGCGCGGGCAACGGCCTGCTCCGCGGCGGCAGCGAAGCGTGCCACCCGCAACCTGATCCGCTCGGGGTCCTCACCCGTGACGACGAGCTCGGCCACCAACGCCGTGGCGAGCTTTCGCTCGTCCGGGACGAGTGGCCGAGCCGCGGCGATCGGCGCCGGCCCTTCCAGCGCAGCGTCCTGACGCAGCACCGCAGCCTCGAGCTGGCGCAGCTCCGGGCCGGGCTCGATGCCGAGGTCGGTGACGAGAGCGCGACGCGCCGACCGGTAGATGGCGAGCGCGTCCGCCTGCCGGCCGCTGCGGTAAAGGGCGAGCATCAGCTGGCGCCTGAGCCGCTCCCGGTGCGGGTGCGTCGTGATCAACCGCTCCAGCTCCGCGGTGACGTCCGCGTGCCCACCGAGCGCGAGCCGCGCCTCGACGTGGTCCTCCTGCGCGGACAGGCGCAGGTCGGCAAGACGCGCGATCTCGCCGGCGGCGAAGGCGGCGTCGGCGAGCTCCGGCAGGGCGTCGCCCCGCCAGAGCTCGAGCGCGCTGCCGAGCGCCTCGGCCGCCCGCGCCGGATCGCCTGCGGCGAGGGCGCTGCGCCCGGCGGCGGCCAGACGCTCGAACGCATCCGCATCGACCTCGCCAGGGCCGGTACGCAGCAGGTAGCCGCCCGCGACCGTGACGAGGACATCGCCCGTGGCGCCGCGACCCGCGAGCGATCGACGCAGCCGCGAGACCCCCATCTGGAGCGCTGCACGCCCCGATGCCGGCAGGTCGTCGGGCCAGAGCCCGTCGAGGATCCGCTCGGCCGTGACGCGTCGGTTGCGGTTCAACAGCAGAAGAGCGAGCAGGGCCTGCTGCCGCGGCCCGGCAATGGCGATCGGCTCGCCGTCCACACGCACGTCGAGCGACCCGAGGATCCCGAAGCTGCGGTTCATCCGCCATCGAGTCTACGCCCGTCGTGAGAGCCCTGCGCGGCGGCGTTGGTCCGCCGTTAGCGCCCTGGTCGACGATCACCTCGACCCGGTAGACCACGACGAGAGGCAGGACGAAATGTTGGACAACATCAGCTCGAGCGCGGACGGCACGTCCCGACCCGCCGGCGGCAAGCTGCGGATGAGGCGCGTCGC
>JBBQFB010000335.1:0-2736 GCA_038321545.1 Gaiellales bacterium
GTAGCCCACGCGCCGTAGTCCCAGTCGAGCGCGAGAGCCGGCGCCGCGACGACCGCCCACGTGGCCTCGCGCAGGGCGGACATGAACATCATCAGCTCCACCCGCGCGTGGTGGACCGGCTGGTCGACGCCGAAGTAGGCAGCGGCGAGCCGCCGCACTTCCTCACCGGCGAGGTCTGCGTTGACACCGGTCGCGCCGAGATCGAAGTACGGATTTCCCATGCCGGCGTACTCCCAGTCGAGCACCACGAGACGATGCGGCTGGATGATGAAGTTCGGCAACTGCAGATCGTTATGGCACAGACGGTCGGGGATCTCCGCGTTCGCGAAAACCGCCGCGGCATCGCTCGCGAACCGGTTGAGCTCGTCGATGTCCACCGGGAGGTCGAGCCCCTCCGCCCTGGCGAGAGCGGTGTATCGGCGCTGGTCGTCGAACACGGAGAAACGCCCGCGAATAGCTTCGGCCTCGTGGAACGCCCGAATCGTCCGACCGACCCGCTCGAGCATCCCGTCCCGGCGGAGCCGCTGCGAATCCATCACCGGACCCTCCTCGAACGCGGCGAGAAGGTGCCCGGCGGGGAGAGTGACCGCGTGGATCCTCGGCGCCAGGCCAGCCGCGGCAGCCGTGTCGTGGGCGGCGACCCCGCGCCAGCGGTCGACCCCGAGCCGCTCGCCCGTTGTCGATGCGACGCGGAGCACGCGCCGCCCGCCATCGAGTCCCGTCAGCAGGTAGTTGGCGTTGCTCGCACCGCCGGCGAGGATCTCGACCCGCCCGGCGAGAACGGTCGCCTCGTCAAACCCCTCGAGGATCCGGCAGATCCGGGCGCGCTCCGGCGCGGTGATCGCATTGTCGAACGCGAGCGCGTTCACCGGTTACTCCCCGAAAGGGTCAAGACGAGGCCGTCGATCGCGCGCCGGAAGGCCGCAACTGTCTCGTCGATGTCCGCCTCGGTGTGGGCGGCGGAGAGGAACAGCAGACCGCGCTCGTGGACGAGGATGCAATCCTCGAGAAGGGATGCCGCGATCATCGCGACTGGTTCCTGGTCGCACGTGCGCGCGTCCGCGTAGCTGCCGAGCGGCAGCCGCGGCTTCCAGAGGAGCTGGACGACGCCGCCGACCTGGCTGGCGTGGAGCGGCACCGCCGCCGCTGCGGCCGCGGCGTTGATGCCCTCGGCGAGGCGCAGCCCAAGGGCGTCGACGCGCGGGTAGAGGACGGCTCGCTCCGAGCGCAGGTACCCGATCGTCGCGATCGCCGCGGCGACGCCCGGGAGCGCGCCGTTGAAGGTACCACCGGGGTGAACGGGCCCGTCCGTCGTCGGCGCCATCGCGTCCGCGGTACCGGCCACCGCAGCGATCGCGAACCCCGACGCCATCGCCTTGGCGAACACCGCGAGATCGGGCTCGACGCCAAGCAGTTCCTGAGCGCCGCCCAGCGCGAGCCGGAAGCCCGTCACGACCTCATCGAAGACCAGCAGGGTGCCGTGCTGAGCGCAGAGCCGACGGGCGCCCTTGAGGTACCCGGGGGCCGGCAGGAAGGTGCCGAAGTTACAGGGGACGGGCTCCATCAGGATGCACGCGATATCCCTTCCGAACCGGTCGAGCACCGCAGCGAGCGCGTCGAGGTCGTTCCAGGGACACACGAGAACCTCGCCGGGCGTGCCGACCTCGGCGATCGGTGGTACCAGCGCGAGCGGCGGCGGCCCGGAGACCGGCGGACTGCCGAGCGCGTTGACGTTGACCGGCTCGATCCAGCCGTGGTAGTGACCGTCGAACTTCAGGACCGTCCGCCGCCCCGTCCGCGCCCGGGCGATCCGAATCGCGACCTGGACCGCCTCGCTCCCGGTGGTCGAGAGGACGACGCGCTCCGCGCCGGGTACGACGTCGACGATCAGACGGGCGAGCTCCGCCTCGCGCCGGTGAGGGCCGCCGCACACCAGCTCGAACCCGTCGAGCGCACTGCGCACGGCGTCGAGGACCGGCGTGGGACGGTGGCCCAGGAACAGCGGGCCGAGCGCGAGGATGTAGTCGAGGTAGGACGTGCCATCGAGGTCGACGCACCGGGCGCCGTCGGCCGCCGCGAACACGGGCGTCGGTGAGAGACGCCGGAGACGCGCCGAGGAGCCAGTGCCACGTGCGAGCACCGTCCGCGCCGCGGCGAGGTGAGCCGTCGAGCGTGGTAGCGACCGCGTCACGATCCCGCTTCTCCGCGGTCGATGGTGATCGCGACGTGCTTGACGTCGGTGAACTGCTCGATGGCGGCGATTCCGAGGTCCTTGCCGAAGCCCGACTCCAACCCGCCGCCGAACGGCACCTCCGCGATCGTTGCGCCATGGCCGCTGATCCAGACCGTGCGGACGCGGAGCCGTTCGGCGACGCGGATCGCGCGCTCGATCGACCGCGACCAGACCGAGCCGCCGAGGTCGAACAGCGTCCCGTTGACGTACCCGACGGCCTCCTCCTCGGTGTCGTAGGGGGTGATTGTGACGACGGGGCCGAACGTTTCCTTCTGGACGATCGTGGCAGCCTGCGGCACCTTGACGAGGAGCGTCGGCGGGTAGAAGAAGTCTGGACATGACGGCCGCTCGCCGCTGTGAGCGCAGACGACGCCGCCCAGCTGACGAGCCTCGTCGACCATCGCCGCAACGCGGTCCTGCTGGGAGGCCGACACGAGCGGCCTCATGTTCCCGGCCGGGTCGAGATTGTCGCCCATCCTGACCTGCCCGGCGATCACACCCGA
>JBBQFB010000336.1:0-2696 GCA_038321545.1 Gaiellales bacterium
GTCGCAGACCCTCGGAAAGGCGTCCCGCCTTCCTCTCGGGCCCGCTCCTTGCCAGGCTTGTCCGTGGCGCGAGCTGTCAACGAACTTCCAACGCGGGACACGAGGCGCTCTATCCTTCGGCCGTGCGGCGCTACCACGTCACCACGTACGGCTGCCAGATGAACGCGCACGACTCGGAGCGCATCAAGGGCCTCCTCGAGTCGTCCGGCCTCGGCGAGGCGCCGTCGGCCGAGGCGGCGGACGTGCTGGTGTTCAACACCTGCACGATCCGCGAGAAGGCCGACGGGCGGTTCCTGCAGCACCTCATGAACGCCCGCGCGATGAAGCAGCGCGACCCGGCCAAGCAGATCATCGTCGGCGGCTGCTGGTCGGAGTCGATGAAGGACGAGCTGTTCGAGGAGTACCCGTTCGTCGACTTCGCGTTCGGGCCCGGCGCCATCGCGCGGCTCGGCGACTACGTCGGCGCGGGCGGGTCGCTGCCGCGCGGCCACTTCTCGACGTTCGACGAGTTCGCCGGCGACCTGCCGATGCGCCGCGAGCGCCCGCACCAGGCCTGGCTGCAGATCTCGATGGGATGCAACTCCGTCTGCTCGTACTGCATCGTGCCCGCCGTCCGCGGGCGCGAGCGGTCGCGGCCGTGGCAGGACCTGGTCGGCGAGGCGCAGCGTCTCGCGGCCGACGGCGTGCGCGAGCTGACGCTGCTCGGCCAGAACGTCAACTCGTACGGCCGCGACCTGCCGGTCGGCGACCGGCTGACCTTCGCCGAGCTGATCCGCGAGCTCGATCGCATCCCGGCGCTCGAGCGCGTCCGCTACACATCGCCGCATCCCAAGGACATGCGCGCCGACGTGATCGCGGCGCTCGCGGAGTGCCGCGTGGCGTGCGAGCACATGCACCTGCCGCTGCAGTCGGGCTCGTCGCAGATCCTGAAGCGCATGCGGCGCACGTACGATCGCGACCGCTACCTCGCCCTCGTCGACCGGATCCGCGCCGCGATTCCCGACATCGCGCTGACCACCGACATCATCGTCGGGTTCCCCGGCGAGACCGAGGCCGACTTCACCGAGACCGTCGAGGTCTACGACGCGGTCGGCTTCGACCACGCGTTCACGTTCATCTACTCGCCCCGCACCGGCACCGAGGCGGCCGTGATGGACGACCAGGTTCCGGAGGAGGTCAAGCGCGCGCGCATCGAGCGCCTGGTCGAGCGCGTCCAGCACCACGCGAAGCGGCGCAACGAGGCGCTCGTCGGCACGCTCCAGGAGGTCCTCGTAGAGGGCACCAGCCGCACCGACCAGGAGCTCGGCCGCGGCCGCTCGCGCGGCAACAAGACCGTGCTGTTCTCGCCGCCGGCCCCCGAGGGCGCGCTGGTGCAGGTGCGGATCTCCTCCGCCACCTCGCAGACCCTGCGCGGCACCGCGCAGGTCGCCGTCCCGGCGTGAGCGTTGTCGCGATCTTCGGCGCGACGGCCTCCGGCAAGAGCGCGGCCGCGCTGGAGCTCGCGGAGCGCGTCGGCGGCGAGATCGTCTCGGCCGATGCGATGCAGCTGTACGCCGGGCTGCCGATCCTGTCGAACCAGCCGTCGGCCGCCGACCGCGCCCGCGTGCCGCACCACCTGACTGCGATCTGGCCGCTCACGGCGGAGGGCGATGTCGCGCGCTACGCGGACGCCGCGCACGCCGCGATCGACGGCGTCCTGGCGCGTGGCCGGGTCGCGGTCGTGGCCGGCGGTACCGGGCTCTACCTGCGTGCCGCACTGGCCGATCTCGACCTCCCGCCGCAGCCCCCCGCCGGCCTGCGGGAGCGGATCGGCGCCGGCTACGACGCCGATCCGGACGCGGCGTACGCGCGCCTCCTGGCGGCCGATCCGGGCGCCGCTGCCCGCGTCCACCGCAACGACCGCCGCCGCGTCGTGCGCGCGCTCGAGCTGGCCGAGCTGGGCGCCTCGCTGCACCCACCCGGCGACGACCGGCTGTGGACCGACGCCTACCGGCACCCGACCCGCATCGTCGGCCTCCGCGTCGACCGCGCCGAGCTGCACCGGCGCATCGCCGCCCGCGCCGAGGCCATGTTCGCGGCGGGCGTCGTGGACGAGGTGCGGAGGGCGCTGCAGGGTGGCGAGCCATCCGCCACCGCCGCCCGGGCGCTCGGCCTGGCCGAGATCCGGGCCGTCATCGCCGGCGATGTCGCACCGCAGGAGGCGTGCCGGCGCCTGATCGAGCGCACCCGCCAGTACGCCCGGCGGCAGGAGATCTGGATGCGCAAGATCCCGGGTGTCGAGCTCGTCGAGCCCGCCGCGGTCGGCTACCTGGAATGATTCGCCCGGTGCGCCCTGACCGCCTCGGTATCGCCCTCGTGCTCGCCTCGTCGGCCGCGTTCGGCGCGAACGCCATCTTCGCGAAGCTGACCTACAACGCCGGCGCGACCGTGGGTGAGTTCCTGTCGTTCCGCTTCACGATCGCGGCGATCGTGTTCTGGCTGGTGCTGCGCCCGAAGGTGACGCGCGCCGAGCTGGTGCCGGGTCTGCTGCTCGGCCTCGCGTACTGCGGCCAGGCCACGTTCTACTTCTGGGCGGTCTCGATCCAGGACGCCTCCGTGACGTCCGTGTTCCAGGCCATCACGCCGCCGATCGTGGCCGTTGCGGCCGTGCTGCTGGGACGGGAGCGGGCCCGGCCGCGCGTGTTCGTCGCGATCGG
>JBBQFB010000337.1:0-2657 GCA_038321545.1 Gaiellales bacterium
GAGCGCCGCGCGCGCCTGGTGCTGTCCGAGGCGTTCGCCGGCCGCGGGCTGCCCGGCCTCGCGGCCGAGCTGCGGGCAGCGGCCGCCGCCGAGCCGGCAACCGTGGCTCCCGGCAGCCGCGGCCGCATCCTGCTGACCTCGTACGGCTTCAACGACCCGGGCGGCGGCACCGTCGTGCCGCGCCTCGCGAGCCGCGCCCTGGCGGCCCGCGGCTGGGACGTGACGGTGTTCCACGCCGCGGTGAAGCCGCTGCCGGGCGCCGGCGCGTACGCCGTCCGCGAGTGGCAGGAGGACGGCGTGCACCTGGTCGGCGTTTTCAACCGGCCGCACGGCCTGCTCGACATCGGGCATCCCCGCCGCGAGCTGGACGACCCCGCGATCGCGCAGGCGTTCGGCGAGGTGCTCGACCGTGTGCAGCCCGACGTCGTCCACTACCACAACCTCCACAACCTCGGCCTGTCGCTGGTCGACGAGACGTTCGCGCGCGGCATCCGCTCGTTCTTCACCCCGCACAACCTGTGGCTGATCTGCGCGCGCAACCACCTGATGCGGGAGGGCGGCGTGCTCTGCGACGGCCCGGGAGCGGACGGCGCCAACTGCGCGCCGTGCGCCTCGTCGCGCGATGCCGGCGGCTACGCGGCCCGCCGCCTCGAGATGATCGAGCGGGTCGCCGGCCGGGTCGGCCAGGTGCAGGCGGTGTCCGGCTTCGTCCGCGACATGCTGGTGGACGGCGGGCTGCCGCGGGAGATGGTCGACGTGCTCCCGCTCGGCGCCCCCTCGGCCGAGACGATCTGGAACGACGTCGGCTGCGACCGCGCTGCCCGCGACCGCACGCGGCCGCTCGTGATCGGGTTCGTGGGCGCGGGCGTATGGCACAAGGGCGTGTTCCAGTTCGCGGCCGCGGCCGCCGAGGTCACCGGCGACGTGCGGTTCGTGCTGCACGGCGACATCAGCGATGCCGACCGCGGCCGTCTCGCGCACGTCGACCCCGCCGGCCGCGTCGAGGTGGCGGGCGCCTACGCGCACGCCGACCTTCCGGGGGTGCTCGCAGGCATCGATGTCGCGGTCGTCCCATCGGCCGTGTGGGAGGGAGCGCCGCTGACCGTGGGTGAGGCCCGTGCGGCGCGCCTGCCGGTGATCGCGAGCCGCATGGGCGGCCTCGCCGAGGGCATCCGCGACGGCATCGACGGGCTGCTCGTCGACGGCTGGAGCGAGGCGTCGCTGGCAGCCGCCATGCAGCGCCTGGTCGACCGCCCGTTCCTGCTGGAAGCGCTCGCGGCGGCCATTCCCGCGCCCCGCACGTTCGCGGAGTACGTCGACGACCTCGAGGCCGGCTACGCATCGGGCGCCGCCGAGCACACCGAGCCGGCGACGCCGCTGGCAGTCCGGTGGTGCGGCGACTTCGACGCCATCTCGAGCCTCGCACGGATCAACACGGAGGTCGTCCGCCGGCTCGGCGACGGCTTCACCGTCGACATCGCCGCGGAGGACCGGCCGGCGTCCACCACCGCGCCCCCGCGTCCGGCCGCCGTCGAGGTGCGCCACCAGTGGCCGCCGCGGTTCGACGATCCGGGCCTCGGCCGGCTGGTGCTGATCCAGCCGTGGGAGTTCGGTTCGATCCCGCGCGACTGGCTGGAACCGCTCGCGGGCGTCGACGAGGTGTGGGTGCCGAGCGCCTTCGTGCGCGCCATGTACGTCGGCGACGGCGTGCCCGCGGACCGCGTGCACGTGGTGCCGAACGGCGTCGATCTGGACACGTACCGGCCGGCCGGCCCCGCTCGCCGCCTCGCCGATCGGGACGTGTGCGTGTTCCTGTTCGTGGGCGGCACGATCTACCGCAAGGGCATCGATGTGCTGCTGGCCGCCTTCGAGGAGGCGTTCGACGGGCGCGACGACGTGCTGCTCGTGATCAAGGACGTCGGTGCCGGCACCTTCTACAGCGGCATGAACGTGGGCGACGAGCTGCGCCGCCGCGAGGCCGCCGGCGCCAACGTGCGGATGCTGTCCGACGACCTCGATGACGAGGGGCTCGCGGCCCTGTACCGCGGCGCCGACGTGCTCGTGCACCCGTACCGGGGCGAGGGCTTCGCGATGCCGGTGCTGGAGGCGATGGCGTGCGGGCTGCCGGTGCTCGTGACGGGCGGCGGCCCGACCGACGAGTTCTGCCCCGAGAGCGCGTCGTGGCGGATCCCCGCGCACCGCGAGCCCGTGGCGCCGGCGCTGCTGGGCGACCTGCAGGCCGCCTCGGAGCCGTGGATGCTCGAGCCGGACCGCGCGGCCCTGGTGCGGCTGCTGCAGGAGTCCGCCGCCGATCGGGAGGGGCGCGAGCGTCGGGGCAGGGCCGGCCGCGCCGCCGCCGAGGGCTACGGCCTGGACGCCATCGCCGAGCAGTACGCGGCCCGGCTCCGCTCGGTCGCCCTCCGCCCGGTGCGGCGCTCGCAGCCGGCCCGCCCGGCGTTCGAGCTGCCGGACCGCCGTGGCACGAACTTCCTCGCCACGCCTGCCTGGCTGGGTGACGACCGCCTGACCGACCTGCTCGTGGCCTGGAGCGAGGCGTTCTCCGAGCATGACGACGTCGCGCTCTACCTGCTTGCCGACCCGTCGCGGGACGGCGACGCGGATGCCCGCGAGCGACGGGTGCTCGATGCCCTCGAGGC
>JBBQFB010000338.1:0-2648 GCA_038321545.1 Gaiellales bacterium
GGCGCTTCGACGATGCGCCCGAGGGCGGATCGCAAGGGGCTCGACCGACCCCCACGGCGCCGACCGCGACGGCGCTGCCCCGACGCGCGATGGTGCTGGCGCCGCTGGGCGCTCTCGGCCTGGTCGTGGCCGAGAACGGCACCCTGCAATCGGTGTCGCTGGCGGTGCTGTTCGCCGGTGCCGGGGCCGCCTTCGTCGTGTTCGCGGCCGACCCCGAGACCCGAGACGACCAGCACACCGGTGCACCTGAGTGACGCCGGAGCGGAGCGGGTGTGCGAGCGGCTCCGCACATGACGGCCGCAACCCGGCGCACCACGCTCACTCGATGGCGCTGAATACCAAACTCTGACGCTCGGCGCGGACTGTGATCGCGCCGCGACAGGAACCACCGCTGCGTTCTGGCGCCTGACGGGCCGCCGATGCGCGCCGATGGGGCTACGCTCCCGGCGTGACTGCCACGAACCCCGACGCCCCCGATGCAGCACGGTGGGACTCGCGCTACGCCGGCGACGACTACCTCTTCGGCACGGACGCCAACCAGTTCCTGGTCGCCTGCCGGCACCTGCTCGGCGAGAGCGGCCCGCGCGCGCTGTGCGTCGCCGACGGCGAGGGCCGCAATAGCGTGTGGCTGGCGCAGCAGGGCTGCCGGGTCGATGCCTTCGATCCGTCGTCCGTCGCCGTCGCGAAGGCCCGGCGACTCGCAGCCGGGCGCGGCGTCGAGGTCGGCTACGACGTCGCCGATGCCGACACGTGGCACTGGCCGGACGGCACGTACGACGTGGTGGCGGCGATCTTCATCCAGTTCGCCTCGCCCGATCTGCGACGGCGGATCTTCAGCCGGATCGCAGCGACGCTCCGGCCGGGCGGGCTCTTGCTGCTCGAGGGGTACACGCTCGACCAGCTCGCGTACGGCACCGGTGGCCCGCGATCGCCCGAGCACCTCTACACGGAGGAGCAGCTGCGGGCCGAGCTGGGCTCGTTCGAGATCGAACAGCTCCGCGCGTACCACGCCTCCCTCGAGGAGGGCCCGGGCCACTCGGGCCGATCCGCGGTCGTCGACGTCGTCGCGCGACGGCCTCGGTCAGACGGCGACCGGTAGGGCGCTCCGCTCTCCGAGCACGGCGGCGAAGGCGTCGATGACGCTCGGGTCGAACTGCGTTCCTGCGTGCCGCCGCAGCTCGGTGAGCGCTCGATCCGCCGTCATCGCCTTGCGGTACGGCCGGTCGGTCGTCATCGCGTCGAACGCGTCGACCACGGAGATGATGCGGGCGCAGACCGGGATCTCCTCGAGGGTGAGGCCGTCCGGATAGCCGGTGCCATCGGCGCGCTCGTGCGCCGCGCGGACGATCGGCGCGATCGCCGCGAGCGTCGGTGCGGAGGCGACGATGCGCTCGCCGATCGTGCTGTGCCGCTCCATGAACTGGAACTCGGCCTTGGTGAGCGGACCCGGCTTGTCGAGGATCGCAGCCGGGATGGCGACCTTGCCGACGTCGTGCAGCTCGGCCGCGCGGCGGGTCAGCTCGATCTTGTCCGCTCCGAGACCGAGACCCATCGCGGTGCTCGCGGCGAGCGACGCGACGTGTTCGAGGTGGGCGACGAGGGCCGCGTCCTGCTCGGCGAGCACCTGGAGCAGGGCGTCCCTGACTTCGGTGCCCGCCTCGGGGCGGCGCGAGCGCTTGTTGGAGTAGAGTCGCTGGTCGGCCTCGTGAAGAGCCTGCTCGAGCGTGATGCCGGACAGGATCCGCGTCGAGCCGCGCGAGCAGCCGATCGAGAATCCCGGCCCCCGCTCGCTGAGGGCAACCGCCGCCGTGGCGAGCAGCTCCTCGCCGCCCGCCACTGCGGTGATCACGACGAACTCGTCGCCGCCGATGCGGTACGCGCCGCCACGGTCGCCGACGGCCGCGTCCAGCGCCCCGGCGAGCCGCCCCAGCAGCGCGTCCCCGGCCGGGTGGCCGAAGGTGTCGTTATAGGCCTTGAAGCCGTCGAGATCGAAGATGCCGACGGTGACCGTCTCGTCCGGATCGAGCGCGGCGACCATCCCCTCCATGTCGGCGAACAGCTTCCTGCGGTTGCCGAGCCCGGTCAGTGCGTCGGTCGTCGCCTCGACGTGGCTGCGGCGACGCGCCCGCACCGAGTAGTGGAACGTGACGGAGAAGGCGAGCAGGAGGAACACGATCGCGGTGACGGTGCCGATCAGCGCGACGTTCCGCGAGCGCTCGGCGTCGGCGCCGTACGCGGCGTCGGCGCGCTGGAACTCGACCGCCAGCTGCGCCTCCACGCCACCGGGCAACTGGCTCGCGCCGAGCTCCTTCGCGGCCTGCAGCGAAGCGCCGCCGGAGACGAGCGCCGAGATGCGGTCGATGAAGATGAAGTAGCTCCGGCTGAGGGCGCCGATGCGCGCCGGGGCATCGCTGTGGCCGAGGCTCGACAGCGTGGCGACGGAGCCGTTGAGGACGCGCTTGGCCTCGGTCAGCCTGGCGGCTGTCTGCGCCGAATCGGGCACGTTGGTGGTCGCCGCGACTGCCGGATCGAACGCGATCGCCAGCAGCGCACCCTGCTCGTTGCGCATCTGCGCGATCACGACCTGGGCGCGCCGGGTCTCGTCGACGCGACGCTCGAACTGCACGACGGCGGTGAGCGCCAGGAGG
>JBBQFB010000339.1:0-2640 GCA_038321545.1 Gaiellales bacterium
GATCACACCCGAGATCACGTCAGCGACCCGATCGAGCAGCGCGCGCGGCGCGTACACACGGCTCGCGGCCTGGCAGCGTCTCCGGCGACGGCTTCGAGACGACGGCGTTCCCCGCCGCGAGCGCTGGCAGCACCTTCCAGATGGCGAGGGCGAACGGATAGTTCCACGGGCTGAGTGCCGCGACGACGCCGACCGGCTCGCGACTCTGGTAGCTGGAGTGCGGCAGCCGGTAGGAGCCAGCGGAGGCCTCCGAAGATCGGCTTGCAGAGTCGATCGCCTCGAGCCGCGCGAGCCGGTCGGCATGTGCCTCGGCGGCATCGGCAAGGGCGAACAGCGCCGCGGCCCTGGCCCGCGGCTCGCGCGCCGCCCAGTCCGCCTGGGCCGTGGCGGCGGCCGCGGCCGCCGCGTCCGAGGCCGACGTCGACCGTCCGCATGAGCGGGCCGCCCGGACACGGGTCGAGCACCGCGATGCTCGTCGCCCCGCCGTCCACCGGGCGCCCGCGATCACGGGCCGCAGGCCGAGGGCGGCGGCGAACGCGACGCGATCCACCGTCATCCGGCGCCGCCGTCAGCCGCTGCCCGGAGGATGGCCATCTGCGTGATCATGCCGCCATCGGCGACGACCGTCGTGCCCGTCATGAACGACGCCCCGTCGCCGGCGAGGAACACGGCCACGTTGGCGATCTCCTCTGGCCGGGCGGGGCGCTGCAGCATGTTGAACGCGACGGGAACGTCCACGAGGCCGGCTTCGACGAAGAACGGCTCGGCCATCGGCGTCATCACCCAGCCCGGCGCGACGCAGTTGACGCGGATGCCGTCGGCGGCGCACTCTAGGGCGGCGTACATCGTGAAGTTGACGAGCCCGGCCTTCGAGACGCCGTACGGCGCCATGACGTGCTCGGCCTGGTGCGCGTTCACCGAGGAGACGATCACGACCGAGCCGCCGCGCCGGCGCATGGCCGGGATTGCGGCGGTCGTGAAGTGGATCGGCCCCATCAGGTTGATCCGCAGGACCTCCGCCCAGCCATCCGCATCGAGGTCGACGATGCGTGTGAATGAACCGATGACGCCTGCGGCGCAGATCACCGTGTCGAGACGACCGAACCGTTCGACCGCGAAGGCGACCGCGGCGTCGGCAGCGGCGCGATCGCCAACGTCGCACGCGAACGCCGCGACGCCGTCGGGGCCGAGCTCGAGGACGACCTCGTCGATCCGGGTTGCGCCGCGCGCGCAGATGACCACGCGGTAGCCGCGCTCGACGAGCAGCGCGGCCGTCGCCCGACCAATGCCGCTCGACCCGCCGGTGACGATTGCGACCGGTCCGTGATCCACGACTGCTCCTCCTATCCGATGGCCGGGTGGTGGATGATGCTCGACGGCGGCAGTGCCGCCAGCGCGGCGTGGACGATCTCCTCGAGGCGGAGCTCGCCGAGCCAGCGCGCCGCGTCGGCGGTGGTCCCACCGGGGATCGCGAGCGGTGTAACTGCGATCTTGCCGGCGAGCACGACGGCGAAGTCGACGTCGCTGGCGGTCTCGTGGCGAGGCCCGATGTCGGTGAGTCCGGCGAAAGGCCTGAAGCGACGGACGCCGTCGTCGACGTCGTGCGAGGTGAGCCAGCCGACCGGGTAGAAGCGCCGACCAAGCCGGGCCTCCTGGAGCGGCCGGACCGGGTCGATCCGCGACGGCAGGTTGACGTTAAGGACCAGCCCTGGGCGCGGTAACCGCGCGACGCGGGCGACGATAGCCGCGGCGATCGGAGCGAGGCCGAACGCGAGGATACCCCGCGCGAGGAGTCCGACGGCGTGGTCGTCGCCCTGCTGCGAGAACGCCACCCCGCAGGCACCGAGACAGGCGCCCTCGATCGCGGCGCCGACGGTGCCGGAGTAGCCGGTGTCGTCGCCGAGGTTGATGCCGTGGTTGATGCCGGAGATGACGATCGCTCCCGGCGCGACGTCGGCGAGCAGCCCGATGCGGACGCAGTCGGCGGGGGTGCCGGTGCACGAGTAGATGGGATCGTCGCCGGGCTCGAGCAGGCGCAGGTCCACGTCGTCGTGGATCGTCACCGCGCGAGCGACGCCGCTGCGGTTCGTATCTGGCGCAACGGTCGTCACGCGCTCCCCCGCAGCGACCAGCGCTGCCCGCAGGGCGCGGATGCCGTCGCGGTCGACGCCGTCGTCGTTGGTGAGGAGCAGGCGAGTCACAGGCCCTAACGGTCGTTCGTCAGGGAGGCGACTCTACCATCGCCGGGCGCGACCGGCAAGGTCTACGCGAGGATCGCTTGAGCGAGCTGCCAGCCGACGTCGGCGGCCGCCTCGGCGCCGACGTCGTCGAGGTCGACCACGGCACCCCAGACCCCCGCGCGGTCGCAGAGGCTGAGGATCGCCTCGGCGCGCACGCGCGGTCGCGGATCCTCGAGGCGAACGGAAGCGACGAGCGCCGCAACGAGCGCGTGATAGCGCTCGCGGCGGGCGGCGATCTCCTCGCGCACCCGCGGCTCGAGGTTTCTGGCGACGCCTTCGAGCTCCCACAGCACGTCCCAGGAGCGGGCGACCTGCGGGAACTCGAGCTGCCAGCGAACGTGCTGACGAACGGCCCGCTCGAGCTGTTCGATTGGCTCCAGACCAACCTCTGCGGCGTCCA
>JBBQFB010000340.1:0-2594 GCA_038321545.1 Gaiellales bacterium
TCGCTCGCACCGCCGCCCTTCTTCTTCGAGGAATCTGCCATCGCATTCAGCCTAGCCGCTGTTCGCCGATCCTGGCGCCAAGAAACGCCGCAACCTCTGCCGGAGCGGACAGCCGGGGCACGTCGGGCAGGGCCGCCTGCAGGTAGCGGCCGTACGGTTTCGTGACCAGCCGGCGATCGAGGATCGCGACCACGCCGCGGTCGGTCTCGGATCGCAGCAGGCGTCCGAAGCCCTGCTTCAGCAGCATCGCGGCCCGCGGCAGCTGCACGTCCTCGAAGCCCGACCGGCCCGCGCGCGCGGCCGCCTCGGTGCGTGCCGACAGGATCGGATCGTCCGGCGGCGTGAACGGCAACCGGTCGATCACGACCAGCGACAGCGCCTCGCCCACCACGTCGACGCCCTGCCAGAAGCTGGTGGTCGCGAGCAGCACCGAGCTGACGTCCTCGCGGAACCACTCCAGCAGCCGGTCACGGGGCGCCTCGCCCTGCCGCAGCAGCCGGAAGGGCAGCCGGCCGGCCAGCAGGTCGTGCACCGCCGACAGCTGGCGGTACGACGTGAACAGGCATAGCGCGCGGCCCTGGCTGGCATCGACCAGGCGCTCGATCTCGTCGGCCACCCAGCGCGAGTCAACGCCCTCCGGCCCGCCCGG
The DNA here is from genome assembly GCA_038321545.1 of Gaiellales bacterium. Lineage (GTDB taxonomy): Bacteria > Actinomycetota > Thermoleophilia > Gaiellales > F1-60-MAGs149 > VFJZ01. Next base: position 650 of record JBBQFB010000340.1, read on the forward strand.
GTGCGGCCCCTCGGCAGGCAGGTAGAGGCGCGCGTTCTCGGCGACGTCGAACGGCGAGCCGAGCCGGAGCTCGCGCGCCGACCGCAGCCCGACGCGACGGCGGATGTGCGAGAACCCGTCGGCCAGCGCGAGCGTGGCCGACACCAGCACCGCGCCCTCGATCTCGCTGAACAGCAGCTCGTCGAGCCGCGGCGCGACATCGACCGGCGCGGTGCGCAGCTCGACCCCGCCGCGATCGCGGCGCTCCGACCAGACGACCGTCTCCTCGTGGTCGGGCTCGAGCGCCGCCTCGACCGCGAACGCCATCGCGTCGGCATGCCGGGCGAGCGCCTCGGACTCCTCGCCCCCGCCCCGCAGCGCCGTCGCCACGTCGGCCAGCGCGGCCCGCATGCCGTCGGCGGCGTCGCGCGGCAGCGCCCGCAGGTGTGGCTCGCGCAGACGCGTGCGCTGGCCCGCGGGCAGCGCGCCGAACAGCCGCTCAGCGTGCAGCTGCAGGCTGCGCAGCTCACGCTCCGGCACCTCGCCCTGCGCTCCGGTGGTGGCCCGCTCGACGTCGCGCGCGAACCGCGCCAGCGACGCGTCGGAGAGGCGGATGCCAAGCCACTCGGCAGCAACGTCCTCGAGCATCTGCGCCTCGTCGAAGATGACCAGGTCGTGGGGCGGCAGGATCGACACGGCGCCGTCGCTGGCCGCCCGCAGCCCCAGGTCGGCCATGTACAGCGCGTGGTTGACGAGCACGACGTCGGCCTCGCCCGCCGACGCGCGCGCCTTCTCGGCATAGCAGCGGTCGAGGAACGAGCAGCGCCGCCCGCGGCAGCGCTCCGATCCGACCGCGAGCTCGCGCCACAGCGTCGGCGACGGCACGTGGTCGAGGCTGTCGCGGTCGCCCGAGCGCGTGTCGGAAACCCACGGTCGCAGGCGCTGCCAGCCGTCCACGTCCCACAGCTCGATGCGGCTCTCGACCGTCTCGAGCTGCGCCCGGCACAGGTAGTTGCCGCGGCCCTTCACAACGGCCGCGGTGAGCGGCATGCCGCTGGCCTCGCGCGCGAGCGGGACGTCGTTGGTGCGCAGCTGGTCCTGCAGCGCCTTCGTGTACGTCGACACCACGACCGTGCGGCCGGCGAACGCGATCGGCACCAGGTAGGCGAGGCTCTTGCCGACGCCGGTGCCGGCCTCCGCGATCAGGTGGCCGTCGCCCGAGAGGCACGCCGCGACCGCATCGGCCAGCGCCAGCTGCTCGGCCCGCACCCGGAAACCGGGCAGCGATCCCTCCAGTGGCGAGCCATCTCCGAGGTGCTGGCGAGCGTCGAACATCCGTTCGCGATTGTACCGACCGCTATCCTCCTCGCCGGTGACCTGGACCCTCCTGCGATTCCTCCATCTGCTGTCGGCGGCAATCTGGGTCGGTGGCCAGGCCGCGATCTTCATCGCGGTCCCCGTGATCCGCGCCCACACCGACCAGCCCGGCGCCATCCTCGGCACCATCGGCCGACGCTTCGGCGCACTCGCCGGCCCCGCGCTCCTGCTCCTGCTCGTGACCGGCATGGCGCAGGCCAGCCACTACCGGCTGTGGGACACGAGCGAGGTGCACGGCAAGCTCGGCATCTTCGCCGTGGTGTTCGTGCTGACCGGGATCCACGGCGTGCTCGCTGCACGCATCGCCCGGGCGGACCGCGCCACCGGCGACGTCGAGCGGCTGCGACGGCTCTCGCGGACGATCTCGATCGTCAACCTCGCCCTCGGCGTCGCCGCCATCTACCTGGCCGCCTCGCTCGCGACCTGAGATGGCCGCCGACGACGTCCTGGCCGACCGGCCGCGATACTGCCCGTACTGCGGCGAGCCGGTCGGCTGGTTCTTCGCGCGCTTCACGGCCGACGGCGGCGTCTGGTGCGAGCGGTGCCAGGACTGGTTCCGCGTGGAGCGGATCGACGAGGGAACGCCCGA
>JBBQFB010000341.1:0-2537 GCA_038321545.1 Gaiellales bacterium
TGCCGACGCGAACGGCAACGTGCGCACGCCGAACGTGAACACGGTCGTCGAGATGACCGACCTGATCACCGCGACGCGCGCCTACGAGGCGAACACCACCTCGATGAACGCGATCAAGACCGAGTTCACCCGCGCCCTGGACGTGCTTCGCTAATGGCCATCGCCCCGATCGGCGGCGTCGGCATCGACGCCCTCCAGCTCTACAAGTCCATGCCCTCGGTGGGCGGTGCGACCGCGCCCGGCGCACCGACTCCGACCCAGAGCTTCGGCGAGCTGATCTCCTCGAAGCTGGGCGGCGCCGTCGAGATGCAGAACGACGGCGCGAAGGCCTCCCAGGCGCTCGCGACCGGCACGGCCACGGACATCTCCGCCGCGACGGTCTCCGTCGAGAAGGCGGCAATCGCGCTCCAGCTCACCGCTGCGTTCCGGAACAAGGCCGTCGAGGCCTACCAGGACGTCATGCGGATGCAGATCTAACAGGGGACCCGGATGCAGATTCTCGGTATCGCAGTCGATCGGCTCGGCACGGCGTCCCGCCTGATCGTGGGGCTGATCGCCCTCGCCACCATCGGCGTGATCGTCTACATCGTGATGAGCGCGGGCGGCGCGGCGTACACGCCGGCCTTCACGAACCTCGACGCGCGCAGCGCGGGCGACCTGCAGTCGGCGCTGGCCGGCGCGGGCATCTCCACGAAGCTGGCCGACGGCGGCGCCACCGTGCTGGTGCCATCGAGCAAGGTCAACGAGGCGCGCGTCGCGGCCGGCAAGGCCGGCGTCGGCTCGAACCGCGTCGACTGGTCGTCGCTCGACAAGAACTCGCTGTCCCAGACCGACGGGCAGTTCCAGCTGAAGGTGCAGCGCGTGCGCTCCGAGATGCTCGCGACGCAGATCGAGGACATCTCCGGCGTCTGCCGCGCGACCGTCAACCTGGCGATCCCCGAGCGCAGCGTGTTCAGCGCCGACCAGGAGCAGACCCACGCCTCCGTCGCGCTCGAGACCTGCGGCGCGGTGCTGTCCGACACCGGCGTCCGCGGCATCATCGCGCTGGTCGCGAACGCGGTGCCGGGCCTGACGCCGCAGAACATCACGGTCGTCGACCAGAACGGGCCGCTGTCGAACCCGACCTCGTCGATCGGCCTCGCCACCGCCGACGCGATGGCCGCCGAGCGGTCGTGGGAGAACGCGCAGACGGCGATCGCGCAGTCCACGCTCGACAGGATGGTCGGTGTCGGCAAGGGCTCGGCGATCGTGGCCGGCCAGCTGAACTTCGACGAGACGACCCTGAAGTCGCAGACGTTCGGCGACAAGAAGGGCGCCCTCCAGAGCAACAGCGAGACCGAGATCCTGACGCAGAACGGCGGCGCCAACGGCGGTGTCACCGGCGTGGCGGCGAACGTCCCGGGTGCGGCGGCGACCAGCGGCACGTCGAGCTCGAACTACAACCACGTCAAGAAGTCCGGCACGAACGCGGTCGACACGACGCAGACCGAGACCAAGAAGGTCGGCGGCACGCCCACCAAGATGTCCGTCTCGGTGGTCGTCGACAAGAAGGCGCTCGAGCAGGTCAAGAAGGGCGACCCGACGGGCGCGACACAGATCATCCAGGACACGATCGCCGGCGCCGTCGGCATCGACACGTCCGATCCGACCAACAAGATCGTGGTCTCCGCGGTCGACACGATCCCGAACGCGGTCACGGCCCTCAAGGCGGCCGGCGTCACCGTCGGTGGTGCCGGCGGCGGCTCGAAGAGCGGCACCGCGCTGGGCGGCCTGATCCCGGCCCCGTTCGGCGGCCTGGTCAACCCGATCATGGCCGGGATCGGCCTGCTGGTGCTGTTGTTCCTGGTGCGCAAGTCGCTCGCGAAGCGCCAGGCGCTGCTGGGCGAGACCGACGCCTCGTGGCTGCCGGCGCTCGAGGCACCGCCGATCAAGATCGACGAGCTGATGCCCGCCTCCTACGGCGCGCCCAGCCAGGGTGAGATCCACGCGGCCGAGAAGAAGGCGCTGCAGGGCCGTGTCGAGGAGATCGCCCAGAACCGTCCCTCCGACGTCGCGGCGCAGCTGCGCGGCTGGCTGGCGACCGAAGCCTGATGGCCGAGGAAGTCCAGACCGTGGAGGAGGCCGGCGTGGTCGTCGCGCCGCCCCGCACCTCGAACCGGCGCAAGGCGGCGATCATGGCGGTCGCCCTCGGCCCGAACCTGTCCGCCGAGGTGTTCAAGCACCTGTCGCAGGACGAGATCGACGAGCTCGTGCTCGAGATCGCATCGCTCGACAAGGTCGACGCGCGGGAGCGTCAGACCGTGATGGAGGAGTTCTACGAGTCTGCGCTGGCCCAGGACTTCATCTCGCAGGGCGGGATCGGCTTCGCGAAGGACATCCTGGAGCGAGCGGTCGGCGGCGAGAAGGCGATCGAGATCATGGGTCGCCTGTCGACCTACATCCGCGTCACGCCGTTCGAGTTCCTGCGCAAGATCGACCCGATCCAGGTCTTCAACTTCCTGCAGCACGAGCACGCGCAGACGATCGCGCTGGTGATG
>JBBQFB010000342.1:0-2511 GCA_038321545.1 Gaiellales bacterium
GACGACATCGTCGCCGTGATCCCGGCCGCGACGCTCGAGGACCACGGCTACCACCTGCCGATCGACACCGACGTGCGCCTCGTCGAGGCGATCACGCGCGGCGCCGTCGAGCGGTTCAACGCGCAGGGCACGGCGAAGGCGCTGCTGTGCCCGACGCAGGTGCATGGCTACACGCCGCACCACCTCGACTTCCCCGGCTCCGTGACGCTGCGCTGGAACGTGTTCGTCGAGAGCCTGCTCGACCAGGGCCGGAGCCTCATCCACCACGGCTTCGACCGGATCCTGATCGTGAACGGGCACGGCTCGAACATCCCGCTCGTCAACATGGCGGCCCGCCTGCTGAACGTCGAGCACCGCACGGCGATCTGCGCGTCCAGCTTCTACCTGACGGGCGAGGAGTCACTGCGAGTGCTGGAGGAGCACCGCACGAGCGGCCCCGGCGGCATGGCCCACGCGTGCGAGCTCGAGACCAGCCTCTACCTCGCGATCCGGCCCGACCTGGTGCAGATGGACCGCGCGGTGACCGAGATCCCGGCCTCGTACACGCGACACGTCTTCATGGATTGGACGGACGGGCCGTTGTCCTTCATGCCGCACTGGTCGGCGATCACCGAATCGGGCGTCACGGGCGACGCTGCAGCAGGTACGGTTGAGAAGGGCAGGATCTGGCTCGACCAGGCCCGGAAGGAGATCGCCGAGTTCATCGGCGAAGTCGCGATCAGGCCGCGAAATCCGGGGGTCGACCACCACTGAGACGACCTCCCCGCCGGAGGAGTACAGATCCGCCTGGAACCTGCCGATACCTGCCCGGAGGTGTCAGAGGCAACGGTCATTCAACAGGCGCGAGGGGACGAGACCGGCCTCATCGAAGAAGCACGCGAACGCCGCGTGCGTCCGATGAGTCGCCGCGAGCTGCTCTGGGGGGTCGGACGTGCCGCGGTCTTCGTGGTCGCGGCGGTCGCCCTTGCGCTCTCGTCGAGCTCTGGCCGGCCGATGGAGTGGGACATCGCGATCCTGCTCGGGGTCGCCTACGCCGTGCTCTGGAACGTCGAGCTCGAGATCGGACTCGGCGCGACGGTGCCCGTCTTCCTCGCGACGGTGCCGATGCTGTTCCTGCTGCCGACGGAGACGGTGCCGCTGATCTGCCTGGTCGCAGCGCTCGCCCAGGAGAGCCGCACACGAGCCGGCTTCGTGCGGCGTGCGCTCGGCACGACGTGGTCGCACATCTGCCTGCTCGGCCCGGTGGCCGTCCTGCTCCTAACCGGCGCGAACGTGGCCAACTGGGGCGACTGGTACATCTACATTGCGGCCCTCGGGTCGTTCGTGTTCCTCGACATCGCGATGACGGTGATCCAGATGCGGCTGGTGCTGCACAAGCCGGTCGGCGCCCGAGACTTCGCCGTCGGCCCGGCCGCCGACCTGGTGTTCGCGCTGATGGCGTTCCTCGGCGTCGTCGCCACGCCCGGCTTCCGCTACGCCTTCGCGATCCCGATGCTGCTCGCGCTGGCCTCGGCCGCGCTGACCCGTGAGCGCCGGGCCCGGGTCGACAAGGCGGCCGAGCTCTCGCACGCCTATCGCGGCACCGCGCTGCTGCTCGGCAGCGTGATCGATGCCGACGACGGGTACACCGGTTACCACAGCCGCGGCGTGGTGGAGCTCGCGGTCGCCGTCGCGGATCAGCTCGGGCTCGGCGACCGCTCGCGCCAGCTGACCGAGTTCGCGGCGTTGCTGCACGACGTCGGCAAGATCAAGGTGCCGAAGGAGATCATCAACAAGCCAGGCCCGCTGACGCCGGACGAGTGGGACGTCGTGCGCAGGCACCCGGGCGACGGCGCCGACATGCTGAACGGGGTCGGTGGCTTCCTCGCCGAGGTCGGCGACATCGTGCGCCATCACCACGAGCGGTGGGACGGCGACGGGTACCCCGAGGGCCTGAAGGGCGAGCAGATCCCCGTCATCGCCCGCATCGTCGCGGCCTGCGACGCGTTCAGCGCGATCACGACCGACCGGGCGTACCGTCGCGGCCGTCCGATCGCCGAGGCGATCGAGGAGCTGCGCCGCAGCGCCGCGACGCAGTTCGACCCGGCCGTGATCGAGGCCTTGTGCCGCGTGATCGGCCGTGAGGACATCGCCCGCGCGCTGACCGCGGCGTAGTCGTCCGTCTTCCTGTCGCCTCCGCGCTTGCGGCTGTTGACGGCCTCCGACGAAAGCTGCACGCCGCCGCCGCTGCACCCGCGGATGCCTTGCGTCTGCGATCCGAGGCGGCTGCTCGTCCGACCTACGACAGACAAGGTGGGCCCGGCGCAGGCTCCGGGCTGCGGCGCAGACCCCACTCATCGCAAGCCGGCGAACGCCTCACCAGCGCTACTCCCAGTACCGAATACCTCATCCAAAATCCGCGGCACCCAGCGCAGCCTCGCCCGGCGCAGCCCGAAGCGGCTCAGCTCGAAGCTGAACCATGCCTACCAACCAGGTGCCAGTCACCCGAATCGATGCATCCTGCAAAGGCTG
>JBBQFB010000343.1:0-2473 GCA_038321545.1 Gaiellales bacterium
ACCGGCCGACGACCGGCATCGAGCTCCGCGGACTCGTCAAATCGTTCCGGACACCTGACGGGCTCGTGCAGGCCGTGAAGGGCGTCGACATCGCGATCGGCGTCGGTGAGACGCTCGCCCTGCTCGGGCCGAACGGCGCCGGCAAGTCGACCACCATCGACATGCTCCTCGGCCTGACGACGCCCGACACCGGCAGCGTGTCGCTGTTCGGGCTGACCCCGGCGGCGGCGATCCGTGCCGGCCGCGTCGGAGCGATGCTGCAGACCGGCGGGCTGCTCCGCGACATGTCGGTGCGCGAGCTGATCGACATGATGGCCTCGCTGCACGTCAAGCCGCTCGCGACCGACGCGGTGCTCGAGGCCGTCGGCATCCGGGCGATCGCCGGACGGCGCACGCAGACCCTGTCCGGCGGTGAGACCCAGCGCGTCCGGTTCGCGATCGCGATGGTGAGCGACCCCGACCTGCTCGTGCTCGACGAGCCGACCGTGGCCATGGACGTCGAGGGGCGGACGGCGTTCTGGGCGACCATGCGGCGGTACGCGGCGGGTGGCAAGACGGTGGTGTTCGCGACGCACTACCTGGAGGAAGCCGACGCATATGCCGACCGCGCGGTGCTGATGGCCCGCGGCCGCGTCGTGGCCGATGGGCCGACGACCGAGATCAAGGGTATGGTCGGCCTGCGCACGATCCGGGCCACCCTGCCGGGCGCGGACCTCGCCCAGATCGAGCGGCTGCCTGGCGTCTCGCGGGTCGAACGCCGCGGTGAGGGGGTTGTGGTGGCGTGCGCGGACTCCGATGCGGCGATCCGCGCCCTGCTGGACGCGTTTCCCGACGCGCGCGACATCGAGATCACCGGTGCCGGGCTGGAGGAGGCGTTCCTCGAGCTGACGCGCGACGAGGAGGAGGCGGCGGTATGAGCAACGCGACGTACACGCGCTACGAGATCACGCGCGCGTTCCGGAACCGCCGCTTCTTCATCTTCTCGGTGGCATTCCCGCTGATCCTGTTCTTCGTGATCGCGGCGCCCAACCGGGACGAGCAGAACCTCGGCGGCAGCGGCATCGGCGCGCCGCTGTACTTCATGGTCGGCCTCGCGGCGTTCGGGACGATGAACGCCGTGCTCGGCACCGGCGCCCGAATCGCCGCCGAGCGATCGTTGGGGTGGAACCGGCAACTGCGCCTGACCCCGTTGACGCCGCGCGCGTACTTCCGCACGAAAGTGCTGACCGCCTACCTCAGCGCGTTGCTGACGATCGTCCTGCTGTACGCCGCCGGCGCGTCGCTGGGCGTGCGGATCGAAGCGGGCCGCTGGGTCGAGATGACGCTGCTGATCCTGATCGGCCTGGTCCCGTTCGCGGGGATTGGGATCGTCATCGGCCACCTCGTCGGCATCGACTCGATCGGGCCGGCGATGGGTGGCATCACGGCCGTGCTCGGCCTGCTCGGCGGCGTGTGGTTTCCGATCACCGGCGACGGCGTGATGCACGACATCGCGATGTCGTTGCCGTCGTACTGGCTCGTTCAGGCCAGCCACGTCGCGATCGGTGGTGCCGGGTGGGGCGCGACCGGGTGGCTGATCGTGGCAGCGTGGAGCGTCGGCGCGGGCCTGGTCGCAGCCTGGGCCTACCGGCGCGATACGAAGCGCTACTGACGCCTCAGAAAAGGCGCTTGTCGGGCTTGCGACGGGTCTTGCAGGAGATGCGCCGTCCGGCGTACGCTCTGCACATGTCGTCTGCGCAGCCCTGTCCGACGTGCGAGCGCGAGGTCGACCCGGCCTTTCGCTACTGCCCCTGGTGCGCGGCGCCCCAGCGAATGAAGCTGGTCGAGTTCTTCTCGCCGCACCCGGCCCGCGAGTCCGATCAGGCGCTCGCGCTGCGGGTCAGCCGGTACCTGGCGCCGGACGCGGACGAGCGGCAGACACGCATCAGCATCTGGCACCAGGACGGCTCGGCGCTGGCGGCGATCGGTCTCGACGAGGACGAGACGGCCCGCCTGAACCGGTTCCTCGGCTCGACGCAGGCACCGCCGCCACCCGCGCCGCCGGCGCCGCCGACGCTGCGCGATCGCATCGCGCGGCATCTCCGCCCGCCGAGCTGACGCCGCCGCTCGGCACGGCCGCGGATGCCTTGCGTCTGCGATCCGACACGGCCGCTCGTCCGACCTACGACAGACAAGCCCGGCCGAGCGCACCGCCCCGGGCTGCGGCGCAGACCCCACCCATCGCAAGCCGGCGAACGCCTCACCAGCGCTCCACCCAGAACCGAATACCCCACCCAAAATCCGCGGCACCCAGCGCAGCCTCGCCCAGCGCAGCCCGAGCAGCTGAGACCACCAAGCCGGCGACGCGCCGCGTGCCGGATCCGGACCGCTCCGCACGAAACTGCGCCATGCCTACCAACCAGGTGCCAGGCACCCGAATCGATGCATCCTCGGCGTCAGCATCGGCCTCGTCCCGGATACGGATGGGGTCATC
>JBBQFB010000344.1:0-2464 GCA_038321545.1 Gaiellales bacterium
CGAAAGCCCTGCGTTTGCAGGGCTTTCGTAGTCGGGGTGAGAGGATTTGAACCTCCGACCGCCCGGCCCCCAGCCGGGTGCGCTACCAGGCTGCGCTACACCCCGTTCCGCGTCCGAGTATACCGGTCGGCGCGTTCCGGCCGGTCAGCGCCCGTAGACCGACACGTGGCGCTTGCTGGTGGACGTGAACGGCTCGCCCTGCCAGCCCTCCCAGCGGTCGACCAGGCGGAGGCCGGCGATCCGCGCCATCAGGTCGATCTCGCTCGGCCACGCGTACCGGCAGACGATCGGAAACACCCGCACACCCCTGGCCGACAGCGAGACGTGGCTCTCCTCGAGCAGCTGCTTGACCGGGTCGTGGCGGCCGACGTCGAGCCACACCTCGTCGACGGCGATCGCCTCGGCATCGACGTACTGGTCGTCGCGCAGGCGCGTCAGGAAGGTCGGCACGAACGCCTCCACCACGAACACGCCGTCGTCCGTGAGGTGGGCGGCGACGTTCGCGAAGCAGCGCACCTGCTCGTCCTGCGTGAGCAGGTTGAACAGCGTGTTGTACACGAGGTAGATCAGGCGGTAGGAGCCGTGCACCGGCACCTCGGAGAAGTCGCCCAGCGTCACCGCGACCTCCGCGCCGCCCGGCTTCGCGCGCAGCTGCTCGATCATCGCCGGCGCGATATCGATACCGTCGACACGGAGCCCGCGGGCCGCCAGCGGCAGCGCGATCCGGCCGGTGCCGATCGCGAGCTCCAGTACCGGCCCGCCCGCGGCCAGCCGCGCCAGGAACGCGACCGTCTCGGCCTCGTCGCCGCGCGGCTCGTCGTCGTAGATCGCGGCGGCGTCCTCACCGAAGCTCATCCACGGCTCGTAGTTCTCCACGCGACGATGATACCCACGGTGCCCGGTAGGCTCCCGGGCGTGACCCCGGCCGAGTTCGAGCAGATCGCGCTGGCGGCGCTCCGCGAGCTGCCGCCCTGGGCCGTCGAGGCGCTCGCGAACGTGATCGTCCTGTTCGAGGGCGAGGACGCCGCCGAGCGCGACATCTACGGCATCTACGACGGCGTCCCGCTCCCCGACCGCGACGGCGGCGAGCCGGTCGAGCCGGCCCGCATCCACCTCTACCGGATACCGCTGGTGGCCGACTTCGGCCACGACCCGGCCGAGCTCGCCGAGGAGATCCGCGTCACGGTGCTGCACGAGATCGCGCACCACTTCGGCATCGACGACGACCGCCTCGAGGAGCTCGGCTACGGGTGAGCTACTGCCGGGCTACCCCAGCTCCCACGTGATCTGCTTCGTCTCGGACATCGCGTCCAGGATGTGCCGGCCCAGCTCGCGGCCGGAGCCCGACTTCTTGGCGCCGCCGAACGCGACCATCTGATCCCAGTAGTTCGTGGTCTCGTTGATGTGGACGGTGCCGTGCTGCAACGCCTCGGCCATCGTCCACGCCACGTTCAGGTCGTTCGTGAAGACGGATGCCGTCAGGCCGAACTCGGTCTCGTTCGCGATCCGGATCGCGTCGTCGATCGTCTCGAACGTCATGATCGGCGCCACCGGCCCGAACGTCTCCACCTGCGCGATCCGCATGTCGGACGTGACGCCGTCGATGATCGTCGGTTCGTGCAGCTGGCCGTCGTGGCCGCCGCCGAGCACGACGCGCGCGCCCTTGGCGACGGCGTCGGCGATATGCGCCTTCGTCCGCGCCAGCACCGCCGGCGTTCGCACCGGGCCCATGTCGGTCTCCTCGAGCATCGGGTCGCCGACCTTCAGCTCGCGCGTGCGGCTCACCAGCGCCTCCAGGAACCGGTCCTTGACGGAGGAGTGGACGAGGATCCGCTCCGCCGCCGTGCAGCACTGGCCGGCGAGGTAGTAGCAGCCCATGATGGCGGCGTCGGCGGCCTTGTCGATGTCGGCGTCGGCGAACACGATCTGGGGGCCGTTGCCGCCCAGCTCGAGGACGCGGTTCTTGAGGCCGGCGTCACGCGCCACCTGCTCGCCCGTCTCGACCGAGCCGGTGAACACGACGGTGCCGACGTCGGGGTGCTTGACCAGCTGCGCGCCTGGCCCGCCGCGACCGTGCACGAGGTTGACGGTGCCGGGCGGGAAGCCCGCGTCGTGCAGCAGCTGCACGAACATGTTGGCGCAGATCGGCGCGTACTCCGACGGCTTCCAGACCAGCGTGCAGCCCAGCGCGAGGCCGTACACCAGCGGGATGCCGGCGATGTCGACCGGGAAGTTCCATGGCGAGATGGCCGCGACCACGCCGATCGGGTCCTGCACCACCATGATCCGCTTCGTGCCGGCTGCGTCCTGCGTGGACGGCGGCACCGAGCCGGCGTACCGCAGCACGTCCTCGGAGGCCCGCCGGAAGTGGTCGGCGGTGTACTCCTCCATCTCCTCGCGCGCCTCGCGGATGGTCTTGCCCACCTCGCGGGCGATCATCTCCGCGATCTCCTCGTTGCGCTCC
>JBBQFB010000345.1:0-2452 GCA_038321545.1 Gaiellales bacterium
AGCTCCACGAGACGTGCGTTGCCGGTCTGCACGTAGACGTTGTTCGCGTCCGTGATCTCGATCTCGCCACGGGCTGACGGGGCGAGGCCGGCCGCGATGTCGACGATTGAGTTGTCGTAGTAGTAGAGACCCGTGACAGCGAGGTTCGATCGGGGCTGGGCCGGCTTCTCCTCGATGCCGACGATGTGCCCGTCGGCGTCCGCCTCTGCGACGCCGTATCGCTCCGGATCACGTACGCGATAGCCGAACAGCGTGCAGCCGTCGATGCGCGCCACCTCGGCTTGGAGGATGTCCGCGAGCCCCTCGCCGTGGAAGATGTTGTCGCCGAGCACCAGCGCGACCGAGTCGCCACCGATGAAGGACTTGCCGACGACGAACGCGTCGGCGAGGCCACGCGGCCGGTCCTGCTCGGCGTAGCTGAGCTCGATGCCGAACTGCGAGCCATCGCCGAGCAGCCGCCGGAACAGCGGCAGGTCGTGCGGCGTCGAGATCACGAGGATCTCACGGATGCCGGCCAGCATCAGCGTCGACAGCGGGTAGTAGATCATCGGCTTGTCGTACACCGGCAGCAGCTGCTTCGAGATGCCGAGCGTTGCGGGATGCAGGCGCGAGCCCGCGCCGCCCGCGAGGATGATGCCCTTCACGCTCCGGCCCGGCCGCCGTAGTTCGCAGCGACGTACTCGGCGTAGCCGGCTCCGGCCTGGATCGCCCGCCACCACGGCTCGTTGTCGCGGTACCAGTCGACCGTCTCGCGTAGGCCCGGCTCGAACCCGACCTTCGGCGACCAGCCCAGCGTGCGCAGCTTCGTGCAGTCGATCGCGTACCGGCGGTCGTGGCCGGGACGGTCGGCGACGTGCTGGATCAGCTCCTCGTCGGCCTCCAGGATCGCGACCACGCGCCGGGCCGTGTCGAGATTGATCTGCGCCTCCTCGGAGCCGCAGTTGTAGGCCTCGCCCGGGAGCCCGTGCAGGAGGACGGTCTCGATCCCGGCCGCGAAGTCGCTGACGTGCGTGAACTCGCGCTCCTGCTGGCCGTCGCCGTAGACGGGCAGCGGGCGCCCTTCGAGCGTGTTGATCGCGAGCACCGGGATGAACTTCTCCGGAAACTGGTTCGGTCCGTACGCGTTGGCACCGCGCACGATCGAGGCGTTGATGCCGTAGGTGCGCACGTACGCGAACACCATCAGCTCGGCGGCCGCCTTGGCAGCGGCATACGGCGACGAGCCGCGCAGGTGATCGCCTTCGCGTGACCGGTGCGGCGCTGCGATGTCGCCGTAGACCTCGTCGGTCGAGACGTGCAGGAGGCGAACGCCCTCGTGCGTGGCAACCCAGTCCAGCAGCCGCTTGGCGCCCAGGATGTTGGTCGTGACGAACTCGTCGCCGCCCATGATCGACCGGTCGACGTGCGTCTCGGCGGCAGCGTTGACGATCGCGTCGCAGCCCTCGGCAGCATCGGCGACCGCAGCGGCGTCGGCGATGTCTCCCTGGACGAACCGATAGCGCGGGTCGTCGGCGACGCCCGCGAGGTTCTCGGGACGCCCGGCGTAAGTCAGCAGGTCGAGGTTGACGACCTCGAGCGCGGGGTGCTCCCGCAGGAGGCGGCGGACGAGATGCGAGCCGATGAAGCCGCAGCCGCCGGTGACGAGGATGCGTTGCACGTGTCCCAGCTTAGTCGGCGAGCAGCCCGGCCTGCCCCATGTAGTCGGCCAACGCGTCCTGCCAGGAACGCAGCGGCGAGATGCCGAGCGCGTCGGCGCGCGGGCGGTCGAGCACGCCGTTCGCTGGCCGGTCCGCGACGCCCGGCCGGGGCACGGTGGCAACCGGTTCGACGGGCACGTCGACGCCGGCCAGGCGCAGGATCTCGAGCGTGAAGCCGAACCACGAGCACGATCCGCTGTTGGTGAGGTGGACGATGCCGCGCGCACCGCGGTCGACGGCCTCGAGCGTCGCCGCGGCCAGGTCGCCGCAGAAAGTGGGGGTGAGCTGCTGGTCGGCCACGACCTGCAGCGATCCGCGCTCGACCGCCGCCCGGAGGATCCGCTCGACGAAGTTGCCGCCCTTGGAGCGATTGCCGCCGAGGCCGTACAGGCCGGCCGTCCGGATCACGAGCGTCTCGGGGTTGTAGGCCAGCGCGGCGTACTCGCCGGCCAGTTTCGTGATGCCGTACATGGACCGCGGCGACGGTAGGTCGTCCTCGCGGTACGGGTCGACCCAGTCGCCGGCGAAGACGTAGTTGGTGGAGAAGTGGACGAGCGTCACGTCGGCTTCTGCGCAGGCTCGGGCGACATTCATCGCGCCGTGGGCGTTGACGGCCCACGCGTCGTCGGTACCGTCCGTCTCGCAGGCATCGACGTTCACGTAGGCGGCGCAGTTGAGCACCAGGTTCGTCCCGGCCACCGTGCGGGTGAGCGCGTCCGGTTCGCGCACGTCGGCGAAACCGCGCTCCGGCGTCC
>JBBQFB010000346.1:0-2447 GCA_038321545.1 Gaiellales bacterium
ATCGGCATCGACACGCCGGATCCGTCGCCGGGGTGCAGCGCCCGGCCGCTGGCGATCTCAGCGCCAGATGCCGTCATCGCGCCACACCTCTCCCAGCACCGCCGAGCGGATGCACTCCTCCAGGCCGCCAAACGCGACCTCGACACCGACGTTGCCGGGCGCGTAGTAGGCCCACTTTGCGCTCGATGTCATCACGAGGCCGCGCACCTCGCGCACCAGCGGCGTCACGTACGTGCATGTGTCGGTCACGAACACGACGCCCGCGTCACGCAGCGGCTGCGCCTCGCCGCGCGCCTCGATGGCAGCCAGCGTGTCACGCCCGGTGTTCACGTAGACCGGCGTCTTCACGCGCGCTCCGTCGAGCGTCGCCGCGATGCGCGCCAGCTCCGACTCCGAGGCGTGCGGCGTGCCGACGCAGACGGCCTGCAGCGCGGCTCCCGGCCCGGCGGTGCCGAGCGTGTCGCGCGTCGCCCGCAGCCGCGCGCCGTCGACCTTCACGACGCGCGTCGGTGCGTCGCCCTGCAGCGCCGCCTCCAGCGTCGGTGCCTCGGGCGTCGAGCCGACGGCGTGAAACAGCGCCACCGCACCGCTGGATGCGGCGGCCGCGCCGATCGCCTTCAGGCGGTCCTCGTGCGTGCCCGGCGGTAACCCGACGATGACGGGAATCTCCTCGCCCGTCTCGCTGCCGACCACCAGGCCGAGCACCGGGTACAGCACGTCGCTGGCCAGCAGCGCGTCCGACAGGCCGGAGACGTCGATCACGACCTGCGCACGCCGGTTCTCGACGCGGTGCAGGCCGGCGTCGGGGACGCGGCCGGTAATGGCGGCCGAGATGTCGATGAAGTCGCCGTACCGGTTCGTCCGCGCGCCGAGCACGCTGTTGACGAACACGATCGCGTTCGACTCGGCCCACGCCACCTGCTCGCCGACGCCCGGCCGCGAGAAGGCGAGCTGGTACGGCGCACAGGTGAAGGTGGGACGGCCGCCCACCTTCACGTAGGCCTGCATCTGCCGCCGGGCCGCGTCGGTGGTACCCGCATCGAGCTGCGAGAGCTCGGGGTGCAGCAGGTCGATCAGCCCGATGTTGAGCGTTGTCGGCACGCGCACCCTGGCGCCCATCTCGGCCAGTCGCTCGCCGAAGTCGAGCCCCGCCTGTCCGTAGTACACGCAGGCGTCGATATGTGCGCCCGTAATCTCCAGCAGCCGGGGCGCCCGCATCGCGCGTGCGACGCCGGTCACCATCCGCATCGCAAGGGCGGTCGCCGGCCCCTCCTCCCCGGCCAGCATCGCCTGCTCGGCGTCCGTCAGCTGCATCGCGGGAGATCCTACCGGCTGCAAGACTTCGCTGTCATGGGACTCTCGGGACAGGTCGCGTGGATCACCGGATCATCGTCCGGCAACGGGCGGGCGATCGCAGAGCGGTATGCACGGGAGGGCGCGGCGGTGCTCTGCTCCGACATCCGCCCCGACCACGACCCGCGCGGCTACGACACCGGCCCGCCGACGCACGAGCTGATCACGGCCGCCGGAGGCCGCGCCGCCTACGTCACCTGCGACGTAGCAGATCCAGTGCAGGTGGACGCGGCAATGGCGGCCTGCATCGCGGAGTTCGGCCGCTGCGACATCCACGTCGCGAACGCCGGCATCGCACCGCTCGCGCACGACCTGGTGGACGAGGAGTTCTCCGACTACGAACGGCTGATCGACATCAACCAGCACGGCGTCTGGCGGACGTGCCGCGCCGCGGCGCGGCAGATGATCGCGCAGGGCGACGGCGGGCGCATCATGGTGCTGTCGTCGATCGCCGGCCTGTTCGGCATCGACGCGGGCGCCGACTACGTGATGTCGAAGCACGCCGTGATGGGCCTCGTGCGCGTGCTGGCGCGCCAGGTCGGGCCGCACTGGATCACGGTCAACGCGATCAACCCGGGCTACGTCCGCACCGTCATGAACCGCGAGTCGCTGGACGATCCGGCTCGCACCGCGCTGCTGCAGGGCCAGGGCGCACTGCCGCGACTCGGCGAGCCGGCAGACGTGGCCGGCGCGGCGTACTTCCTGGCCTCGGCCGACGCGGCTTGGGTGACGGGCATCGCGCTGCCGGTCGACGGGGGCTACACGGCGCGCTGATGTCGCCCGACTGGCAGATCCGGGCGGCGCTGGGCGTGATGGTCCTCTACTTCGGCTCGTCGTTTACCGCGTACTCGGCGGCCGAGGAGAGCTTCGGCTTCGTGACGATCAACGTCGGCCGGTTCGTGCTCGCCTCGCTGATCCTCCTCGCCATCTCGCGCGGCCGGCTCGCGACGGTGCGCCACGTCCGCGGCCGGCTGCTGCTGGCGGGGGGCTACGGCGTGGGCGTGATGGCGATCCTGATGGCGTTCGGCGTCGACCGCGCGACGCCGACGCTCGCGTCGCTGGTGATGGCGCTTGAGTCGCCCGGCATCGCCGTG
>JBBQFB010000347.1:0-2346 GCA_038321545.1 Gaiellales bacterium
TCAGCAGGATCGTGCGCACCGTGCAGCGCCGCCGCATGATCGGCGACACCACCGATCCCAGCAGGACGCAGGCGCCGAACGCCGCCATCAGCAGCCCGATCTGGCCCCCCGACAGGCCGTCGCGCGTGCCGACGACCACGATCGTCAGCATCAGCCCGGGGAGAGCGAAGTTGCCGAGGCCCCAGAGGAACGCGCACGTGCGCAGGAACGGGTGGCTCCAGAGGAAGCGGACGCCGTCGGCGATCCGCGTGCGCAGCGGCGCCGGATCGACCGGCCGCGCCTCCTGGAACGGCGTCCGCATCACCACGAGCGAGGCGATCGAGCACGCGTACGAGACCGCGTCGACCAGGAAGGGAACCGCTCGGCCGAGCCCGAACAGCGCGCCGCCCACGGGCGGTCCGGCCAGCATCACCGTCGCCGATCGCGCCTCCTGCACGCCGGCCGCTGCGGGCAGCTGCGGGGCCGGAACGACCGCCCGCAGCGCGCCGGCGGCGGCAGGGCTGAAGAACGCCGAGCCGGTGCCCTCAACGAACGCGACCGCCACGATCTGCCAGAACGCGAGCCGGTCGAGCACGATCGCTGCGCCGAGACTCGTGACGGCCAGGCCGCGCACGGCGTCGGCCGCGATCATGATCGCCTTGCGGTTCCAGCGGTCGGCCGCGACGCCGGCGGCCAGCGCGAGGAACGCCGACGGCGCCAGCCGGGCGAACGCCGCGATACCCGCCTTCGTGGGCGACCCCGTGATCGCCAGCACGAGGAGTGGGTAGGCGATCGTCGTGGCCTGCGATCCGGCGTCCGACAGGAGCCGCCCGGCCTGCAGCAGCGTGAAATCGCGGTTGCGCGAGAGCGGCACCGGGTTCATCTCCCGGCCATCGTGGCAGCGGCGGCCGAATCTGGCGCTCGGTTAAGCCGTCACACGTTCCTGCCGATAGGGACACTGGAGCCGCACTTGCTCGATCTTGGGCCGTATCACGGCAGATCGAGGAGCAATGAGGCGCGCATGATGATCTCCGAGTGGAGACTGTCCCAGCCGGAAGCGGATGTGGGATGGGAACGACGATCGTCCGCGGAGGCCGTCGGTCTGCTTCCCGAGGGCGAGCCTCGCCGTCCCCGCTGGTCTCCTCGGGCCGCGTTCCTGCGCGTGATCGCGCGCTTCCGCCGCCGCGACAACGTCCGCTGGGTCGGCAACTCGATGCAGCGGACGGCGGAGGAGCTGGCCGTCTACGTCTTCCGCGGCGAGGCCACGCTGCTGCACGACCTTGTCGTCACCCATCGCGGGCCTGGCCGCGATCGGCTGCTCGGCGGCAAGGCGACCGGCGTCGCGCGCGTCGACTGGGCCCACGCCGTCCACCCCGAGGACCGCGCCGTGCATCGCGCGGCCGAGTCCTACGCCCAGCTGAGCAAGGGCAAGCCGACGTCGGCCGCGTTCCGGATCGTGGGCCTGGATGGCAACACGCGCTGGATGCAGGAGCATCTCGTGCCGCGCTGGGACCGCGGCCGGCTGCTCGTCGACGGCATCGTCGTGGACGTGACCGGCCAGCGCATCGCGCAAACCGAGGCCGAGCAGGCGCAGCGGCGCCTCGAGTCTGTGATGCGATCCGCGCACACCTACGTCTGGGTCGCCGAGGTGGGGGCCGACGGCGTGATGACCAGCATCTACAGCGTGTCCGGCGTCGAGGCGTTCATGGGACGCGGCCGCGGCGCGGCCGGCGATCCACCGCCCCGGTGGCGCACCGCGGTGCATCCCGACGACCTCGCGCGCTTCGACGAGGTGATCGTCGCCGCCGGCCACGGCACGTCGTTCGACATCGAGTACCGGCTGATCGGCGTCGACGGCGTGACGCGCATCGTGCGCGACCAGGCCGTTGCGACACTGCTCGGGGAGGGGCGCTACCGGCTCGATGGTCTCGTGCAGGAGGTCACCGCCGAGCATGAGGCGCGCCGCGCCCTGGCCGCGGCGCTCGCGGTCGCCGAGGACGACTCGCAGCGCCTGGCCGCCGCGCACGCCGAGCTGGAGCGGCTCGGCCGGCTCGACTCGCTGACCGGCCTCACCAACCGCCGCTATGCGACGAAGCTGATGGACGACGCGCTGGCGCGCCGCGACGCGGTCGGGATCGCGATGCTCGACGTCGACGGCTTCAAGCACGTCAACGACACCTACGGCCACGCCGGCGGCGACGCCGTGCTGACCGAGATCGCCCGCCGCCTGGCGGCGACGCGGGCCGAGGACCTCGTGGCGCGCTGGGGCGGCGAGGAGTTCTGCGTGCTGCTGACCGACATCGACGACGACGAGTCGCTGCTGGCCGCGGCCGAGCGGCTGCGGGCCGCCGTCTCCGACGAGCCGGT
>JBBQFB010000348.1:0-2283 GCA_038321545.1 Gaiellales bacterium
GAGCGACGTCGGATGGACGACGTTCAGGCGGTACGTCGCTTCCCAGTCGTCCGCGGATGACTGCGTCGACCGCGGTCCGCCCACCGCGGCGCCGGCGTTCGCGACAACCGCATCGAGCCGGCCGAAGGCAGTCAGCGAGGCGGCGACGAGGCGGTCTACGGCGCCGTCGGCGGTCACGTCGGCGGCGATCCCGTGGACCTGCGCCCCGTGCCCGCGGAGCTCCGCCGCGGTCGCGTCGACGGCGCCGGCGTCGCGCGCGCACAGCACGACGACGGCTCCTTCCGCCGCCAGGCGGCCCGCGATCGCGCGGCCGATCCCGCGCGTGCCGCCGGTGACGAGCACGACCTTCCCGGCCAGTTCGAGGTCCATCCGGCGCCCCCTGTCAGACGATGTTGGCGGGGACGCCGAGCTTGTCGATGACGGCCACCGCCGCGTCGACGTGGGCGCGGCCTTCGCTGAGCGCGATTGCGCCGTGTCCGGGCAGCAGCGCGTCGAACTCGAGCGCTGCGAGGCGGCGAACAGATGCGAGCGACGCGGACAGGTCGCAGTCGGGGATGCCCTGCAGGAACAGCCGCCCGAGGGCGAAGACGGCGTCACCGGCGAGCAGGTACACCCGCTCGCCGCCGGTCACCAGGTACGAGCCGTGGCCGGCGCAATGCCCCGGCGTCGCGAGGTAGGTGACCGTCAGCCGCCCGACGGTGCGGACGTCGCCGTCGGCGAGCGGGTCGTCGACGGGGCACGCCGGGTAGTCGTAGTCGGCGGGGAAGACGCCCGCCGCCTGGGCCGCCGCGAACTGGGTCGCTCCGTGGTCGGGGTCCTCGAGGGCGTGGCGCACGTCGGCGCCGATCGAGACCCGCAGGCCGAGCTGCTCCCGGTAGGCGGCCGCGCCGCCGGCGTGATCGGTGTGGTAATGGGTCAGCAGCAGGCGCCCGATCCGGTCGCGGTCGACGCCAACCGTCGCAATCCGCGCAAGCACGCGCTCTCGGCCCGTGGCCGTGCCCATGCCGCAGTCGACGAGCGCGCACTCGGTGCCGCCATCCAGCAGGTAGACGTGGGCATCGAAGTCGGCGGACAGGCCGAACCCGGTCAGGGAGCCGCCGCCGACGATCGCCACGTCCGGTGTGAGCCGCATCCTGGCTACCCTTCCTCGGGCACGTCGTAGACGATGGCGGTGAGGCCGCCGTCGACGACCAGGTTGTGGCCGGTCACGTAGGCGGCAGCGTCGGAGGCCAGGTACAGGAACGCCTCGGCGATGTCTTCCGCGCTGGCGAGCCGGTTCAGCGGCACGCCGGCGAAGGCGGCGCGGAAATCGCGCATCCGTTCCTCGCCGACGAGATCGACCGACCGCTGCGTGTCTCCCGGCCCCGGGCTGACGCAGTTGACTCGGATGCCGTACGCGGCCAGCTCGACCGCCATCACCTGCGACATCGCCACCAGCCCCGCCTTGGTGACGCAGTACGGGGTGCAGCCGCGCCCCGCGCCGAGGGCGTTGACCGAGGCCGTGAACCCGATCGAGCCGCCCCGGCCGGCGTCGCGCATCGCCCGGGCGGCGTGCCGCGCAAGGACGTAGTGGCTGGTCAGGTTGACGTTCAGCTCGTGCGCCCAGGCCTCGTCGGTGCCGTCCAGGAAATCAACGCCCCAGGCCATCGCGGCGTGGTTGGAGATCAGGATGTCGAGACCGCCGGCTGCCCCGACCGTCGTCTCGATCGTCGCCTGGGCAGCCTCGGGGCTCGTCAGGTCGACGCCGATCGGGAGGGGCCGCGCGCCGAGCTCCTCGACCTGGGCGCAGACGACGTCGAGGCGGTCGGCGATCCGCTCCACCATCGCCACGACCTTGGCACCGTCGCGTGCCAGGCCGAGTGCCGTTGCGCGCCCGAATCCCGCGCCGGCGCCGGTCACCAGGGCCGTCTTCCCGTCGAATCGCTTCGCCCCCACGCGTCCTCCCTTTCGGCATCGCCCGGTGCCGTTGTCGGTGGCCGCGGGCACGGCCGGCGTACTTGACGGCGCATCATAGACATTGGAGAATCGTTTTTCTACTGGCCTCGGCGCCGACTGCGCCGCTGTGGCTCGGCCCCGGAGGGAGATCGGCGAGATGGGACTCGACATCACGGATGCGGCGCTCGAGGCGTTCCTCGCCGAGGCCGGCGACGGCCCCGTGGTGCTCGTGAATCTGGTTCGCATCCGTTCGGGCGGACTCGCGGCGTACGACCGGTACCTCGAGGCGATCGGCCCGTGCTTCGCCGCCGTCGGCGCGACTGCCGTCTGGCTGGGCGAGGCCGTTCC
>JBBQFB010000349.1:0-2279 GCA_038321545.1 Gaiellales bacterium
GACCGAGGCGAAGCGGGCGGTCGATGCGGGCGCGGGCCTGGTGCACGTGCACGCCCGCAAGAAGGACGGCCTGCCGGCGTTCGACCTGTTCATCGAGGACGTCGTGAAGGCGATCCGGGGAAAGGTCGACGTGCCGATCTCGATCTCGACGCAGCGCACGCGCGCGATCTCGCTCGGCACGGTCACGGCCATCTTCGACGTGCTGCGCGAGCTGCCCGACCTCGCGACCGTCGGCGTCCGCGCCCCCGAGCCGGACCAGCCATCGCATCGCGAGGAGGCGCGGCAGATCCTCGAGGCCTGTGAGCGCGCCGGGGTGCGTCCCGAGCCGGTCGCCATCGGCGTCGACTCGCTGGGTGATTTCGAGACGCTCTACAACGACTCGCTGCTATCGAAGGCGCCGTACATCGTGGCCGAGCTCGGCCCATCCGACGGTCGTGGCTCCGATCGCATGGCGGGCACGCCGCACAACGTGCTGCGCCTGGCCGACGCCTGCCGCGCGACCTTCTCACGGTTCGACGTCGTGATGTCGGGACAGGACGAGGCGAGTCCGATCGCCCAGGCCGTGGCGGCCGCCGCCGGGCACCACGTCCGGGTCGGCTTCCAGGACGCGGCGACGATGCCGGACGGCAGCGAGGCGACCTCCAACGCGCAGCTGGTCGAGATGGCGGTGCGGCTGGCGGAGGCGGTCGGGCGCCATCCGATGGAGCCCGACGACGTTCGCGCGATGCTGCGCTGATCGTCAGCTCCGAGAGACGGCTTTTCTTCGCGGCGGGGATAGACTGGATGGAGGAATGCGCCGGGTCCTCCTCGTCGTCGCGCTGGCCGCCGTCGTCAGCGGCGTTGCCGGCCTGCTCGTGGTCGGCCTGGCCAACCAGGACGACGCTGCCGGCCCCTCGACGTCGCCGCTGGCCGCGGTGCAGCTGAAGGAGGGCACCGTCGCGCCGCCGATCGCGGGCGACGCGCTGGACGGTTCCGGCCGGCTCGACCTGTCGGCGTACAGGGGCCGGCCGGTGGTGGTGAACTTCTGGGCCTCGTGGTGCGGCCCGTGCCGCAGCGAGGCACCGCAGCTGGTGGCGTTCGCGCGCTCGCACCCGGAGGTGCAGATGCTGTCGGTCAATTCCGCCGACCTGTCCCGCGGCGCGGCCGCGGCGTTCGCGGCGAAGTCGCACTGGAGCTGGCCGAACGTGTTCGACCCGCAGGCCGGCATCCAGCACGACTGGGGCGTCGGCGGCCTGCCCGCGACGTTCCTCGTCGATGCCGACGGCAAGCTGCGAGCCCGCAAGCTCGGCGGGACGACCGAGGCCGAGCTGTCCAAGCTGGTGGCGGCGCTGTGATGCTCGCAGCCATCGAGCTATCGGCCGTGGGCGTCGCGACCGCGTTCGCCGCCGGTTTCATCTCGTTCGTGTCGCCGTGCGTGCTGCCGCTGGTGCCGGCGTACCTCTCCTTCATCTCGGGCATCGGCTACGGCGACCTCCAGCAGAACACGCGTCGCGTCACGATCGCGACGGGCTTCTTCGTGCTCGGGTTCACGATCGTGTTCTCGGCGTACGGCGCCGGCGTGGGCTGGGCCGGCTCGCTGCTCAACGACTACCGGCGACCGCTGGAGCTGATCGGCGGCTTCTTCATGATCGTGATGGGGCTCGCCCTGATCGGCTTCGCGTCGCGGGTGTTCGGCCGCGAGTACGGCACGCACTGGAAGCCCGGCCGCGCGTCGCTGGGCGGTGCGCTACTGACCGGCGGCGCGTTCGCGATCGGGTGGACGCCGTGCATCGGCCCGGTCCTGGCGTCGATCCTGACGTTCGCCAGCCAGTCCGGGCCCGCCCAGGGCGCCACGCTGCTCGCGGCCTACTCGCTGGGGCTGGGCGTGCCGTTCCTGATCGCCGGGCTGGCGACGTCGTCGACGCTGTCGGCGCTGGGCGTCTTCAAGCGTAACGGCGCGCTCGTGAACCGCATCGGCGGCGTCGTGATGGTCGGCGTTGGCATTCTCCTCGCGACGGGCGAGCTGACCCGGATCACGGCGGAGCTGGGAGCGGATTGGAACTTCTAGCCGGGCGCCGGCCGCGAGCCGCGCTGTTCGACTTCAACGGCACGATCTCGCTGGACGAGCCGATCCTCGACCGGCTGTTCCAGGAGGCGTTCTCGGCGATTGGCATCACCCTGAGCTCGGCCGAGTACTACGCCGAGCTGTCGGGCCTGTCCGATCCCGAGATCGTCGGGCGCGCGCGCGGGGGCCACGGGCGGGCGGGCGACCCCGCCCTGGGGGCGCGGGGGGTGCGCGC
>JBBQFB010000350.1:0-2267 GCA_038321545.1 Gaiellales bacterium
GGCGCCCGGTCCGCCGTCGGGGGCCCCGGGGGGGGGGGCCCGCACTGGCGGGCGGGGGGGGCGCTGCGGGGCGACCGTTGGAGGGCGTGGTTCGGGCGGTCGGGCGTCCCCCCCCACGACGCCGAGGGTCTCGACTGGACGGCCGGCATGGGCGAGGCAAACGTCGAGGAGTTCGGCGTCCTGGAGCAGGGCCGTGAGCGGGCGCTCGCCGCGCTCGATGCCGAACGGGAGTCGATCCTCGGCGCCGCGCCCGGCGAGATGGCCGCCGCCCTCGACTCGCTGGTGTCGGACATCGACCGGGCGGCGGTCGACGAGCCCTACTCCGCCTTCCTCCACGCCCACATGGTGGAGGGCCTGCGCGACAGCGCCGAGGGCTGGGTCGACGACGACCTCGCGTTCGTGACGCCGTGGGGCTTCGACGTCGCGACCATCGGAGGCGACGTCCGCATCTGGCAGGGCACGGCCGACCTGATGGTGCCGCCGTCGCACGGCCGCTGGCTGGCAGCCGCGCTGCCGCACGCGCGGTTCGAGCTGCGGCCGGACCACGGCCACCTGTCACTGATGGGCGCGGCCGGCTTCGCCGAGATCCTGGCGACGCTACCGCGCGCGACGTAGCGCGGCGGCAACCACGTCGTCGAGCCGGTGCAGCTCGCCCTCGCGCGCGAGCGCGCGCCGGGCCTCGGTGCGGATGCGCGACTCGTAGACCAGGTCGCGCACGCCCACCTTCAGCTGCCCCTCGGCCGCCTCGGGCGGAGGAGGCGGCGCGGGATCCTCGCCGATCACGGCGTCGAGGTCGGCCACGCGACCGGCGATCTGCTCGGCCGCCGCGCGCAGGCCGGCCACCTCGGCGGCCGTCAGCCCCGGGTCGACGATCTCGACCACGCCGCCGGCTCCCAGCCGCGCCGGCACGCCGACGTACGTGTTGCGGATGCCGAACTGGCCGCGGCACATCGCGCACACCGGCAGCACGCGGCGCTCGTCGCGGAGGATGGCGCGCACGAGGTCGAGGATCGCCGCGCTCGGCGCCCACCACGCGGAGCCGCGCCCAAGCAGCTGCACGATCTCGGCACCCCCCTCCCGCGTGCGCGCGACGAGTTGCTCGATCTCAGCCTCCGAGAGCAGCTCGGTGAGGCGCTGCCCGTTCACCGTGGACAGCCGCGGCACCGGCACCATCGTCTCGCCGTGCGACCCGAGCGTGAGCGCCTCGACCTTCGACGCCGGCACGTCCAGCCGCGCCGCGATGGCCGCCCGGAACCGCGCCGAGTCGAGTGTGCCGGCCATGCCGATCACGCGCGCCGCGGGGAAGCCGAGGGCGCGCTGCGCGAGCGCCGTCATCTCGTCGAGCGGGTTCGTCACCACGATCACGACGCTGTCCGGCGCCCGGTGGCGGATCTCGCGGCAGCAGTCGACCACGATCTTGCCGTTCGTCGCCAGCAGGTCGGCGCGGCTCTGTCCCGGGCCGCGCGGCAGGCCGGCCGTCAGCACCACGACGTCGGCGCCGCCGACCGCCGGCCAGCCGGCGACACAGCGTCCGTCGGTGCCCGTCGCGGCCAGCGCCTGCGTGATGTCGAGCGCCATCGCCTGTGCGACGCCCTCGCGGACGTCGACGATCGCGATCCGCTCCGCCAGCCGTGCCTCGCCGATCCGCATCGCGGTCGACGAGCCGACCATGCCGGCCCCGATCACCGCGACCGTTGTCACCGCAGCCGCCCCTTGCCCTCGATCCCGAGCCGGCGGAACACGATCCGGCAGACGCCCTCGACGACGCGCGGCGACGCGTGCGACGGGTACTCCTCCCAGAGCAGCCGCCGCACCACCGAGCGCACGCGGGACTGCTCTGCCAGCAGCGCCGAGTGTTCGGGGTCGAAGAGGGAGTTGGCCATCAGGCCTTCCCGGCCGCCTCGATGGCCGCGATCGCGGACAGCCGCGCGGCCTCGATCTCGGAGTCCGATCCGGCCGCGAAGTAGCGCCCGAAGCGGCCGACGTTCGAGACGTAGACCTGCGAGATGGCGGCCGCCTTCTCCGCCTCGTTGGCCGCCAGCGTGATGTACGCGGCGGGCTCGACCTCCATGATCAGCAGCGTCTGCCCGGGCACGAGCAGCGAGCCGCGGCGCATCTTGTTGATCAGCTGCGCCTGGAACGGGTCGACGTTCGTGACCACCTGCGCCGAGGCGAGCTTCGGACGCACGCGATCGTTCTCGGTCAGGCCCGTGACGGCGAAGATCGCGTCGGCCGCGGCCTTCACCTCCGACTGGCTCCACGAGTGC
>JBBQFB010000351.1:0-2262 GCA_038321545.1 Gaiellales bacterium
CGCCACTGCGGAGTGGGGCTTCGTGATCGGCTCGGCGTTCTGGGGCACGGGCGTGTTTCAGGAGAGCGCGGAGCTCGTGCTCGACTTCGCGTTCACCACGCTCGGCGTGTACCGGATGGAAGCGCGCGCGGCGGTGTTGAACGGGCGCGGCAACGGCGCGCTGCTGAAGATTGGCGCCGTACAGGAATGCCTGCTCCGGCAGTCCTTCCACAAGGACGGCGTGCTCCTGGATCAGGCGCTCTATTCGATTCTGGCGACCGACCGTCGCGCCGCGCGAACGGTCACGGCTGCGCGGCCGGCCCAGATCCACTGATCCCGGCGGCTCTTCTCTAACCTCTACCCAGGCCGGCCACCACGCCGGCCTTCTTTTTTGCCCACCGCTGCACGCCACTGCGCAACTCTAAGCAACTCGATATGACACGTGGCAACTTTCATAACGAACTATATAGGACAATGAAAGACTGATACTGCCTTTGAATGCTCTATTTTGACATACATGTGCCGTGACGGGACATCAGGTCAATTTATGTCGTTTTCATTGGCTATTGTTGCTGTAATTCGGGGCTAATTCCCGCACCGCTGTGCCGCAACAGAACAAATGAACGTACACCGTGTCATACGGCGTGGTCTGGACGTCTCTCGTAAGGCACTCATTTGACGCTACTTATGGTTGCGATTGGAGAAATGCACGAGGTGGTACCCGTGTTGCTCTATAACGGAACGTCATGAACTACTACGATTTCGCCGCCCCAAGAGAGAAAGCCGTCTGGGGCCCCAAGCGGGTTATCGCGGTTGCCGCGCTGCTGGTCGCCGGACTGGCTCCGAACGCGATGGCCGAAGGTCGTCAACATGTGCGCGAGGGACGCAAGGCTGTCGAAGGCCGCCCCAACGCCCACGTCAAAGCGTACAAGCTCGATAACGAGCTGACCTTCCGCGCCGCGAACCGCGCGACCAAGACGACGCGCGTGATCGTCGAGCTGCAGCCGGGCGCGAAGCTGCCGGCGTCGGTGACCGTCTACGCGAAGCGCAACGGCAAGCTCGGGATCATCAACGGCCAGGTGGTGGATCTGCCGAACCGGCTGCTCACGCAGTTGTCGAAGAACCCGGCCGTGCTCCGCATTCACTACGACCGGCCCTCGGCGAAATTCAACTACCGCACCTCGCTGACGGTCGGCACCAAGGTCGTCCGCGACACGCTCGGCCTCACCGGCGCTGGCGTCGGCGTGGCGGTCATCGACTCGGGCATCACTTCCTGGCACGACGACCTGACGAACACCTCGAGCACGATCTATCCCTACGGCAATCAGCGCGTCACCACGTTCGTCGACTTCGTCAACGGCCAGACCACGCCGTACGACGACGACGGCCACGGCACGCACGTCGCCGGCATCATCGCGGGCAACGGCTTCGACTCGAACGGCCAGAAGGCCGGCGCGGCGCCCGGCGCGAGCCTGATCTCGCTGAAGGTGCTCGACGGTGACGGCAACGGCACCGTGAGCAACATCATCGCGGCGCTCGACTGGGTTCTCGCCAACCACACGACCTACAACATCCGCGTCGTCAACATGTCGGTCGGCGCGGCGATTCACGAATCGGCCTGGACCGACCCGCTGACCCTCGCCGCCAAGCGCGTCGTCGACGCCGGCGTCGTGGTGGTCGGCGCGGCCGGCAACTTCGGCAAGAACGCCGCTGGGCTGCCGCAGTACGGCGGCATCAGCGCGCCGGGCAACGCGCCGTGGGTGCTGACGGTCGGCGGCTCGAGCACGCAGGGCACCGCCAAGCGTACCGACGACGTGATCGGCAGCTATAGCTCGCGCGGGCCGTCCTACATCGACTGGAACGCCAAGCCCGACCTGGTCGCACCCGGCACCGGCTCGGTATCGCTGGCCTCGCCCGGCAGCAACTTCTTCATCAACCGCGCCTCGTCGCTGCTCCCCGGCATCACCGGGCCGGCGCTCCCGTATCTGAGCTTGAGCGGCACCAGCATGGCGGCGCCGGTCGTCGCCGGCACGGTTGCGCTGATGCTCGAGGCGAACCCGAGCCTGACGCCGAACGCGGTCAAGGCCATCCTGCAGTACACCGCGCAGCAGTATCCGGGCTACAACGCTTTGACCCAGGGCGCCGGCTTCCTCAACGCCGTCGGCGCCATCCGCCTCGCGCGCTTCTACGCGAACGCGACGCCGGGCGCCACGGTGCCGGTCCAGAAGATGTGGAGCAAGCACATCATCTGGGGCAACCACCGTCTCGGCAAGGGCACGCTCA
>JBBQFB010000352.1:0-2256 GCA_038321545.1 Gaiellales bacterium
TCTCCGCCGCCTCGAGCGGGCCACCCGCCCGTCCGACCCTGAGACGGCGGAGGCGCTCGCCCGCCGCTTCGCGGAGCTCCCCGCCCACGTCCAGACACCGGCGCAGCTGCTCGGCCGCCGGACGGCCGGCTGCGAGGGCACCCACGGCGTCTTTCCGCGCTGCACCTTTGCCTGCAAGCCGTGCTATCACGCGCGCACCGCCAACCGCGTCCGCGTCGACGGCGCGCACACCGTCCGCGAGGTCGAGCGGCAGATGCGCTACCTCCGTGAGCGCCGCGGCCCCGGCCAGTTCGCACAGCTGATCGGCGGCGAGGTCAGCCTCCTCGACCCCGACGACCACGCGGCCGCGCTGCTTGCGATGCGCCGCCACGGCCGCGTGCCGATGAGCTTCAGCCACGGCGACTTCGACTACCCGTACCTCGAGCGGCTCGCGATCGACGCCGCCGGCAAACGCCGTTTCGACCAGCTCGCGTTCGCGGGCCATTTCGACACGACGATGCGCGGCCGCCGCGGCATCAACCGGCCCGAGCGCGAGGTCGACCTGAACGAGCACCGGGCACGCTTCTGCGCCATGTTCGAACGGCTCGAGCGCGAGCACGGCGTCCGCTCCTACCTCGCGCACAACATGACCGTCACGCCGGCCAACGTCGACCAGATCGCCGACGTGATTCGCGACTGCCGCCGGATGGGCTTCCGGTTGTTCTCGTTCCAGCCCGCCGCGTACGTCGGCGACGCCGCCCGCTGGCACGACGGTTATCGCTCGATCGGCGCCGACGACGTCTGGCGGCAGATCGAAGCCGGCGCCGGCGCCCGGTTGCCGTACCGCGCGATCCAGATCGGCGACGAGCGTTGCAACCGAACGACCTGGGGGGTCTACGTCGGCCACCGCTACGTCCCCGTCCTCGACGACCGCGACCCGCGCGATCTCGCCGCGCGCGACGCGTTCTACCGCGTCGCGCCGCAGAACTTCGCCTTCGCGCCGCGACCGGTCGTCGCCGGGCGTCTCGTCCGCGCCGCCGCCGCGCGTCCGGCCGACACCCTCACTGCCGCCGCCTGGGCAGCGCGCTACGCACGGCGGCTCGGAATCGACGCCGTCCTGCGACGGCCGCGGCCGGTCACGTTCGTGATGCACCGCTTCATGGACGCGGCCGCCGTCGGCACGGCCTGGGCGCTCAGCCAGGCAGGCGAGACGAGCGATGACCCCCTGATCCGCGAGACGCAGGAGCGCCTCGCCGCCTGCTCCTACGGGATGGCGCACCCTGATCGCGATGAGATCGTGCCGGCCTGCGTCCAGCACAGCGTCCTCGATCCTGCCGAGAACGCGGCGCTCGCCGAGCTGCTGCCGCTCGCGGCTGAAGGCGGCGCCGCCCGCCGCTCGACCTGACTGCGGGGCGCGCGCACGGCGCGCCTAGTAGCGGATCGTTCAGGTCCGGCAGAACGCGTCCATCTGCCGGTCGACGGCGGCCGACGGACAGACCCGCCGCAGCACCGCGACGAGCGCGCGCTGGCGCCGGACGAAACCGAGCGTGATCACGCCGGAACTGGCCTCGACCTGCACCTGGTCGCCCTGCAACGTCACCGAGCGGATCGCGTCCACCGGAACCGCCACCCGCCCGCCATCGGGCTGCACCACCGACAGGTACCGCTCGGACACGGCGAACGTCTCGATCAGCGACCGGCGCCGCGCACGCACGAGCAGGACGGCGATCGCGGCGGCCGCCGCCACGAACAGGCCGCGCGCCCACCACGGTCCGACGGCGATCGAGAGGACCACGAGGAACGCCAACGGGACGCCGTACAGCGCCCCGACCGGGACCGTGCGCCGCTCGCTCCACAACGGCTCACCGGGGTCATCCGGAAACGGAACCGTGGTCGTCAACTGGGCAGTCGTCGGGCGCGGCATGCCTGTTGGATGCAGCCTGTCACCTGGCCGATGCGGCGCCGCGGGCCGGCCGGCGTTCAGACGAACGGCAGGTCGCTGACGGTCGCACGATGCAGCCCGGTCGGAGCGGCGACGTCGACGACGGTGCCACGAGCTGCGAACGCCGTGTCAACCTGGGCGAGGCCGATGGTGCGGCGCAGGCGATGCGAGTACACGACGGCGGACAGCGTGCCGACGCCGCACCCACCGTGCAGGACGGCGGTGCGCGACGGGAGCGGCCAAAGGTCGGCGATGTCGTCGGCCAACGTGACGCCGACGAGCAGGCGCTCCGGACCGGCTGCGGCGATTCGCGACAGCGCCGCCTTGCCGATGTA
>JBBQFB010000353.1:0-2239 GCA_038321545.1 Gaiellales bacterium
GAATGGAAAGCGGGGTCAAGAACTACACGCAGGCGCCGGGATTTCTCGAGGTGTTCGGGAACGACTTGACGCGTGCCTGGACCGCCGAGCAGATCGTCGCCTACGCGATTCCTCTCTCGCCCGTGTTCGAACCGGGCGCGCAGTACGATTACAGCAATACCAACACGCTGCTGCTCGGCATGGTCGTCGAAGCGGTCACCCATGCGCCGCTCGCCGATTTCTACCGCCGGCGCATCTGGTCGCCGCTCGGCCTCGCCGCAACGTCCTACCCGCAGGACGCGACGCTGTCCTCGCCGCACCCGTCGCCCTACGAAGCGGACCCCGCGACCGGCGCGACGGAGCTGCTGCCGTTGATCAACCTGTCCGCGCTGGGCGCGGCCGGCGGCATCGTGACGAACCTCGCCGATCTGCGCGCCTGGGGCGATGCCCTCGGCAGCGGCCGCCTCCTCGCGGCCGGCCTCCAGGCGCAGCGCCTGCAGCGCTCGCGCCCAGCGACCAACGGGCCTGAATACGATCGCTACGGCCTCGGCATCGGCCAGCTCAAGGGCTGGTGGGGCCACACCGGCGAAGCGCTCGGTTTCCAGGCGGCGGTGTTTCGCGATCCCGCTTCCGGCACGGTGATCGCCGTGCTGCTCAACTCTTCGCAAGCGGTAAACGTCGCCACCGAAATCTTCAAGGCGGTGGCCGAGGTGGTCGGCGAGGCCGCACATTGACGGTATCCGGCGCTGACCGCGCTGCGCGGCGTTTGGTCGTTGCGCGTAGCGCGTAGCCCGGCGTTGAGCGACAGCGAAACCCGGGTGGGCCGTGGGCGTGGCTGCGATCGACCCGGGTTTCGCTGTCGCTCAACGCCGGGCTACGCGTTCGCCACGCGTTCACGACGTGCGGTCGAAAGTTACTGGCAGACGGTGCCGGGCGCGACGAAGACCTCGCGCGTGATCTTCTTGCTGCCGGCCGTTCCGTCGACGGTGTAGGCGAACGTCGCGTCGTTGCCGTCGGCGAACGTCAGCGTGGCGCTGCCGGCGGTGGCGCCCTGCACCTGGG
The DNA here is from genome assembly GCA_038321545.1 of Gaiellales bacterium. Classification (GTDB taxonomy): domain Bacteria; phylum Actinomycetota; class Thermoleophilia; order Gaiellales; family F1-60-MAGs149; genus VFJZ01. The sequence continues at coordinate 1,042 of JBBQFB010000353.1, forward strand.
CGGGATTGAACGGCACCGCGTTGAACGCGGGCCCGCCCACGGCCTTCATCAGCGTCCCCGAGTACACGTTCGGTGCCGTCCGGTTCGCGGCGACGACGAGCCATAGCGGCTTCCCGTCGATGCCGAACGTGAACCACGACGCGAAGATCGTGTTGCCCTGATGCGTGAGATTGAGTCCCCAGCCGGGTTCCGATCCTGCCGGCGCGTTCCACCAGATGTCCTGGTAGTTGGTGGCGAGCGCGAGGTTCGGCTGGGCGGCAAAGGTGCAGGTCGGCACCGGGCTCGCGAACACCTGTCGCGTGATCTGCTTGGTCTGCGTGACGCCCTCGACGAAATACGCGAACGCCGCATTGTCGGCGCCGGTGAACTGGAACGTCGCGACCCCCACCTGCGCGGGCACCACCTGCGCCGGATCGAACGCCGAGAACGGCGGCCCGGTGCCCGTGTACAGATTGCCGGTGAAGGTGTTGGGCGCGCTCACCGACGACGTCGCCGAGACCACCAGCCACAGCGGCTTCCCGTCGAGGCCGAAGGTGAACCAGGTGGCGAAGATGGTGTTGCCCTGGTGGTTGAGATTGATCCCCCATCCGGATTCTGACCCGGCGGGCGAGTTCCACCACAGGCCCTGGTAGTTGGCGAAGGTCCCGCTGCCCGCGCCGACGGTGACGGTGCGCGCCGTCGTCGCCCGTGCCCCGGTGTTGTCGGTGACCGTGAGGCTTACCGTGAACTGCCCGATGCCGGTGGGCGCTACGATCGCCGTCGCGGCGTCGGTCGGCCCGGTGAACCCGGTCACGATGCCGCCGCCGTTAGTAAGCGCCCACTTGTATGCGGCGATCGTGCGGCCGACCTGGGTCTCCGACTGCGCGCCGCTCAGCGTGAGCGTCTGCCCGAGTTGCGGTTCCGCCGGGGTGAGCCCGATTTGCGCCCGCAGCGTTCCCTGCGCCGCCGCGACCGCAGCGCCGGCGTCGAGCATCCCGGCGCCGCAGGTGGACGTGGTGCAGTAACACTGCCCCTGCGCGACCTGCGGCGTGCCGATGGGCGACGGCGCGATGCATTGCAGCACCGGGCTGCCGTCGCCGTTGTCGCCGCCGGTGGTCGGGAATGGCCGCGCCGTCGCCTGCAACTTGGCGCGCACGTCGGCGGGGGTGAGCGCTGGCCGCACCGACAGCATCAGCGCAGCGGTGCCGGCGACCAGCGG
>JBBQFB010000354.1:0-2231 GCA_038321545.1 Gaiellales bacterium
TGATGCGCTTGAAGTGGTCGATGTCGATCAGCAGCAGGGCCGGCGGTCGGCGGCCGGCCGTGACGCCCGCCAGCGCGGTGGCCAGCTGCTCGTTCAGGTGGCGACGGTTGAAGACACCGGTGAGCGCGTCGGTGCGGGCCAGGTGGTCGGCCTCGCGGCGCGCCTCCTCGAGGGCGTCGGCCTCGCGGCGCGCGGCACCGACCGTCGCCTTCAGCACGCGCTCGAGCGCCATCTTGCCGGTCACGTCGGCGGCGATGCCGTGCACCGTGACAATGCCGTCGGCGGTTGCCGGCCAGGCCCGGAACGAGATCCAGCGGGTGGCGCCGTCGAGGCCGATCAGGCGTACCGAGTCCTCGGTCGACTCGCCGTTCGTGAGCCGCGCCAGGTGGCGTTCGAAGGCCGGGCGGTCGTCGGGGTGCACGGCCCGCGTCCAGGCCGTCACGAGGTCGGCACCGTCGGGCAGCGCGCCGCCCAGGATCCGCTCGCCGCCCGGCCCGGTGAACGTCGTCGCGATGGTGCCGTCGCCGCCGAGGGCGAACGCGTAGATCTGGTCGCCGATGGCGGCGAGCAGCGCGTCGACCGGCTCTGCCCGTCGCCGCAGGGGCACCGGGACGGCAGCTCCGAAGTCGCGGATCACCACGACGCGGTAGTCGCTGCCATCGGCCAGCGCGAGCGGTGCCACGGTCGCGATCAGCGGGATACGGCCACCGTCGGCGCGCCGCCCGATCAGATCGTGCGGCACCTCGTCGGCGCCGTCCAGCAGGCCGGGTAGGAACCCATCGATCGGCGAGCCGGCCAGCTCGTCGAGCGGCAGGCCGAGCAGCACGGCGAGCGCACCGTTGCCGCCGCGGATCGTGCCGTCGGGCGCGATCGCACACAGCGCGGCGCCCGCAGGGGGGCCGGTCGACGCCGCACGCTCGTTCGGCCGCCGCTTGTTCACGCCCGGTGTATCGGCGTTCCGTGGTCGAAGGTTGAAGGCACCCGCCCGGCGCGGACGCCTCAGGCGGGCAGCGGGACAGCGATCCGGGTGCGGCGCTCGAACGCGACGATCCGGTCGATGCCGGCGCGCCGCAGCAGCGGTACGGCGGCGCGGACGCGCCCGGCCTTCTGCGGCCTGTGCGCGTCGGAACCGAGGCTGACCGGCGTCTGGTGGCGCGCGCACGCGTCGACGAGCAGCTGCACGAGGTCGGGGCGGCGCTCGAGGTCGGTGCCGTTGATCTCGAGCGCGACGTCCGCCAGCGCCGCGGCACCCGCCAGGTCATCGAGGCGGCCGGCGACGAACGCGGGCGCGTCGGGCTGCGACTGTGCGAGCCGCACCGGGTGGGAGATCACGTCGTAGGCGCCGGACGCGGCGGCCGTGATCAGCCGGTCGAGGTAGTCACCCCAGGCGTCGGAGGCCTCCTTGCAGACGGCCTCACCCTCGACGGCGGTGTCGCCGGCGATCACGTGGACGGAGCCGATCACGACGTCCCACTCGGTTGCGTAGGCATCGCGGAGCTCGTTCGTGGCCGCGACCAGGCCGGCGTTCTCGTCGGCGATGTCGAGCTCGATGCCGCAGCGGACCGGAATCGACGCGTGGGCGGCCGCGGCATGGACGGTGGCGACGTAGCCGCCGTGCGCGACGGGAGGGCCCTCGGGCCGGAAGCGGGTCGCGATGTACGACGACGCGGCGCGGGCCTCTTCGATGTGGTGCACGTGTTCGGAGAACACGAGCTCCGTCACCCCGACTGCGACCGCCGCCTCTACGATCGCGTCGGGATCACCCCAGGCGATGTAGTGGTTGTGGTTATCTGGTAGCACGTTTCAGCAGTATTTCACGTTCGTCGGACGCGTCTGCCGGCAACGGACGGCGATCGTCGCCGGCACCTGCGTGCGGGCCGGTTCTACGCACGGCGCCGCCCCTGGGCGAAGTGCTGCGCAGGCGGTGCGACGGCCCGCAGGTCCTGTACTGCGGCGGCTGCCGGACGGCGCCGGGCGCGGTCGCGATGGCTGGCGCCGATCGTGCGCCGGCCGGGGGTCTCGAGCGGCTCGAGCCGCTCGATCTGCACGTTGATGTTGCGGTCGCGGCGCTCCAGCGTGCCCGTTGCGAGCAGCAGCGGCTCGGTGCGCGCGAGCAGCCGGAACCGCTCGTAGACGTCGGGCATCAGGATCAGGTTGACGAGCCCGTGCTCGTCCTCCAGCAGCAGGAACACGACGCCGTTCGCGCTGGCCGGCCGCTGGCGGGCGATCGC
>JBBQFB010000355.1:0-2213 GCA_038321545.1 Gaiellales bacterium
CCGGTCTTGGCGAAGTCGAGGCCCTTGTGGAGCAGCAGGGTGGCGTCGCCGCCGTCGTCGACGATCAGCGTCGGGCCCTGGCCGCTCGGCCATGCGAGCGCCTCGGCGGTGCACCACCAGTACTCCTCGAGCGTCTCGCCCTTCCAGGCGAAGACGGGGATGCCGCGCGGAGCGTCGACGGTGCCGCCGGTCTCGGGGCGGCCGACGGCGACGGCTGCCGCTGCGTGATCCTGGGTCGAGAAGATGTTGCAGGAGACCCACCGGACGTCGGCGCCGAGCAGGTTGAGCGTCTCGGCGAGCACGGCGGTCTGGACGGTCATGTGGAGCGAGCCCATGATGCGCGCGCCGGCCAGCGGCTTGGAGTCGGTGTAGCGCTCGCGGAGCGTCATCAGGCCGGGCATCTCCTGCTCGGCGAGGCGGATCTCGTTGCGGCCGAACTCGGCCAGCGAGAGGTCGGCGACCTTGAAGGGCTGCCGGCCGGCCTGCTCGGCCTGCTTGTAGGGATGCGTCGTGACGTCGACGGCCATTATGCGGTTCCTCCTTGTGGGAACAGGGTTCGGGTGGCGGTGGCGACGAAGAGCCCGGGGCCCTTCGCGCCCGCCTCGATTGCGAGCTCGTGCCAGAGGCCGGCGGTGAGGCCTGCGTCGGCGAATGCGTCTTCGATCGTGGTGCGGTCGAAGCCGAGCCAGATGTGGCCCATGGTGCGGCGGTACTCGTGGCGGGCGTGCGGTAGGACGTCGGCGACGACGAGCCGTCCGCCCGGCTTCAGCACGCGCGCTGCCTCGGCCAGCGCGAGCGCCGGCTCTGGCACGTGGTGCAGGACGTGGACGACCAGTGCGAGGTCGAGCGTCCCGGTCTCGATCGGCAGCGCTTCGAGGCTGCCTTCGTGCAGGTGGACGTTGGGGAAGCCGGCCAGCCGCTCGCGGGCGACCGAGAGCATCTCGGTCGAGGCGTCGACGGCGACGACGGCGGAGACGAAGGGTGCGAGTGCGGCGGCGATCCGGCCGGAGCCGCAGCCGAGGTCGCCGACGACGGCGGTGGGCGGCAGCAGGGCGGGGAGGATGCGCAGGTCGCTGGTGGCGCCGAACAGCTCGGCGCGGAGGTCGTCCCACTGGCCGGCGGCGGTGGAGAAGAACTGGACGGAGCCGACGCGGCGGCGGTCGAGCACCGGCTGCAGCCGGCGCCGGTCGTGTCCGGCCTCGAGCGTCTCGGCCACGTCGGCACGCACGAGCTCCCAGAGACGCTGTGACGCGTCGGGCAGGCGATCGACGGTCAGCCCGTAGTGGCGCGACGCACCGTCGCGGCGGGCGGCGACCCAGCCGGCGTCGCCGAGCGTCTTCAGGTGCCGCGAGACGGTGGACTGCGGCAGCGCGAGCGCATCGCACAGCTCGGCCACGGTCAGCTCGATGCCGTCGAGGATGGCGAGCAGGCGGCTCCGCGTGGGGTCGGCCAGCAGCGCCAGTCCGTCGAGGACCGGAGCGCCGAACGGGACGGTTTCAGGGACTGCATTCATCCGTTGATCCGGATTATCGGATATCTCGGTGTGAAAGGCAAATGACGCGTCGTGTGGGGATGGGAAGAAGGGGTCTGAAACGCCGCGAGCCTGGCTACTTGTCCGTTTGCCATCGGCCGGAGAGTTCGCCCGCGGCGCGGAGCGTCTTCACCCAACGCCCTGCAGCGCCGCCGGTGCAGTTCCCGTATTCGGTGTCGATCGGTACTCCCGCGAGCGTGCCGTTGATCCGAACGGTCGCGCCGCCAGGCCCACCGGCGCAACCAGTGTCGGAGACCTGCGGCTGCAGCAGCGCGTAGCGGTCGGCGATGACCCTCTCGCAGAGCGATGGGTTCGTCGTACAGTCGACCACCACGCGAGTGGTCGGTCGTTCCGGGAACGTCGACGACAGCTGCACGGTGAGATGAGTCGACCCCGTCATGGTGGCTGGCAGAGGCGTGCCCGGAGCAGGTCCCTGGTGGGCTGAAGCGCAGTCGTAGCAGACGCCGTAGCCCGCCGAGAAGATCCGCGTGTCGTCGGGCGCGGCGACCGCCACGAACCGGCGGATCGTCGAGCCGCCGGCGGCGTCGGCGACGTGCAACCAGTCGGTTCGCTGAGGCGCGAAGAACTTCCGTTCGTCGTCGAAATGGAGAACGGTCGCGATCGCTCCAATCGGGTAGACCGTGACGTCGGCTCGGTACCCGGCGCGCGCGGCGCTTTCAAG
>JBBQFB010000356.1:0-2196 GCA_038321545.1 Gaiellales bacterium
GCGGCCGTCGCCGTGCGCCGTGAGCGCATCCGCAACGCGCTGCTCGAGCAGGAGCTGGTGGGTCGCGTTCCGCGGTCGGAGCTGGCCGCGACGCTCGCGTCGCTGGAGGCGCTGCTGGAGGCGGCGCCGACACCGGTGATCCAGTTCGACCGCGCCGGGAACGTGCACCGCTCGAACGGCGCCGCCCTGGCGGCCTTCCCGGACGAGTCGCTGCCGGCGCCCCTGCTGCCGATGGTCGCCGAGGTGCTCGGCGGTGCGGTCGTGCTCGACCGCGAGATCACCGTCGAGGAGCCCGTCCGGCGGCGGTGGGAGGTGCACCTGCGGGCGCAGGCCGACGGCGCGCTCGCCGTGCTCGTCGACGTGACGGCCTCGGGCGACTTCCGCGAGGCCCGGCGGCTGTTCTCGGCGGCCGTGTCGCACGAGCTGCGGACGCCGCTGGCGCGTATCCTCGGCCTCGCCGAGACGCTCGAGCTGCCGCAGACCGACGCCGAGCGGGAGACCCTGGTCGTGCAGATCGAGGTCGAGGTGGACGCGATGCGGGGCCTGATCGATGAGATGCTGCTGCTGGCGGCGCTCGACCGCGGCGAGATCGCGGCCGGCGAGCACGCCGACGCCGGGGCCGCGGCGGAGGCAGTCGTCGCCGACCGGCGTGCGCGCCGCACGTGGCGGAGCCGGGATCTGCAGTTCGTCGCGGCGCGCGGCCTGCGCGTGCCCGTGGCGCCGCGGTTGCTCGAGGTCGTGCTCGGCAACCTGCTCGACAACGCGCTGCTGCATGCCGGTGCCGACGCGGTCGTGTCGGTCGCCGTCACGCTGGCCGGCGCGGAGGTCGAGATCGCCGTGCACGACACCGGTGTCGGCATCGCTCCCGAGCACCTGCCGCACGTGTTCGAGCGCTTCTATCGCGCCGAGGCGTCCCGAGCCGGGCCGGGAACGGGTCTCGGGCTGGCGGTCGTGAAGCACATCGTGGAGGCGCACGGCGGTCGCGTGGCGGCGGACTCGCGCCCCGGCACGGGCACCACGGTGAAGCTGACGCTGCCGCGGACCGCCGCCGAGCGCCTGACCGCGTCCGCGTGAGTCAGTAACCGCCGGCCAGCGGGTCGATCGCGTCGCCGAGCCTGCCGACGGCCGTGACGCCGTCGGCGGGCGGCACCGAGCCCGGGGCGAAGCTGCGCGCCCAGAGCGTGCCGGAGTCGGGAAACTCGTTGATGTCGGGCGCGATCATGGTCGACACGAGCATGATCCGGACGGTCTCGGCCGAGCGGTTCGCGATGGCGTGGGCACCGCTCCGGCCGGCGGGGAACGAGACGACCTCTCCCTCGGCCAGCACCCGCTCGCCGTCCAGCGTGCGGAGCGTGGGCGTGCCGCGCACGACAACCAGCAGCTCCTCGTTGGCGTGGTGGGCGTGGAACGGAAACGTCGCGCCGCCCGGCGGCACGTCGAACAGCGACGCGCCGAGCTTGTCGGAACCGGCCCGGCGGCCGAGCAGCGAGCGCTGCCAGCGGTACGGCCCGCGATCGGTGCTCGCGTCCCACTCGGGATCGTGGATGTTCGCGGTCACGACGTCGCCACCCGGGGCAGGGGCTCGAACCGGTAGCCGATCCCGTAGTGCGTCTGGATGTACGTCGTGGCGGGCGAGCGCTCGTCGATCTTCTCGCGGATCTTGCGCACGCAGACGTCGACGGAGCGGTCGCGCGGCCGGTACGGGATGCCCCAGACGCGCTGCTGCAGCTCGTCGCGGCTGATCGCGCGACCGGGAGAGCAGGCCAGCGTCCATAGCAGGCGAAACTCCTTCACGGTCAGCGCCGCGTCGGTCCACGAGTCGCGCGCGTCGCCATCTGCGGCCAGCCGCACGACGGCGCGCTGGCGCATCGGGTCGACGCGCAGGCCGGGCACGTCGATCACCTCGTCGGCGGACGTCGTCGGGACGATCCTGGCGCGCCGGAGATTCGTCTTGACGCGCGCCACGAGCTCGCGCATCGACGCCGGCTTCGTCATGTAGTCGTCGGCGCCGCGCTCCAGCACGTGCACCTTGTCGAACTCCGCGGAGCGCGCGGAGAGCACGATGATCGGCGTCGTATCGCCCTCCGCGCGGACGCGGTCGAGCAGCTCCCAGCCGTCTGTTCCCGGGATCATCAGGTCGAGGATGACGAGGTCGGGACGCTCGAACCGCAGCTTGCGCAGGGCGCGGTCGCCGTC
>JBBQFB010000357.1:0-2176 GCA_038321545.1 Gaiellales bacterium
ATGACCGACCGCTTCCACGGCGAGCACCACCGCACCTACGGCTTCGCCGCCGCGGCGGAGCCGATCGAGGTCGTCAGCCTCCGGTTGACGAGCGTCGGTCGCATCGCCAAGCCGCCGGCGCGGACGCTCGACGCAGACGGCGTCGTGGAGCCGAAGGAGCGGCGGCAGGTCTACTACGCCGAGTCGGGCCGTTACGTCGACTGCCCGATCTACGACCGCTACAGCCTGCCCGCAGGCGCGGCCTTCGCGGGGCCGGCAGTCGTGGAAGAGTTCGATTCCACCATCGTCGTCCACCCGGGCTTCTCGGTCCGCGTCGACGAGGTCGGCAACCTTGTCATCGAGCGGAGCACCGAGGAGGAAGCGTGAGCACGGAGTACGGAATCGTCCTTTCGAAGAAGGTCATGGTCCCGATGAGGGATGGCATCCGGCTCGCGTTCGATATCTACCGGCCTGCCCGCGAGGGCGATTTCGTCGAGGGGCGGTTCCCCACGATCATGCTCCACACCCCCTACGACCGGACCGACAAGCGGTACAGCGAGATCGCCGACTTCTTCGTTCCGAAGGGCTACAACGTCGTTCTGATCGACCTGCGGGACCGCTACTCGTCCGAGGCGTCGGGCGTCTACTACCACGCCGCAACACCACACACGGGCCGCGACGGCTACGACATCTGCGAGTGGATCGCGGCGCAGCCGTGGTCGAACGGCAAGATCGGCACCGTCGGCAGCTCGTACGCCGCGATCACACAGGTGCGCACCGCGCTCGAGGCGCCACCGCACCTGACGGCGATCTGGCCAGACGTCGTGCCGACGAACAGCTTCCAGAACCAGTGTCGCGAGGGCGGGGCAATGCAGCAGCACATGTTCTGGGCGCTCCTCATCCACGCGCAGGACGCGCAGGACGTGAGCGACGATTGGGCCAGGGCCGGGGAGGTCTGGGACGACCTCAAGAACCTGCGCCGGCTCCTCCGCGAGGTGCCGTTCGAGCGCGGGCAGACGTCGCTCCGCAACGTGCCGACGCTCGAGGAGACGATGATCGACTACTACACCCGTGGCATGTACGACGAGTACTGGGACCGGGTCGTGCACAACTAGTCGAAGTTCTGGGATCAGCACGCGGACATTCCGATCACGCTCTCGACCGGCTGGTACGACCTGTTCCCGACCGCCGACACCGAGTACTTCACCTCGATGAGCGAGCAGAACAGCGCGCCGGTGCGGCTCGTCGTAGGCCCGTGGAGCCACGTCGGCATGCGCGGCGACGCCACCTACTGCCACGAGGTCGACTTCGGCCTTCAGGGCGTCTGGGGGGTGCAACGCTACTTCGAGGAGCAGCTCGACTTCTTCAACCGCTGGCTGCCGGATGAGGCAACGGGACAGCCGCTGGGCGAGGCGCCCGTGCGCATCTTCGTGATGGGCGGCGGCTCGGGCCGCAAGACGGCCGGAGGCAAGCTCGACCACGGCGGACGCTGGCGCGAGGAGCAGGAGTGGCCCCTCGCCCGCGCGGTCAGCACGTCCCTGTACCTGCACGGCACCGGCGGTCTCTCGGCCGAGGCGCCCGCCGCGGGTGACGCACCGCGCGCGTTCACCGCCGACCCGGCGCATCCAGTGCCGACGCTCGGTGGCCTCTACTGCTCGATCGGCGAGCTACCTGCCGACGGGCCGGGGATGGAGCCGGCGTGGGCGCGGCTGCTGAACCCGGTGCTCCGCCTCCGCGACCTGCTCACGCCCGGGCCGGTCGACCAGAAGGAGTCGCCTGCGTTCTACGGGTCGGAGGAGCCGTACCCGCGGCTGTCGGAGCGCTCGGACGTGCTCGTGTTCCAGACCGAACCGCTCACCGAGGCCGTCGAGGTGACGGGGCGGATGACGGTGCACCTGTGGGTCTCCTCCAGCGCGATCGACACGGACTTCACGGCGAAGGTCGTCGACGTCCATCCTGCGAACGAGGATTATCCGGAGGGCTTCGACATGCTGATCAACGACTCCGTCATCCGCTGCCGCTACCGCGAGGGCTACGACCGCGAGGTCTTCCTCGAGCCCGGCGTGCCTGTGCCGGTGACGATCGAGCTGCCCCCGACGAGCAACGTGTTCGACGTCGGTCACCGGATTCGCGTCGACGTCTCGTCGTCGAACTGGCCGCGCCTCGACCTGAACCCGAACACGGGTGAGCCGATGGG
>JBBQFB010000358.1:0-2124 GCA_038321545.1 Gaiellales bacterium
CGGTGTCTGGACGTGGGCGGGGAGTTCCGCGAAGCGGCGGGCGAGCGCCTCCGCCGTCTCAGGGTCGGACGGGCGGGTGGCCCGCTCGAGGCGGCGGAGACGGTCGAGAGCGGCGGCCAGCATCAGTGGGTAGATGCCGCGCGTCGCGCAACCGATGCGCACCGATCGGGCGCTGCGACGCATCGAACGGTCGATGTCCGCTTCATCTCGCCGCGGTTCGCTCCTGCGGCTCGGCCTGCTCGGCGTGATCCTCGTCGCCGCCGTCGTGGTCGCGATCGTGGCCACCCCGTCACTCGGCCACGTGCGTGTCGAGGTGGCCCGCGCGGGCGTGGCCGGCGGCGTCGTCTTCGTGCTGCTGTACGCGGCGTTGACGGTGGCGCTGGTGCCGGGCACGGCGTTGACGATCACGGCCGGGCTGCTGTTCGGCCCGGTGCGCGGGACGGTCTATGCGATCTGCGGCGCGACGATGGGCGCGACGATCGCGTTCCTGATCGGACGCGCGCTCGGTCGGGAGGGCGTCCGCTCGCTCCTTGGCCCGCGCGCTCCGCGGATCGAGGCGGCCCTGGACAACACCGGCTTCGTCGCCATGCTCGTGCTCCGCCTACTGCCCGTCGTACCGTTCAACGCGCTCAACTACGCGGCCGGCGTGACCGGCATCCGGCGTCGGTCCTACGTGGCCGCGACGATGCTGGGCATCGCGCCGGGCACGGCCGTGGTCGCCACCGCGGGGTCGAGCGCGACCGATCCCGCCTCGGGCCGGTTCCTGGTCAGCGCCGGAGCCGGACTCGTGATCCTGGCCGGCTCGCTGTTGCTCGCCCGTCGCCACCGGCGCGCTCAGACCGGGCCGTCAGGCGGCCGATGAGGCGGCGTGCGTGGCCGGGCGAATCGAGTGCGCACGTCGCATCGAACGCCCCATTTGGATCATCCAACGTTTGTCGCGGCCGGCTGGCCGACGCGGGAGAGGGTGATAGCGATCAACGCCGGCAGGAGCAGCAGCAGGGAGAGGGCAGCGGCAATCTGCGGGTCGGACTGCGCGAACGGCACCAGCAGGATCGGCAGCGTCGCCGTGCCGGCGCCGACCGCCAGCGTCGAGCCGTACTGCGTCAGGGACACGGTGAACCCGACGAACAACGCGCTCGCAACGGCCCCGGAGACCGATGGGAGCGTGACGAACGCGAGTCGCCGCGGGGGATCGGCGCCGAGCACGGCCGCTGCCTCCTCCAGGCGCGCTACTCGGCCGTCGAGCGCGGGGGCGAGCACCAGGATCTCGTACGCGAGCACGAACGGGAGGTGGGCGATCACGATCGCCGGCAGTCCCCCGGGCAGGCCGAGCCGGATCAGCCAGGCCGCGATACCGGAGCCGACCGCGTATCCGGGCACGAGCAGCGGCAGCGCCAGCACCGTCACCAGTGGCGCCGTCCGTGACGTCCGTGCGGCGATTGCCCGCGCGGCGGGCCAGGCGAGCGGGAACGCGAGCACCATCACGATCGTCGCCGCCGTCAGCGACGTCAGCACGGCGCCGCGCAGCGCCGGGTCGCTTGCGATGGCGTCGATGCCGCGCCACCCGAGGCGTTGGGGCAGCAGCGCCGGCGCGCGCCACTCGTCGGCGAGGGCGCGCAGTGCGAGACCGGCGGGTGCGAGCAGTGCGAAGGCGGCGATGGCCGCCAGCGTGAGGCGCCTAGCCACGCCAGCGCTCGAGTCGACGGCCCGCGACGAGCGCGGCGGTGACGGCGAGCAGCGTCGCGACCAGCAGCGCCGCTGCCGCGTGCGCGGGGGCCGACGCACTCGGGCTTCGGGCCTGGTCGTAGGCGTAGCCGGCGATCGTCTGCGGCGAGGTGGGGCCGGCGACCAGGGCGACCTCGAACGAGCCGACGGCGAACGCCGCGACGAGCAGCGCCGCTGCGACCACGGCCGGCGCGATCCGCGGCAGCGTCACCAGCCGCAAGCGAGCGAGGGTGCCGGCGCCGAGCGTGGCGGCAGCCTCCTCGCGGCGGCGGGTGTCGTCGTCCCAGGCGGCGAGCACGGCGAGCGCGACGAACGGCGCCTCCTTGACGGCATAGACGAGCGTGATCCCGAGGCCGTGACGGTCGCCGACGACGTCGAGTGGGAGCCCGACGGCGCGGT
>JBBQFB010000359.1:0-2082 GCA_038321545.1 Gaiellales bacterium
CGTCGCCGGCGCCGGTCAGCTGCCCCGTCAGCTCGGCCATCCGGAGCGCGTCGGCGCGGCCCTGGGCGCCCGTCGCGACGTTGGCGTTGCCGCTCGACACGACGACGGCGCGGGCCGTCGGACTCGCGGCGAGGCGCTCGCGGCAGAGGCGCACCGGCGCACCGGCAGCGAGGCTGCGGGTGAACACGCCGGCGGCGGTGGCCGGGCCGTCGGCGACCACGAGGGCGATGTCGGGGCGGCCGGAGGCCTTGATCCCGCCCGTTGCGCCCGCCGCCGTGAAGCCCCGCGGGTAGGTGACGCCTACGGCCACAGGCCGTGCGCGGTCAGGCCGGCGCCCTCGTCGAGGCCCAGCATCAGGTTGGCGTTCTGGATGGCCTGGCCGGCGGCGCCCTTGACGAGGTTGTCGAGCGCGGCGACGGCGATCGCGGTGCCGGTGCGTGGGTCAGAGAAGGCCGCCACCGCGACCGTGTTGGAGCCCGCCAGCCGCTGCGGTGCGGGCATCTCGCCGAGCCGGATGAACGGCTCGCCGGAGTAGCGCTCGGCGTACAGCGCCTCCAGGTTCGCGGTCGGGTCGGTCAGGCGCACGTACGCCGTCACCAGCAGCCCGCGGCTGGTCGGCAGCAGGTGCGGCGTGAACGTGACGCTCGCGCCCGTCTCCTGCTCGATCTCGGCGATGTGCCGGTGGCCGGTCACGCTGTAGGGGGTGACGCCGCCGTGCACGTCGGGCAGGTGCGTCTTCGACGACGGCTCCTTGCCGGCGCCGGAGACGCCGGACTTGCCGTCGATGGCGACCGGGCCGTCGATCAGGCCCGCCTCCGCGAGCGGCGTCAGGGCCAGGATCGACGCGGTCGCATAGCAGCCGGGGTTGGCGACCAGCGTCGCGCCGTGCAGCTGGTCGCGGTGCAGCTCCGGCAGGCCGTACAGCCAGCCGCCGACGCGGAAGTCGGAGCCCAGGTCGACGACGCGCGTGCCGGCCGCCGCGAGCGACGAGCCGATCTCGTGGGACGCCCCGTGCGGCAGGCAGAGGAAGACGATGTCGCAGCCGGCGAGCCGATCGGCATCGATGTCCTGGTACGGCTCGGAGCGGGCCTGGAGCACGCTCGCGGCGATACCGGGATGGCCGGCCAGCAACCGCTGGAGCTCCAGCCCGGCGTAGCCGGAGGCGCCCGCGATGCCCGCGGTGTAGGTGGTCAGCGTCGCCATCTCCTGCATGAGTATACCGATTCATGCATAGTCATGCATCAGTCGGTGCGGAGGCGACTAGCGCCGGCGGCGCTTGGCGTACGCGCGGGCCTGCTTGTGCAGGACGTCGAACTCCTCGAGCGAGCGGCCCGAACCGACCGCGACGCACGTCAACGGCGACTCGGCGACGTGCACCGGCATCTCGGTCTCGCGGCGGATGCGCTCGTCGAGCTGGTTCAGCAGCGCGCCGCCGCCGGCCAGCATGATCCCGCGGTCCATCACGTCGGACGACAGCTCGGGCGGGGTCTTGTCGAGCGTCGACTTGATGGCGTCGATGATCTGGTTGAGCGGCTCCTCGAGCGCGATCCGCACCTCCTGCGACGACAGCACCACCGTCTTCGGCAGGCCGGTCACGAGGTCGCGGCCGCGGATCTCGCACTGCAGCTCCTCGACCATCGGAGCGGCCGAGCCGATCTCGAGCTTGACCTCCTCGGCGGTCTGCGTGCCGATCAGAAGCTTGTACTCGCGCTGGACGTACTTGACGATCGCCTCGTCCATCTCGTCGCCGCCGACGCGGATGGACTGCGAGACGACGATCCCGCCGAGCGAGATCACGGCGACCTCGGTCGTGCCGCCGCCGATGTCGACGATCAGGTTGCCGGTCGGCTCCGAGACGGGCAGGCCGGCGCCGATCGCGGCCGCCATCGGCTCCTCGATCAGGTACGCCTGGCGGGCGCCGGCCGAGATGGTGGCCTCTTCGACCGCGCGCTTCTCGACGCCGGTCACGCCGGACGGGACGCAGACCACGACGCGCGGGTGCGCCCAGCGGTTCTGGTGCACCTTCTGGATGAAGTGCCGGAGCATCTCCTCCGTCACGTCGAAGTCGGCGATCACGCCGTC
>JBBQFB010000360.1:0-2010 GCA_038321545.1 Gaiellales bacterium
CGGAGCAGCACCAGCGCCGCCAGCCCGGAGCCGATCCACGCCGGCGCGAGCAGCGTGACGGCGATCGACACCGTGGCCGACTCCTTCATCGAGACGGCCGCCGCCAGCAGGAACGCCAGCAGCAGCGTGATCGGCACGGCCGCGACGACCCACTCGACGCCCGCCCAGTGGGCGCCGACGATCGCGATCAACGTGCCCAGCTGGCCCGCGAACACCATCGGCCGCGTCGCGCGCGCCATCGCGAACAGCTCGTGCGCGCTGAGCACGCCGACCGCCGCGGCGAACAGGGCGACCGCCCAGCCGCCCTGGTAGACGGCTGCGATGGTGAGCACCGCGAGCGGCACCGCGACGACCACGCGGTTCAGCAGATCGGACATCAGCGCCGCCCGAACCGGCGCCGCCGGCCGGCGTACTCGGCGAGCGCGTCCCGCAGGGCGTCGGGCCCGAAGTCGGGCCACAGCACCGGGGTGAAGATGTACTCGGCGTACGCCGACTGCCACAGCAGGAAGTTCGAGATGCGCCGCTCGCCGGAGGTGCGAATCACGAGGTCGGGATCGGGCAGGTCCGGCGCCGCCAGGTGCGCGCGGAGCACGTCGGAGTCGATCTCGCCGGCCGGCACGCCCTCGCGGACGATCGCCCGGCACGCCTCGACGATCTCGGCGCGGCCGCCGTAGTCGAATGCGACCCACAGGTCGAGGCGCAGGTTTGCCGCGGTGCGCGCCTCGATGCCGGTCATCTGCGCGAGCAGCGCGGCGGAGGCGCGATCGCGACGACCGACGAACCGGATTCGCACACCCTGCCGGTGCAGGTCCTCGAACTGGTCGCGGATCGTCTCCGCGAAGAGGTCCATGAGGTCGGATACCTCCTCGTCGGGCCGCGCCCAGTTCTCGGTCGAGAACGCGTACACGCACAGCGAGCGCACGCCCAGATCGGGCGCCGCCTCGACCGTGCGCCGCAGCGCCGCCGTACCGGCGCGGTGCCCCGCGGCGACCGGCAGCCCGCGACGATGCGCCCAGCGGCCGTTGCCGTCCATGATGATCGCGACCGTCTCCGCCGTCCCCGGAAGCTCGGGGTCCTGCGTGCCCGCCCGCAGCCGCCGGGCGCGCAGGATTCGATCGAGGACGGTCATCGGGGGTGATCCGGAGGCCGTCAGACCTCCATGATCTCCTCTTCCTTGTGCTTCAGCGCGACGTCGATCAGCCCGATGTGCTCGTCGGTCAGCTTCTGCGCGCGCTCGTCGGCGCGACGCACGTCGTCGGCGCCGGCATCGCCGCCCCGCTCGAGCTCCTTCGTGTGGTGCAGCGTGTCACGCCGGACATTGCGCACCGCGACGCGCCCGTCCTCGGCGATCCGGTGCGCGATCTTGACCATGTCCTTGCGGCGCTCCTCGGTGAGCGCCGGGATCGGCAGGCGGATCACCTTGCCGTCGTTGCCCGGCGTGATGCCGAGGTCGGACTCCATCAGCGCGCGCTCGATGTCCTTCATGGCCGACTTGTCGTACGGCGTCACGACCAGCAGGCGGGCGTCCGGCACGGTGATCGACGCCAGCTGGTTGAGCGGCGTTCTCGTGCCGTAGTAGTCGACCGAGATGCGATCGAGCAGGGCCGTCGACGCGCGCCCCGTGCGCACGGAGGCGAACTCGTGTTTCGTCGCATCGACCGACTTCGCCATGCGGCGCTTCGCATCAGCGAGCAGCTCTTCGAGCATCCCGACCTCCCTTACGTCGCCGGCTCACGCGGGGCGCCGGCCGCGATGGCCGAGCGCGTCCGCACGAGCGTTCCGATCGTCTCGCCGCAGGTGACGCGGACGATGTTCCGCTCGTCGTTCACGTTGAAGACGCGGATCGGCATGTCGTTCTCCATGCAGAGCGACAGCGCCGTCGTGTCCATCACCAGCAGCCCGCGCTCGATCGCCTCGAGGTGCGTGATCTCCGGGATCAGCGTCGCGGTCGGATCGACCCGAGGGTCGGCGTCCAGCACGCCCTCCACGCCGTTCTTGCCCATCAGGATG
>JBBQFB010000361.1:0-2009 GCA_038321545.1 Gaiellales bacterium
GAACCGGCACGGGCGAATCTACGCCTCCGCTCGGCCATGTGCAAGCGAATTTGACGTCGTTTGCAGGTCGCATGGACGCGAAGGTCTGATGTGTGCTCCAATCACCGACCATGGATCGACTTCAGGGACGCCGCGCGCACGTGACCGGAGGCACATCGGGAATCGGCGCCGCAACGGTGCGTCGGCTCGTCTCTGAAGGCGCCGGCGTCGTGTTCACCGGGCGCAGCGCCGAGCGCGCCGCCGCGATCGAGGCCGAGACGGGTGCGACATTCACGCCCGCCGACGCGCGCGATCCGGACGCCATCCGCGACTCGGTCGAGGCGGCCGTCGCCACGCTGGGCGGCCTCGACATCCTGATCCCGAACGCCGGCGTGCTGCTGTTCGGGAGCCTCGTGGAGACCAGCGACGAGGACTGGGACGCCCTGTTCGACACGAACCTGATGGCGCCGCTGCTGTACGTCCAGGCGGCGCTGCCGCACCTCGCGGCGGGATCTGCGGTCGTGCTGCTCGGCTCCGACGCCGCGGTGTGGGGCGAGACGGAGATCGGCGCGTACTCCGTCTCCAAGCGGTGCGTGCACATGCTGACGAAGATGCTCGCGGTCGAGCTGGGACCGCGCGGGATCCGCACGAACGCGATCTGCCCCGGTGACACCGCGCCCGGCATGGTGACGACGACACGGGATCGCGAGGAGCTGCCCGACATCGCGACCTGGACGAAGCCGCCGCTGGGACACAGCGTGGAGGCCGACGACATCGCAGCCGCGATCGCCTACCTGGTGTCGGATGACGCACGCTCGACGAACGGCGCCGAGCTGCTGGTCGACGGCGGCATGCGCGCGGCCCTGCGGGCGAACACCGTCTGGGCCGGGAGCCGGCCGTGAGGGCGCTCGTCACCGGCGGTACCGCCGGCATCGGCGCGGCCTGCGTCGCGCGCCTCGCGGCGGACGGGCACGCGGTCGCCTTCACCGGCCGCGATCGCACCCGGGGAGCCGAGGTCGCATCCCACACGGGCGCGACGTTCGTGCCGGCCGACCTGACCGATCGCGCCGCCGCCGATGCCGCCATGGAACGCGCCGCCGAGCTGCTCGGCGGTCTCGACACCGTGGTCGCGAACGCCGGCATCCTGTCGCGTGCGCCGCTCGCCGAGATCTCGGCCGACGAGATGCGCCGGCTGCTGGAGACGAACCTGACCGCGCAGTTCCGCACCGCCCGCGCGGCCTGGCCGCACCTGGTGGCCGCGGGCGGCGGGTCGATCGCCCTGATCGGCTCCGACACATCGCTGCGCGGCTCGCACCGCGTGCCGGCCTACTCCGTGGTCAAGGCGGGCACCGTGATGCTGGCCGAGATGCTCGCGGCCGACGGGGCGGCGAGCCGCATCCGCGCCAACGCGATCTGCCCGGGCAACACGCTGCCGGGCATGGCCGGTGACGACCCTGCCACCTGGCCGGTGACCGGCGACGGCCTGCAGGTCACGGCCGAGGAGATCGCGGCGTGCGTCGCCTGGCTGGCGTCGCCCGAGTCGGCGCACGTCACCGGCGCCACGATCCGCATCGACGGCGCGATCGGCGCTGCCTTCATCCCGCCGCCGGACTAGCAGCTGCTGATCGTGCCGGTCTCGTCGTCGCAGACGACGTGGAGCGGCACCGCGCCGAGCGCCGTGACGCGGTCGAACGCGTCCGCATCGAGCTCGAGGATCGGGCAGGACTTCCCGTACAGCTCGACGGCCGCCATCGCGCCGACCAGCAGGATCAGGTCGGTCGAGCGGGTCACGACCGCGATCGGGCCCGAGCCGTTGCGGATCGTCTCGGCCAGCACGACCGACGCCGACGACGAGCCGCGGCCGTACGGCATCACGAGCACTCGGCCGGCCACCGTCTCGCCGTGCTGGGCGTGGTGCGCGTCGATGATGCGCCCGTCGTGCCAGTCGACGCCGCCCCAGAAGGAGAGCGGGCCGATCGGCAGCGACACGCCCGCGCCATCGCCGGGGTGCAGCGCGCGGCCGCGGGCGA
>JBBQFB010000362.1:0-2004 GCA_038321545.1 Gaiellales bacterium
GTCGCAGCGGAGCAGCTCGCCGCCCCAGATCGTGCCGTCGGTTCCATACCCCGTGCCGTCGAACACCAGCGCCAGCACCGGGCCGGCCAGACCGTGCTCCGCCATGCACGCCGCCGCGTGCGCGTGGTGGTGCTGGACGCCGACCAGCTCGGCCTCCTGCTCGAGCGCCCAGCGCGTCGACAGGTAGTCGGGGTGCAGGTCGTGCGCGATCACGCGCGGCCCGATGTCGAGCATCGCCAGGTAGAGGTCGAGATCGGCTCGGAACGCGCTGTACGCCTGCTCGGTATCGAGGTCTCCGAGGTGCGCGGACAGAAACGCCTGGTCGTTCCGCGCCACGCAGAACGTGCTCTTCATCGCCGCCCCGACGGCGACCACGGGTTGCGGCGCGGCGACCGGAAGCCGCAGCCCATCCGGCGCGTAGCCGCGCGAGCGCCGGATCGGGAAGCCGGCGCGGACGACGGAGTCCTCGCAGCGGCGGTGGATCGGCCGGTCGTGGCCCAGGAAGCCGTCGGCGATGCCGCCGAGCCGCTCGCGCGCGTCGTCGTCGTCGCACGCGATCGGCTCGTCGGAGCGGTTGCCGCTGGTCATCACCAGCGGGCCGCCGAAGTCGGCCAGAAGCAGGTGGTGCAGCGGCGTGTACGGCAGCAGCACGCCGAGCCACGGGTTGCCGGGCGCGACGGCCTCGGCGACCGGCCCGTCCAGTCGGCGCCGGCGTCGGACCAGCACGATCGGCCGCTCGCGGGAATGCAGCAGGGCCAGCTCCTCGTCGCCCACGTGTGCGAGCAGGTCGGGCGACGACGTCATCACCGCGAACGGCTTGTCGTCCCGGTGCTTGCGCGCCCGCAACAGCTCGACGGCCTGCTCGCTGGCCGCGTCACAGGCCAGGTGGTAGCCGCCGAGGCCCTTCACCGCCAGCACGGCGCCGCGCCGCAGCAGCCCGACGGCGTCACCGATCGAGGTTGTCAGACGCGGCCCGCAAGCCGGGCAGGCGATCGGTTCGGCGTGGAACCGCCGGTCGCCGGGATCGGTGTACTCGCGGCGGCAGTCCGCACACATCTCGAACCCGGCCATGGTCGTGTTCGGCCGGTCGTACGGGACGTCGCGGACGATCGTGAACCTCGGGCCGCACTGGGTGCAGTTGATGAACGGGTAGCGATATCGCCGGTCGGCGGGGTCGAACAGCTCGCGCAGGCAGTCGTCGCAGGTCGCCGTGTCGGCCGGAATCGCCGCGCCGCGGGCCGTCGCCTGGCTCGCGGCGATCACGAACGCGGCGTCCCCGGCGGCCGCGACGCGTTCCGACGCGACGTCGTCGATGCGCGCCAGCGAGGGCGCATCGGACGTGAGCGCTGCGCCGAACGCGTCGAGCTGCGCGGGCGAGCCCTCGACCTC
The DNA here is from genome assembly GCA_038321545.1 of Gaiellales bacterium. Classification (GTDB taxonomy): domain Bacteria; phylum Actinomycetota; class Thermoleophilia; order Gaiellales; family F1-60-MAGs149; genus VFJZ01. Next base: position 1,390 of record JBBQFB010000362.1, read on the forward strand.
GATCACGACGCCTCCGCCGTCGTTGAGCACGAACCCCGTCAGGCCGCCGCGCCGCGCGAGGCCGTAGACGAACGGACGGAAGCCGACCCCCTGGACGACGCCGCACACGAGCAGCCGCCGACGTTCCCGCACCGCGCGCTCCGTCGCCGGCACGGCGCGCATCACGGCTCGCGATCCGCCCGGTGGAGCAGCTCGCACAGCAGGTGGTAGGCCGTCGCCTGGGCCTCCTGGATGCGGGGGATGTGCTGCGACGGCGTCACCACGACGTGGTCGGCGAGCCGCTCGGCCGCGACGCGACCGCCGTCGTAGCCGACCAGCGCGATCGTGCGCAGGCCGCGACGGCGCGCCTCGATCAGCGCCGCGACCACGCTGCGGGAGTCGCCGCTCGTGGAGAGGGCGAGCAGCGCGTCGCCCGGGCCGCCGTAGGCGATCACCTGGCGCGCGAACACCGCCTCGACGCCGATGTCGTTCGCGATCGCGGTCAGGATCGCCGAATCGGCGGTCAGGTCGAGCGCGCGCCGCGGCACCCAGCCGGTCGCTGCCGGCGGCGTCGCGAGGTCGGCCACGACATCCATGGCGTCCGTGGCCGAGCCGCCGTTGCCGAGCGCCAGCACC
>JBBQFB010000363.1:0-1993 GCA_038321545.1 Gaiellales bacterium
GCGGCGTCCCATTGGGACCGTGCGATCCGAGCGATTGGCGGGGCGCTCGACCTGGCCGCGACGCTGCCGCCGACGGTCCCTGCGGCGCTGACCCGTGGCCTGCGAGCCGTGGGTGGCCGGGGCACGGTCCCGGCCTGGAAGGACGACCTGCCCAGCGGGGGTCGGCGACGGCGACCGACCCGGCCGCCGCCGGCCGTCGACGCGATCTACCTGCCGTCCTGCACGGGCTCGATGTTCGCCTCCGCCACCGGAGGTGACGGAGTCACGAAATCGTTGTTGCGGCTCGCAGGCCGCGCGGGCGTACGGTTGCTCATCCCGGACCGGATCGCGGGCCTCTGCTGCGGGACGCCCTGGTCGTCAAAGGGCCTGCCCGACGGCGCCGCGGTGATGGAGCGGCTCGTCTGCGAGGCGCTCGATGTCGCCCAGGCGGGCCGAAGCCTCTCGGTCGTCTCCGACGCCGTCTCCTGCACCGACGGCTACCGGCACCTCCTCGCCGAGCGGGGCAGCGAGGCACGGGTCGTCGACGCGACGTCCTATGCCGCCGAGGTCCTGCTCCCGCGTCTCCGCGTCGAGCGGCGGCTCGCCTCCATCGCAGTCCACCCGACCTGCTCCTCGACGCGCCTCGAGGTCAACGACGCGCTCCTGGCGGTTGCCGGCGCGATCGCTGATCGGGTCGTGGTGCCCGACGACTGGGGCTGCTGCGGGATGGCGGGCGACCGCGGCATGCTCTATCCGGAACTGACCGCAGCAGCCACGAGGGCGGAGGCGCGCTCGGTTGCGCAGGGTCACTGCGACGCCTGGGCATCAGTCAACCGGCCCTGTGAGATCGCGATGACGCGGGCGACCGGCCGCTCGTATCGCCACATCCTCGAGTTGCTCGACGAGGCGACGGCCTGACCGCCTGACCCGGTCGTCGAGCATCTGTCGCAGATCGAGCGCGGCCCTTGGTCGAGCTCGAGGACGACGTCGACCTCGAACGGCTGCGCCTCGTCGGACTCGAAGGGCAGCACGCCGTGGCGGCCCTCGAAGCGCATCGCCCGCGGCTCGATTCGATCGCTCATTGGGTCGGCTCCGGGGGTTGGGGCGTCGAGTCGACTGGCGGCGTCGGGCGGCCCGACGGCGGCGCCTGTGGCCGGCGCGGGAGCGGGGCCGCCATTGGGATCGGGAGCGTCTGGCCGCAGCGGAGCCGGCCGCCTCTCCCGCTGGCCGCGTTGGGGGGAGCTAGTGTCACAGCCCGTTGAACGCTAGACGCTTCCGCGGATCGCAGCTACGATGCTCGGTATGCCGAACCATCCAGCTCCACCCATCGTGATCGACGAGGCCGAGCGCCACGCACTCAGGACTCTCGTGCGGGCCCGCACGACCGAGCAACGCACGGCGATGCGGGCCCGGGTGATCCTCGCGGCAGCCGACGGCGTCGCCAACGAGCGGATCGCCGCCGAGCTCGGAGTCCACAAGATGACGGTCCTCCTGTGGCGGGGACGCTTCGCGCAAGCCGGCCTCGCCGGCCTCGCCGACGCGCCGCGCCCGGGACGCGTACCGACGTACGGCCGCGCGGATCGCGACCGGGTCATTGCCCTGACTCTCGAGGCGCCGAGCGACGGGACGACCCACTGGAGCGCCCGTCGGATGGCGGCCCGAACCGGCATCAGCATCACCACGATCCAGCGGATCTGGGCCGCGGCGAACCTCAAGCCGCACCGGAGAGAGACCCTCAAGTTCAGCACCGATCCGCAGCTCGAGGCCAAGGTCCGCGACGTCGTGGGGCTGTACCTCGCGCCGCCCGAGCGGGCGATCGTGCTGAGCATCGACGAGAAGACCTGAGATCCAGGCCCTCGACCGAACCCAGCCGATGCTGCCGATGCGTCCGGGGCAGGTGGAGCGCCATACCCACGACTACAAGCGCAACGGCACGACCTGCCTGTTCGCCGCCCTCGAGGTCGGGACCGGCAGGGTCACCCAGGACACCCGGGCGCGCCACAAGGCTGTCGAC
>JBBQFB010000364.1:0-1974 GCA_038321545.1 Gaiellales bacterium
GTGCGGCACGGCGTCGACCGTCTGGTCGTACTCGGAGACCGCAAACGACGTCTCGCCCAGCGGCTCCGCGCGCACCCGCGTGAGGTCGAGCGCGGGCAGCACGCCGTCGCCGGTCAGCAGGCGGACGTCGGAGGTGCCGGCGATCGCGGCCAGCCAGTCGCTCGGCGGCCCCGTGTCGAGCCGCCCGACGACACCGAGCAGCGGCTCGTGGTGCCAGACGGTGAGTCCGATGCCGGCCCGGTTCCGGACGATCTCGCCCGGTCCGGCGAGCACCGTGTCGGCGCCGTCCAGCAGCGCGGCCGCCCGGTCCAGGCTCGCGGCGGCGCCCGAGAACTCGACGTGCCGGAGGGCGGGACGGAGATCGGCGACCTGGTGCACGACCGCCAGCGCGAGCACGACCGCAAGGACACCGAGGGCCGGCACACGCAGCCTCCCGCGGATGCCGAACGCCGCGGCCACGAGGCACCCGGTCAGGATCGCGAACCCCGGAATCGGCACGGCGACAAACCGCCGGATGGCCCAGAACTGGTCGGTGAAGATCAGCGGATTCCGCCCGAAGTACGCCGTCAGCAGGCCGGTGAGCACCACGAACGGGACGAGCCGGAGCAGCCGGTCGGTGCGGAGCCCCTGCGCGATCACCACGACCATCCCGATGCCCGCCACCACGACCGCCGCCGACGACAGGTACATCCGCAGCCAGCGGACGCCGACGAACTCCGACCGCAGCGCGACCAGCCCGTACCCGACCACCGCGACGGCGACGACCACGACCAGCGCCGCGCCGAGCAGCTCGGCGTGCCGCTCGATCGCCCGACCGGCGACGCGGCGGACGCCGAGGGCGAGGGCGATCGCGACCGCGCCGAGCACCAGCCCGGCGACCAGGATCTGGAGCAGTGACCGGTTGTTGTGCAGTGCCGCGACGACGATGTCACCGACGTACCGGTGGCCGCGGAAGGCCGTGTAGCCGAGCGCCAGCACCATCATCCCGCCGAAGGCTCCCGCGAAGGTCCAGACGCGCCGGTCGGCCCGGCCGACGAGGATCAGCCAGACGAGCACCACGACGGCCGCCGCGCCGGCGATGAACGCGTCGGGGCGCGTGAACAGGCTGGCACCGATCAGCAGTCCGCCGAGCAGCGCGGCGCCGGTCGAGCGCTCGTCGTGCGCGACGACCCAGAGCCAGACGCCGCCGAGGACGAGCGTCGTGTTGAGCGTCTCGGTCATCGGCATCCGCGCGTACCAGAACCAGGCCACGTCGGTCAGGAGCAGGACGGCCACGACGGCCCCCGCGATCGATGGCCGGTCGCGCGCCAGCCGCATCGCGAGCAGCCCCGCCATCAGCAGGCCGATCGCGGCGATCACCGGGATCACCCACAGTCCCGGGTCGCCCGAGACGACGCCGGCGGGCGCGAGCAGCGCCGGCATCATGTGGAACCCCTGCGGAACGACGTAGCTGGAGGACGGGTCGTCGAGGTAGAAGCCGGCGGCGATGTCGCGGCCGGCGATGGCCGCTCGAGCGGTCTGCGGCACGCCCTCCAGCGGCGGCCACAGGACGTGCAGCGATCCGTGGTCGCGGATCAGCTGGCCGGTGGCGGCATAGGTGCCGTAGTCGCGCCCGCCGAGCAGCGCCGGAAACGCCGGCAGCGCGAAGATCAGGAGCACGACGACCGCGCCGGCCAGCACCGCGTCGCCCCACAGCCCGGACAGCGGCGGCGGCTCCGGCGGGCGCCGCCGGGCGAGCAGCTCCAGGCCGGCCCACGGCACGACGAGCAGCACGCCGAGCAGCCAGCCGCTCCAGATCCCCGCCAGGGCGAGCGCGAGCGACGCGAGGCCGACGATCCCGATCGCCGTCATGGCCGCGAGGCCGAGCCGCTCGAGGCGGCGCAGGCCGGCTGGCCGCAGCGGGAGCGTGGCCACCGTGCCGAGACGGATCGCCGCGACCGATGCCAGCACGGGCAGGAGCACCGATCCGAGCAC
>JBBQFB010000365.1:0-1860 GCA_038321545.1 Gaiellales bacterium
CGAACACCGCGTAGCCGTCGTCGGCGCCGCCGCGGCCGTAGAGCTTGCCGTCCTCGATCACCGGCTGCCAGGGGCCCAGCCCCTCGCGCCAGCCCGTCATCTCCGGCTGCTTGTCGAGGTGGCCGTAGAGCAGCACGGTGCGTGCCGCGTTCACGCCGGATGTCGCCGGCACTTCGAACCAGAGCACCGGCGTGCGTCCAGGCAGGCGGACGATCTCGACGGCGAGGCCGCGCACGTTCTGCCGGCGCGACCACGCGTCGGCGAGGCGGATGACGCGCTCGATATGCCCGTTGCTCTCCCATTGCGGATCGAAGTGCGGCGACTTGGCGGGGACGGCGACGTAATCGACGAGTTGGGGGACGATGTCGGCGTCCCAATGGTCGTGTATGGAATCGGCGAGCGTGGTGGTGTTCATGGCGGGCGGCGTCGGGCGGGTCCTTACGATAGCACGGCGGACCGTCGTGCTTTCCCGACAGCGCTGCCCTGCACGTCCGCAGAATCCGACCGCCCGTCTGCCGGGCCGGCGTCGCCCGCCGTTCGCGGAACTTCCGCCGATCCGGCAGGCTCCACCTGCAGTACGAGCCATCCCGTGCGCATCGCCGGCGTGAACTGGTTCGGCATGGAAACGAGCACCTTCGCGCCGCACGGGCTGTGGACGCGCGGCTATCGCTCGATGCTCGACCAGATCAAGGCTCAGGGTTACAACACCATCCGCCTGCCGTACAGCAACCAGCTGTTCGACGCCGGCAGCACGCCGAACGGAATCGACTTCTCGCAGAATCCGGATCTCGCAGGTCTCACCGGCTTGCAGATCATGGACAGGGTCGTCGCATACAGCGGCGAGATCGGCCTGAAGATTCTGCTCGATCGCCATCGCCCCGATGCATCCGGGCAGTCGGCGCTCTGGTACGCCGGCCAGTACGACGAAGCGCGCTGGATCCGCGACTGGACGATGCTCGCGGCGCGTTACCGCGGCGACGCGACGGTGATCGGCGCCGACCTGCACAACGAGCCGCACGGCAGCGCATGCTGGGGATGCGGCGACGTCGCGCGCGACTGGCGGCTCGCCGCCGAGCGCGCGGGCAACGCCATCCTCGCCGTCAATCCCGACTGGCTGATCGTGGTCGAAGGCGTGGAGAGTTATGCCGGACAGAATTACTGGTGGGGAGGCAACCTCGCCGGGGCGCTCGCCGCGCCGGTCCGCCTGAACGTCGCGAATCGCGTCGTCTACTCGGCGCACGACTATCCGGCCTCGGTCTACCCGCAGGTCTGGTTCGGCGCGCCGGACTATCCCGCCAACCTGCCCGCGCTGTGGGACGCGAAGTGGGGCTTTCTCCATCGCAGCGGCGTCGCGCCGGTGCTGCTGGGCGAGTTCGGTACCGCGCTCGACACGACGTCCGACCAGATGTGGCTCACCGCGTTGACGCGCTATCTCGGCACGGGCGTCGATGGCATCCACTGGACGTTCTGGTCGTGGAATCCGAATTCGGGCGATACCGGCGGGATCCTGGACGACGATTGGCGAACCGTGGACCAGGACAAGCAGGCGATGCTGGTTCCGATTCAATACCCGCTGGGCGGCACCGGGGCTCCGGCTCCGACGCCATCACCGACACCCGGCGCCGCCTGCACCGCACACTACGCGGTCGGCAATTCCTGGAACGACGGCTTTGTTGCCGACGTGACCATCATCAACGGCACGGGCGCAGCGCTCGCGAGCTGGAACGTCGGCTGGACGTTCGCTGGAACGCAACGTGTCACCAACCTCTGGAACGGGGTGGTCACCCAGAGCGGGCCGGCGGTCAGGGTCGCCAACGCTGGGTACAACGCCACGGTACCTGCCGGCGGCACGCTGACCTT
>JBBQFB010000366.1:0-1856 GCA_038321545.1 Gaiellales bacterium
CGCACACTGTCGCCCACGTCGACCGCGACGACCGCGGTGGTGACGACCTTCGAGGGCTCGGTGGGCACCGTTCCGCCCGAGTGCTGCTGGACCCATTCCTCTTCCTCGAGGCCCGCGACCTGCTCGATGAGATCGGTGACGCGGATCTTGTAGGGACGACCGGCGTCGATCCCGGCTTCGACGGCCGCGCCGATGTCGTCGGTGTGGACGTGGCAGTTCCACGTGCCGTCGCCCCCCACCACGACGATCGAGTCTCCGATCGCGCCCCAGGTCTCCTTGAACGCGGGGATGGTGGAGTCGTCGGCCTCGAGGAAGTACATGACCTCGTACCGCAGGTCGTCGGAGTGGTCGCCGGCCGCGGCCCGGTTCGCCTCGACGGACTTCGGGGTCGCGACGAACTCGGGCTCGGGGATCGGCCGACCGGCGACGACCTCGAGCATCGCGTCGAGCAGGAGGGTGAACCCCTTGCCGCCGGCGTCGACGACTCCGTTCTCCTTGAGCACCGGAAGCAGGTCGGGCGTGCGCAGCACCGCGGCGTCGGCCGCGAGGCGCACCTGTTCCAACAGGCCGCCGAGCGCGGTCTCGCCTTCGTCGCGGCAGCGCTCGGCTGCCTCGGCCGACTCACGCACCACCGTGAGAATGGTGCCCTCGATCGGCCGGAGCACCGCGGCGTAGGCCGCGTCGGCCGCCTTGCGCAGACCGATGGCGATGTCAGCGCCGCCGACGGATTCCAGCGGGGAGAACGTCTCGGCGAGGCCGCGCAGGACCTGCGAGAGGATCACACCCGAGTTGCCCCGCGCGCCCATGAGGGAGCCGTGGGAGACCGCTCGGCACACGTCGGGCATGTGGGCGTCGGTCGTGTGGTGGGCGTCGCCGAGCTCGGCGCACACCGACTCGAGCGTCAGGGCCATGTTCGTGCCGGTGTCGCCATCGGGCACGGGGTAGACGTTGAGCCGGTTGAGCTCCTCCTGGTGCGACCGGAGGGCGTCACGGAACCTGACGACGACCTTGGCCACATCGGGCGCGGCGAGCTTGTCGAGCGAGCGCACGTCGGGAATCGCTCCGCTCACTCGGAGCTCGGGATCGTCGGATCGGCATCTGCCTGCCGTTCGCTCCACATGAACGGGATCGTACCGGGCGGGCCGGGACGTCCGGAGCCCGCCTGCTACTCTGGTCCTTCCTCTGCAGGCGCCTCCATGCCCCGGAGCGTCCAACCGATTCGAGTCACCCGAGAGGTCTGTGTCCCATGGCATCCGTCTGCGACGTCTGCGGCAAGCAACCGCAGTTCGGCAAGCGCCTGAGCCACTCCCACCGTCGCACGAACCGGCGCTGGAACCCGAACGTGCAGCGCGTCCGCGCCATCGTGAACGGCTCCCCCCGTCGGATCCACGCCTGCACCGGCTGCCTCAAGGCCGGCAAGGTCCAGAAGCCGTAGGGTCCCGGTCGTGCAGGGCGTCGTCCGTACCTTCGATCCCCTGTCGGGTGAGGGCGTCATCCTCTCAGACCGCGACCGCACCGACTTCACCCTGGCTGCTGACGCGCTCGAGCACTCCATCTTCCGGATGCTCCGCCAGGGCCAGCGCGTGAACTTCGATCTCGACGACGCCGGCCGAGCCACCCGCGTCCGCATCGGCGCCGAGATCGACATGGGCTACTCCGGCGACGTCTGATCTGGTCGAATCCGCTGCGCCCGCTCGACCGCTCACCCGTTTACGCCCCGCGCCGTGTGTCCGCCGCCGGCTCCGCTGCTTCTCCTGATCTGGTCGAATCCGCTGCGCCCGCTCGACCGCTCACCCGTTAACGCCCCGCGCCGTGTGTCCGCCGCCGGATCAGCTGCTACTCAGGTTCTGGTCGAC
>JBBQFB010000367.1:0-1855 GCA_038321545.1 Gaiellales bacterium
AGGCTGGCGTACGACCATGTCAGGCGCATCGGGTCGATTATCCCCTCGCCCGGCAGCAGGAGCGCTCCCGTGCAGCGCTCGGACAGCAGCGGCTCGCGCTCGCGGGCCTCGGCGGCGGTGATGATCTCGACCCGGCTGCCGGCCTCGGTCAGCGTCGCGGCGACGGATCCAAGCTGCGTGGCCTGCTCGTCGTCGACGGCAGCCATCACCGCACCGCAGCGACGGTAGGGGACGTCGAGCCGTTCACAGAGCTCCTCCCAGCGCGGCCACGAGGCCGTGATCAGCCGCGCCTCGAGCGTGCCGGGCGGCGCGTAGAACGTCGTCGCGATGCCGGCGTTGCCCTTGCTCGCCTCCTCGGCCACGTCGTCGTGACGCTCGATCACGACGACGCTGGCCGAGGTTTCTGCCAGCCGGGCTGCGATCGCGGTGCCGAGCACGCCGGCGCCGACGATCACGACGGCAGCGCTCTGCGGCAGGCCGCCGCTCTGCGCCGCGGTGCCGCTCATCCCCGCGTCACCGTCGTCAGCTCGCCGGCCGCCACCTCGACGGAAGCGCGCTCGTGCACGAGGCGCTGCAGCGCTCGCACCATCGCGGCGGGATCGGCGGACTGCCAGACGCGTCGTCCGACCGCGATGCCGGCGGCGCCCGCCTCCATCGCGCCCGCGACCATGCGCAGGGTGTCGAGCGGATCCGGCCCCGACGCGCCGCCGGCGATCACGACCGGAACCAGGCTGTAGTCGACGATCTTGCGGAACGATTCGGCGTCGCCCGAGTACCAGGTCTTGATGAAGTCGGCGCCCTCCTCGGAGGCCAGCCGGACGGCCACCCGCATGTCGTCGACCGAGTACGGGCCGTCGTACGGCGTCGAGCCGGGGGCGCCCGCCGGGAAGTTCTCGGCGCCGAGCGGCCTGCCGTGGGCGTTGCACTCGTCGGCGATCCGGCCGAACGCGGTGAACTGGTCGGCCTCCGTGTCGGGGCCGATGAAGAAGGTCGGCACGACGGCGTCGGCGCCGTTGCGGGCCGCCTGCTCGACCGATGCGAGGACGAGCTGCTCGAGCTCGCGGCCCGGCGAGAGGCCGGTGCGACCCGTCAGCCGGCATATCCAGCCCGCGCGGCCGGCGTACTCCGAGGCGGTCGCGCGAGCCATCCCGCGACGCATCAGGAAGGCGTTCACGCCGGCCTCCGCGACTGCGGAGACCAGTTCGCCGGGCTGCTCGAGCTGCGTGAAGTTCGGACCCTCGATCCCGTGGTCCATGGGCAGGATGATGGTGGTGCCGGTCTCGCGGTTGAAGATCCGGCCGAGTCGCAGGTCCTTGCCGAGGTCGCTCATGGTGTCTCCCTGTCGGTAGTGTCGGGCGGCGGGCTTGCCGCTTCGGTGAACGCTCCTTCGAGATGGCACCAGACGCTCTCGTAGCGCTCGCGCAGCTCGCAGTAGCGGTCATGCATTTCGGGGTCGGGGTCGTACGTCCGTCCGGGCGCGACCAGCGCCCGGACGGCTGTCGTCGCGTCGTCGAAGACGCCGGCGGCGATGCCGGCGAGCGCAGCCGCCCCGACGGCCGCCGTCTCGATCGTGCGCGGCACGTGGACGGGCGTGCCCATCACGTCGGCCTTGATCTGGTTCCAGACGTCGCTGCGAGCCTCACCGTCGACGAGCGTGACGGCGCCGGTCTCGAGACCCATCTCGCGCAGCATCGCGAGGGTCGCCGGATACTGGAAGGCGATTCCCTCGAGCACCGCGCGGACCAGGTGGCTGCGTCCGTGCCAGGCGCGGATGCCGAAGAAAATGCCGGCGGCAGCTTCCTGATACCGAGGTGACCGCGAGCCGCGCAGGTACGGGTAGAAGAGCACCCCGTTG
>JBBQFB010000368.1:0-1827 GCA_038321545.1 Gaiellales bacterium
CGGCAGAGCGTCACCGACCCGAACGGGTTCTACGAGGTGATGCTGCCGTCCACCAACCGCATCAACTACCCGAGCCCGGCAGGCGTCTCGCCCGGCTCGTACACCCTGGTCGCCAACGATCCGTCGATGGCCGACCCGACCCCAGCCGCGGCCGATCCGTCGGAGGCCGACCTGAATCCGCGGCCGGTCGTCCCGAACCCGGACTTCAACCCGCAGTACCGGTCGATCACGACCCCGTTCGAGAACTGGGCCGGGCACACGACCGTCACCGACCTCGCGGTCTCGGAGATCGGGGTGGCGGTGAACGGGCCGGGAGCGCAGCTCTCGCATCCCGCTGAGTGCCTCCTCGACGCGACGGAGACGCCGCAGCTGTTCGCGGCCGACAAGGTCTACACGACACGCAACCAGTGGACGTCCAACGCGGCCAACCGCACGTTCACGCTCACGGGCACCGGCTTCGGTGCGACGGGAGCGACCGTGTCGCTCGTCAACGAGGACCCGGTCATCAACGGCGCCGGCAACGCAGTCACGGCTCCCGCCGTCAGCTACGGAACGCGGACGGCCAACTCGATCACGTTCACGCTGAGCACGACCACCGTCGCCGGCGCGTACCAGGTCTACATCACCAACAACGTCACCAAGCAGCGCGCGATCAACGTGCTGACCCTCCATGTCCGCAGCGGGATCAACTCCGGCTACAACCCGACCCTCTACGAGGTCGGGCCCGGCAAGACGTTCGACCCGACCCTGGCGCCGCTGACCGGCTCGGTCACGACCGCGTCCACCAACAACGGCAACACGCTCACCAGCACGCAGGTCGACTTCACCGGCACCACCGGCCGCTACGTGACGATCACGAGCGGCCGCGGCGCGGGTCAGGTGCGCCAGATCAGCAGCGTGCTGAGCTCGACCCAGATCCGCGTCTCGCAGAACTGGTCGGGTAACCAGGCACCGAACACCACGAGCACGTTCGCCATCGTCCGCGCTCGCGGCATCCAGGACGCGATCAACGCCTCGGTGGGCATCGCACCACAGCCGGCGACCATCGGCGAGACCGACGATCCGACGCTCGTCAACCTCTCCGACGCCCAGCGGCTGATCGTCGTCTACCCGAACAGGGCGGGCGCGACCGGCTTCAATCCCCGGGGCTCCTACATGGAGAACCTGATCGTGCCGGCCCCGATGACCATCCAGGGCGTCGGTCCCGGCGGCCACGGCCCGAACGGCTACGTCTACGGCTCCGTCGTCGACGGCTCGACGTTCCAGGTCAAGGACGGCGGCGCCTACCAGACCGCCTGGTACGGCCTCGCCCAGCTGATCGCCGACTCGGCGCAGAACCCGACCCAGATCTCCGACGGCGAGGTCATCTACGTGCTGACCCGTCCGGGACTGTTCGGACAGAACAACTCGGCGCGCGCCGGCATTGACGGCCTCGCCATCGAGGGCGGCGACCAGATGTCGTTCCCGGGCAACCTGAGCCTGAACGGCGGCGGCCCCGTGCCCCGCCAGCAGCTCGCGGTTGGCCAGCCCGTCACGCAGGGCGGCGGCATCTACATCGACGGGCACGCCCGCCGGTTCCAGATCAAGAACAACGCCTTCCGCTCTGACGGCGGTTCCTACGGCGGCGCGATCCGGCTCGGCTCGCCCTACCTGGGCCAGGACGGCAACGCGTCGAACGACAACGCCAACATCCGCATCGCCAACAACCAGATCATCGCCAGCGGCGGCACCAACCTCGCCGGCGGCGTGGCGATCTTCAACGGCGCCGACAACTACGAGATCGCCCGCAACGAGATCTGCGGCAACTTCTCGGCCGAGTACGGCGGC
>JBBQFB010000369.1:0-1807 GCA_038321545.1 Gaiellales bacterium
CGGTTCCCACACGGTCGCCACGCAGCTGGGCGTGTTTCGCGTGGTGCCGGCGGCCGGGACCGCGACGGAGGCTCCCGCCATGCTCACGCTCGCCGAAGCACCGCCGCAGCTGGTGACGGGCTTCGGGCCGGTCGTCGGATCGGCGCGCTCGTGCGCGCAGTCCGGCGCCGTGCTGGTCGGCCCCGGCAGCGGCTCGACGCTCCACGTCGTGATGGGCGCGCCGAACGAACCCGGCATCACCGCGATCGTCCGGGCCGACAACGTCGAGGTCGGCCGGCTGGTTCTGGACGCCGCGATTGCCGACCGGGCGTTCCCGCTGCCGGCGGCAGCCTCCGGTCCGGTCAGCGTCGGGTTCGAGGTGGTGCGCGCGCCGGGCGCCGAGCCGGGCGCGGGCGTCGCCGTCGAGCGCGTCGCGATCCGCGCCTGAGCGCTACGGGACGGTCACGTCGATGCGGGCGGCGGCGATCGGCTCGCGGCCGACGCGGACCGTCACCGACAGCGCGTGGCGCCCCGGCGCGAGCGGCTTCCCGACCGTGATCCGCGGTACGACGAACGACACCGTCGCGGCGTCCCCCGGAAACAGCATCTGCGGCAGGTCGCCCTGCGCGACCGACTCGGCGCCGTCCCACTCCGCCGTGACGACCACCGCGGGGCCGTTCCAGGCGATGTTCACGCGTGCCGGCAGCGGGGTCGGGCCCGCGTTCCGCAGGCGGACGCTGACGGTGTCGCTGGTCGCGGTCGAGCCCGTCACGCGGGCGGCGACGTCGGCGTGCGCCACCGTCGAAAGCGAGGCCGGGTCGGCGGGCAGCAGCAGGCCGCGCGCGCCGAGCCGGTCCTGGCGGGCTCCGGGGAACACCCACAGCGCCTGGCGGGCGCGCGTCTCGGCCGCCACCATCCGCGCGCCGGGGTCCAGCGCCGTGATGCGGCCGCCGCTGATCACGAGGTCGCCGCACGGCGCGGCCGCGCCGGGCGTGAACGGCACGTAGTTCAGCGGCGCGAACAGCCGGTAGTTGGGGAAGTGGTAGAGGCTGGCGCTCTTACGGTCGTACGCCACGCAGGCCACCGGCTCGCGCGCCGCGATGCCGTTCAGCACGTCGGCGAGCACGTGCTCCTGACCGCGGGCCCGGGACTCCGGCTGGAAGAACTCGCGCGTGTTCTTGACCGCGAACACGACGAAGATCAGCGCGACCAGGACGATCGGAACGATCCGGCCGAGGCGCCGCGCGGCCGTCAGCAGGTAGATCAGCGTGAACACCGCGGCCCCGATCAGGAGCGGGTCAGGCCAGCCGATGCGGCGCCGGATCGGGTCGATCCCGAGCACGGTCACCAGGAAGTAGGTGCCGTGCAGGCGGCCGGAGCCGGCCACGACGTAGAGGCCGACCGCCGACACCAGCGTGACGGCGCCGGCGATCGTGATCCAGCGGCGGCGCAGAATGCTCGCCTCGCTCGCGACCAGGACGGCGAACGCCGCCAGCAGCGGCAGCGCGATGGCGCCCTCGTCGTAGCGCCCGTACAGCAGCTGGTCGGCCCGCAGGGCGCGCGAGAACGTCGCCACCGAGATCGCGTACACGCCGGCCAGGGCCGCGAGCGGGAAGACGGACACGAGCCGGTCCTCGGCCGTGCGAGCGCGCCGCACGAGCTCGACGACGCCCACGGTCACGAGGCCGAACGTCGCGGCGTTCAGGTAGAAGATCTGCCCGAAGGCCGTGATTACCATCAGGCGGATCCCGTGCCCGCTCGAGATGGCCGTCAGCAGGGCGCCGGAGCTGTACTGCTCGGGATCGAACACCGGCCCGCTCGCGTAGGC
>JBBQFB010000370.1:0-1804 GCA_038321545.1 Gaiellales bacterium
TCGCCGCGCAGGCCACCCATCCGAGAGAGGACCTCGGCGGCGACGACCATCGACGCGATGCCGCCCTTCATGTCGCACGAGCCGCGGCCGACGATCCGGCCGTCGCCGACCTGCGCGTCGAAGGGATCGTGCGTCCAGCCATCCTCGAGCCGCGCGGTGACGACGTCGATGTGTCCGTTCAGCAGCAGCGAGCGGCCACCGCCGAAGCCGACGAAGCGCGCGGCGAGCTGCGGTCGGCCGGCGAAGCCGATGCCCTCTGCGGGCGTCAGCGGGTGGTGGTCGACGTCGGCCGAGGCCGGCTCCCACACATCCACCTCGGCCCCGCTCGCGCGAAGCCGGTCGCCGAGATAGGCCTGCAGCGCCGCCTCCTGCCGCGCGGGCGCCGCGGGCGTCTCGCGGCTCTGCGTGTCGAACCGGATCAGGTCGCAGGTGAGCGCCACGATCTCGTCCCGCCGCGCGGCGATCTCGTCGGTCAGTGCCCGTTCGGCGGGCGTCAGCTGGGTCGCGTCGAGCGGATCAATCATCGTGCCGCGAGCCTACCAGCGACACGAGCGCGCGCGCTTTGGCGCGGCGCGCGCGCATGGGGTCTGACCCCGAAACGCCCGGCCACGGGGGTCAGACCCCAGAACGCTTTGTGCCGGAAGGCGCGCAGGTCGCACGACCTGTATCGCCTGGTGGCGGAATCGGCGCGTTGCGTTTGCCCGGGGACACACGCAACGCGCTACACCGTTGCTCAGGTCTGGGTGATCATCAGCGTGTTGCCGTCCGGATCGCGGAAGGTGAACATCGGCGGAACGGGATCGCCCATCCGGATGATCTCCGCGTCCACGTCGACGCCGTTCGCCTTCAGCGCCGCGTGGTCGGCCTCCACGTCGGGCGACTCGAACGCGATGCCGGTCTGGACGCCGATCGCGCCGCCCTCGGGCGGCTGCACGATCGCGATCGACGAGACGGCGCCCGCCGGCGCCACCTCGAGCCACGTGTACTCGGGCGACATCGGGATCTCGGACCGCACCTCGAAGCCCAGCGTCTCCGTGTAGAACGCCTTGGCGCGCGCCTGGTCGGAGACGGGGACGATGATGCGCCCCACCTGCGTGATGCCCGTTCCGGTCTGCTGCATGACGACCTCCTCGCGGTTGTTCACGGTAGACCGACGGAGCGAGCGGAACTCATCGATCCCACGCAACGTGCAGTTCCGGCACCTTGCGGAAGGCGAATCCGGCCGGCTCCGCGGCTGACACGATCCGCAGCCCGGGCAGGCGATCGAGCAGCTCCCGCACCGCGACGGCGCCCTGCAGGCGCGCCAGGTGGAAGCCGAGGCAGTGGTGTTCGCCGTACGAGAACGACAGGTGCCGGCGTGCGTTGGCGCGCGTCACGTCGAACCGGGCCGGGTCCGGGAACACCACCGGATCGCGGCTCGCCGCCAGCGACGATACGCCGACGAACTCGCCCCGGCCGAGCCGGACATCGCCGAGGTCGGCCGGCGCCGTCGTCCAGCGCTCGATGAACGCGACCGGCGTCACGAGCCGCATCGACTCCTCGATTGCGTTCGGCAACAGGTCCGGCTGCTCGCACACGAGGGCGAGCTGGTCGGGATGCGCGAGCAGCATCGCCATGGTGTTCAGCACGAGCGACTCGATCGTCTCGATGGCGCCGAACAGCACCACGCGGAGCTGCGCTGCGATCTCGTCGTCATCCAGGTCGTCGGGCGTGTTCGCGACGGCCGAGGTGACGGAGTCGTCCGGCGTCGCCCGTACCCGTGCCAGCTCGGCGTGGAGGACCGCGTTCAGCTCGGCGCGCGCCC
>JBBQFB010000371.1:0-1647 GCA_038321545.1 Gaiellales bacterium
ATCCCGCTGGAGGACCTCGGCGTCGAGCCCGACAGCATCTACCGCCTCGGCCTGGCGGACATCACCTCGCACAACGAGCACCTGATCGCGGCAGCCGCCCGTCACCTGTGACGTCGGGACGGCGCGGCGAGCGACGAGCCGGCGAGACGTCGATCGACGTCTCGACGGCGGTGGACGGAACGACTCGCGCGTGGGTTGCGTCGCAAGGCAACAACCGAGCGCGCGGCCGACCCTGATCGGCGTACTCTCGGCAGGCCACGAACTTTGGCGTTCCGGGAGTGATCGGAACGGGTCACCCGTATGAGAGACATGGGCAGGACCGACGAGGAGTTGCTGACAGCGATCCGCAGCGGCTCACGGGCCGCGTGGGGTGAGCTGTTCGCGCGGCACGCCGACGCCGCGTGGCGGACGGCCCACGCGATCGTCCACGACCATGCCCGGGCCGAGGACATCGTCCAGGACTCGTTCGTGCGGGCGATCCGGGCGGAGGAGCGGTTCGACCGGCGACGGTCGTTCCGCCCGTGGCTGCTGCGGATCGTCACGAACCGCGCGATCGACGTGCAGCGCCACGAACAGTTCTCCGTGCCAGGTGAAGTCGACCTGCCCGATTCGGTCGGTGTCGAGGAGAACGATCCGGCCGACGTTCGCGGCGCGCTCGCGCGACTCGATCCGGACCGCCGCGCCGTGATCGTGCTGCGGTACTGGCTCGACCTGTCGCCGGCGGAGATCGCCGACCGCATGCAGCTTCCCGTCGGCACCGTCGGATCACGGCTGTCCCGCGCGCTCGACGAGCTCGCGGCGTACCTGGAGGTCACCGGCAATGCGTGATCTCGAGCGCACGCTGCGCGCCGCTGCACCCCCTCCCTCGCGCGCGCCGGCAGATCTCGAGGACCGGATCTGGGCCGCCCTCGACAACGATGTGACGATCCCGGTCGAGTGGAGCAGCGCCGAGCTGCTGGTCGACGACTCCCCACCGTCCAGGCGCCCATCGCGCCTCGGCCTGGCGATCGGCATCGCCGCAGCGGCGGCCGTGCTCGTTGCCGCGGTCGTCGTCGCAGGGCTGCGGAACGGATCCACCCGGCCGGCCGACGCACCGTCACCCACCGCGACGACGCCGGTCTCGACCACGACCACGACGCCGGATCCGGCGACACGGATCGGCGCGATCTACCGCGAGTCGTCGTGTCCCGACGTGGATCGCGGAGCATGCTTCGATCCGTTCCCGCCGGGCCGCTACACGTTCCACAAGTCGAACCCCCAGATCACGTTCACCGTCGGCGACGGCTGGCGGAACGACCAGGCGTGGCCGTGGGAGACCGCGCTCTCACGCCCGGACACGCCCGGCGCCTTGCTGGACGTGCTGATGAACGCCCACGCGACGTCGAGCGGGGACTGCACGTTCAGCGACGCGGGCGCGGTCGGCGCCGCCGCCCTCGCGGCACGCCTCGCGGCCAACCCCGACCTCGTCACGACGACTCCCGGGCGGACCCATCTCGGCGAGCTCGCCGGCTACGTCGTGGACGTTGCACCGCGGCCGGACGGCACCATCGTCTCGTGCTCCGACGGCGTCATGGGAGTGCCGCTCATGATGGCGCCGAACGTCCCTCCGAAGACCGGCACCGGTGGCTGGACCTTCATGCTGGAGCC
>JBBQFB010000372.1:0-1630 GCA_038321545.1 Gaiellales bacterium
GTCGGGGAACCCGTACTTGAGGAACGCGATCCGCTCGATGCCCATCCCGAACGCGAAGCCCTGCCACACGGCGGTGTCCAGCCCGGCCATCTCGAGCACGTTCTGATCGACCTCGCCCGCGCCCAGGATCTCGATCCAGCCGGAGTGCTTGCAGACGTTGCACCCGGCGCCGTTGCAGAGGAAGCACGACACGTCGACCTCCACGCTCGGCTCGGTGAACGGGAAGAAGCTCGTCCGGAACCGCGTCTCGCGGTCGGCGCCGAACAGCGCGCGCGCCAGGTGGTCGAGCGTGCCCTTCAGGTCGGCGAGCGTGATCCCGCGATCGACGACCAGGCCCTCGACCTGGTGGAAGATCGGCGAGTGCGTCGCGTCGGGCGTGTCACGGCGGTAGACGCGACCCGGGACGATCACGTAGATCGGCGGCTCCTGCGCCCGCAGCGTGCGCGCCTGCACGGGCGACGTGTGCGTCCGCAGGCAGACGCCCGGCGCGATCCAAAGCGTGTCAGTCTCGGCCTTCGCAGGGTGGTCGTCAGAGAAGTTCAGCGCCGCGAAGTTGTTGTACTCCAGCTCGATCTCCGGTCCTTCGGCGATCGTGTAGCCGAGGCCGATGAAGATGTCCTCGATCTCGCGTCGCGTCTGCGTCAGCAGGTGCAGCCCACCGCGCGGCACGACCGTGCCCGGCAGCGTCACGTCGACGCGCTCGCGCTCCAGCTGCTCGGCCAGCTCGTGCGCGCCGACGACGGCCTCGCGCTCGGCGAGCATCGCCTCGATCGACTGCCGGAACTCGTTCAGGCGCTTGCCGACCGGTCCGCGCTCCTCGGGGGGAAGGCCGGCGATGCCGCGCAAACGCTGCGTCAGCTCGGCGTTCCGGCCCAGCAGCGAGACGCGTGCCTCCTCCAGCGCGGCACGCAGCGAGGCCCCGGAAATGCGCTCCCGAGCCTCCTGCAGCAATCTGTCGAGGTCGTCCGCCATCGGCCGGGGAGTCTATCGTCCGGACCGTGACGGAAGATCCGTACGCCGGCATCGCCGCGATCTACGACCACTGGTGCGCCGAGGTGACGGAGGACGTCCCGTTCTACCGCGCGGTCTGTGACGGAGCGGCCGGGCCGATCGTCGAGATCGGTGGCGGTACCGGCCGGATCGCGATCCCGCTGGCCCTGGCCGGGCACCGCGTGATCGCAGTCGACCGCTCGCGGCCGATGCTCGACCGGCTCGCCGAACGCAGCGCCGCCGCCGGCGTTGGCGACCTGATCGAGGGCGTCGAGGCCGACCTGCGCTCGCTGCCCGAACTGCCGGCCACCGACCGTGTGATCGCGCCGTTCCGCGTGCTCATGCATCTCAGCAGCGACGACGAGCGGGCGGCGTTCCTCGCGGCCGTCGCGGCGCTCCTGGTTCCGGACGGGCTGCTGATCTTCGACGTGCTGGAACCGACGCGGGCCGACATCCGCGCGACGCAGGGCCTGCGCATGGAGCGTCCCTCCGGCGTGCGCGAGTTGGCCCGGTGGGACGAGGCCGCTCGCCGGCTCGACCTGAGCGTCTCCTACCGAGGGCACGAGACCACCATGCGCCTGCACTGGGTGCCGGGCGAGCGCTGGCGCACGCTGCTCGAGGAGTCCGGCTTCGAGGTGCT
>JBBQFB010000373.1:0-1599 GCA_038321545.1 Gaiellales bacterium
CGTGGTAGTTCGACGACCCCGCCGCTGAATACCGGCTGTTGTTGGCATAGCTCGACACCGGCCGGCACCCGTTGTTGGTGCCGGCGGCCACACAGCCCGGCACGTTCTGGTTGATCGACATCAGCAGGCCGATGCCCTTCACATACTGATAGCTGGCGCTCACCGTCGCCTTGCCGCCCAGCTGGTGCTCGATCTCGACGCTCCCCTGCCGCGAGTAGGCATTCTGCAGCTCCGTGTCCATCGTCGTCAGGTTGACGAGGGTGACGGAGGGAATGGCCGCCGGCAGGATGTTCGGGAAGACCGGTGCGCCGGCCTGGGTCGGCGACAGGCTGATACTGGTCTGCTGCAGGTTCGCGAGGTCGGTCGAGTTGCGCGCCGAGAGCAGCGCGTTGGCCAGCGCCCGCAGCGGGACGCGGTCGAAGTAGAGACCGGCGCCGCCGCGCACCACCGTGCGGCGAGACGCAAATGGCGACCAGGCGAAGCCGAGACGCGGCGACAGGTTGTTGGTGTCGGTGGTGATCGTCTCCAGCATCTGCAGGTCGTAGCGGACGCCGAGATTCAGTGTCAGCGTCGAAGTGGCCTTCCACTCGTCCTGCACATACAGGCCGACGTTGGGGTTCGTCTGCGCGACGTTCACCACGCCGAAGGTCTGAGTAAAACCTGAATTATTGTACGTGCCCGACAGGAAGGTCGCGAGCGACGAGAAGGTGTAGGCGCCCCGGTACGACCGCGGGAAGTTGATGGTGTCGCTGTTGAACAGGACATCGACACCGGCACGCAGCGCGTGGGCGCCGCGTTGATGGGAGATGCTGTCGACCACCTGGAACATCGTGTTCCGCCGCTTCTGCGGGCTGCCCGAGAGCGTGCCGAACGAGGCGACGCCCGAGATGCTGACGGCCGGACCGACCGGGTCGGTCGACAGCGCCTGGAGGTTGCTGTGTGCGAACTGTGCCCGCGTCTCGTTTACCGTTCGCGGCGACAGCGTCCAGACATTGCTGACCGCCACGCTCTGGTCACGGTTGTCGAGCCCGGACGAGGCCGACGGCGCATTCAGGCCGCCGGCGCCGCGTGCGTTGCGCGCCGCCGCGTCGTAGAAGCTGTAACGCACCGAGAACTGGTCGCGACCGCTCACCTGGTGGTCGAGCTTTCCGAGCACGTTCGTGCTGTTGATCGGGTTCGCGTAGATGCCGGTCGACACCGGACGGCCCGGGTAGCCGATAGCGGCGAGCCGCGCGTTGATCGCGTCCGCGTTCGCCTGCGAGATCGTGGTGACGCCGGTCTGATCGAGCTTCCGCTGCTCGACGTTCACGAAGTAGAACGTGCGGTCCTTCAACACCGGCCCGCCCAGGCTGGCCCCGTACTGCTGCTGCGACATCGGGAGCGTCGTGCCGGTCAGGGCATTCTTCCCGTTGAAGTGGTCGTCGCGGAAGTAGCCGTAGAGGTCGCCATGCGCCGCGTTCGTACCGCTCTTGGTGACGACGTTGACGTAGCCGCCGAGCGCGCGGCCGAGTTCGGCTTGCCCACCGGACGTCACCACCTGGAACTGATCAACCGCATCCACCGTGTACGGGATGCCGCTCAGCCCCGCCGCATCGTCAT
>JBBQFB010000374.1:0-1558 GCA_038321545.1 Gaiellales bacterium
CAGCGTGCTCAACTGCGGTCTCGGCCTCGTGGGCACGGCGGCGTCGGGCTCGGTCACCGTCAGCGGGACTGCGAAGGCCGCTTCGGGCCAGACCTACACGATTGCGCCGTTGACCCTCGGCGCGGTCGCGCCCGAGGCGACCCGGCGCTCGATCACCTTCACCAACAACTCCACCAGCACGATCTACGTCGGCATCACCGGCGGCGCGGCGAGCTCGTACCTGAACGCGACAACACCTGCAGTCCCGGCCGGCACGCCGTCGGCGAACCTGAAACCCGGCGCCGGATCGCTGTGCGGACCGTCGAACCCGCAGGCGGCGTGCCCGATCGGCACCGCGTGCATCCAGGGCGGCTCGGCGCCCAATGCGAGCATCTCGAACTCGCCGTTCTACTGCTACTACGACCAGAACGCCCCGAGCAACGGCTACCAGCTCGCCGCCGGCGGCGCGACGACCACGCTCGCCATCTCCGGCTCCAGCATTTCGCCGGCCGGCATCATCTGGTCGGGCAACTTCTACGCGCGCACCGGCTGCAATTCCAGCACCGGTGTCTGCGAAAACGCGACCTGCGTCGGCGGTGCCCAGGGCCTCGCCTGCGGCCCCGGCACGGGTCCGTCTCCCGGAACCAACACGCTGGCCGAGCTGACCTTCCAGGCGTATCCCGCCACCGACTTCTACGATGTCTCGATCATCAACGGCGTCAATTTCGCGACGCAGTTCGGGCCCACCAACGTCGCGATCTCGCCAGCCAACGGCTACTCCTGCGGCACCGCCGGCAGCCTGACCGCGCAGAACGGCGGCTTCGTCAGCGGCTCCAGCTCCGTCGCGGGCCTGCCGGCCGCGAACTGGACGATGGCGCCGTCGTCGACCGCGTCGTTCCCGCCGGGCGTCACGCTGACCGGCGACGCGTCGAGCTACTATCGCGTGGTCAATCCGTCGACGACCACGGTGGCCTCCTGCACGAAGAACAGCGACTGCACGAGCGCTCCCGACACGACCTGCGGCTATGCGATGTCCAGCGTGGCGACCGGCTCGAAGTTCAGCTTCGGCACGCGCTCGTGCGGCAGGCCCCTCGCGTGGATTTCGGCCGACGGCGTCTGGGGCCTCAACTCGTCCAGCGCCAACCTGGCGCCGTTCGCGTTCAGCACCAACTGGTCCAACGGCTCGGGCGGCACCGTCAGCGTCGGCGACCTGCAGTTGTGCATCAACAACACCTACAGCGCCTATGTGGGCAACGGCACCACGACGTCGACGCCGGCATTCCCGATCCAGCCGCTGGCACTCGCCTGCGGCGGCGTGATGTGGGGCGCCACCGAGGCCCCCGGTCCGCTGCAGAATCCGGCGGGCAACGTCGGGCTCAACATCACGCCACCCGCGCAGCCGCTGCAGAGCGCAAATACGAACTGGCTCACCTACGTGCTGCCGACGATCAACTGGCTCAAATCCGCCTGCCCGACCTGCTACACCTATCCGTTCGACGACATGACGTCGACGTTCACCTGCGCGGATCCCTCCCGGAATTCGAGCACGGCGTACGGGGTCGCGTTCTCGAACACGAAC
>JBBQFB010000375.1:0-1527 GCA_038321545.1 Gaiellales bacterium
GTCGCCCGGCTCGAGCGTGATCGTGCGGCACAGGTCGGCGAGCTGGTAGCGGTAGCTCCAGATCAGGTCGTCCTGGTCGGCCTCCTGCACCACCTCGCCGTTCAGGTAGGTGCGCAGCGTGTAGCCGTCGTCGGGCGTCCACTCGTCGGCGGTCACCACCGCCGGGCCGATCGGCAGGAACCCGTCCTGGCCCTTCACGCGCAGCATCGAGCCGCGGTCGGCGTGGCGGAAGTCGTGCAGGCCGACGTCGTTGGCGGGCGCGAAGCCATACACGTAGTCGAGCACGTCGTCGGGGCCGACGCCCTTCATCCGCGCGCCGACAATCACCGCCAGCTCGCCCTCGTAGTTGAGAAACTTCGCGCCGCGCGGCCGGCGCAGCTCGCCGAGGTGGCCGTTCAGCGTGGACGGCGGCTTCATGAAGTAGGACGGCTCCGACGGCATCTTCGACACCGCGTACTCCACCAGCCGTGAGCGGTACGTGAGGTGGACGGCGATGATCTTCGACGGTGCGACCGGCGCCAGCCAGGTCGCCCCGCTCACCGGCAGGCGAAAGCCGGAGTCGAGGACGATCTCGTCGCCCTCCTGAGCGCCCCAGGCGGACGCACCTTCGTGGAGAACGCGAACCCTTCGCATGATTGGATACATTATCCCGTCTGTCTCGCCGCTGCAAACACGCGCACCGGAGCCCTCGCCACGAACTTCTGACTCGGGACACTAGACTCGGCGGCATGGACCGTACACCGCTCACGCCCGGCGCGATCACGGCGGCGCTCACCGACCTCCCCGGCTGGGAGCTGCGCGACGGCTGCCTGCACCGCGAGGTCGTCCTCGCCGACTTCCGCACCGCGTTCGCGTTCATGACCCGCGTCGCGTTCGATGCCGAGGACCTGAACCACCACCCCGACTGGTCAAACGTCTGGAACCGGGTCGTGATCGACCTCTCGACCCACGACGCGGGCGGCATCACCGACCTCGACCTCGAGCTCGCCCGGCGGATCTCCGCCGCTGCCGTCTAGCCACGCGTACCATCCCGGCCCAGATGAGCACGACCAACCGCCGGACGCGGCTGCCCAGCGAGGTCTTCGACCTCCCGATCGCGAAGATCCGCGACGGGTACTACTCCGACGCGTACTTCAACTACACGAAGCGCGTCCTCGAGCAGGACGACCACCACCCGTCGGTCGTGCTCCAGGTCTTCCAGCGCAAGCATGCCGTGCTCGGTGGCATGGACGAGGCGATCGCGATCCTGCGCGAGTGCGCGGGGCGCGAGGGGCCGGACGGCGAGTGGGTCGACGGCTGGGACGACCTCGACGTGCGAGCGCTCCACGACGGCGACGAGATCGTGCCGTGGGAGACCGTGATGACGATCGAGGGCGACTACGGCCTGTTCTGCCACCTCGAGACCGCGTTCCTCGGCGGCCTCGCGCGGCGCACGCTGATCGCGACCAACGTGCGCGAGGTCGTGAACGCGGCCGGCGGCAAGCCGATCCTCTACTTCCCCGCGCGCCACGACCACTACCGCGTCCA